>DASWRS010000288.1:0-44383 GCA_036403075.1 Kofleriaceae bacterium
CTCGCTCGAGAACCTGCGCTCCCGCACGGCGGCGTTTATCGAGTACTTCAACGACGTGCTCGCCAAACCATTCCGATGGACCTACACGGGCAGGCCGCTTCGAGCATGACCGGATCGGGACCTCAGCCGAGCACATCTAGCGTCTCGAGCGACGCGCGGTCCCGGTCCGCGACCGCCGTCGAGCTATTCGCCGGTCGGGTGCGCGACGTCCGCGATGATCCGGTCGCGCAGCAGGCGCTTCAGCACAGGCCGCATCGCGGCGATCTCGTCGTCGGCGAACGTCCGCTGCTCCGGCGGCGGCTCGGCGCGCTCGGTCTTGTTCATGATCGAGATCGCGTACGTCGAGTGCGGCAGGCCGAACACGTGGCCGAGCTCGTGGGCGAGCACGCGATCGGGCGCGACGGTCGAGAGGATCACGTACTTGCGGTCGCCGCCGCGGACGTGCCAGGTCACGCCGCGGATGATGCCGCCCGGCTGATCGATGTCGTCGAGCCGGCCGGTGATGAACACGTGGATCGCCTGGCCGGTGAGCCGGCCGTGCGCCACCTCGTCGCGCTCGCCGCGGGTCGCAACACGCGCGCAGCTCGCCGGCAGCGCGTCGATGCCGACCACCTGGAAGCCGACGCCGAGCGCCGCGAAGTGGCGGTTCGCCGCGGCGAGCTGGACCGCGAGCCAGTCGGCGTGCGCGATCGGCCCGTCGCCGGCCACCGTGACGTGGAGCTGGATCCCGAAGCAGTGGGCGCGCGTGGCGCCGCACGCGGGCAGGCCCGCGATCAGCGCCGCCAGATCGGCGCCGGTGTCGGCACCCGCGCGGCCGGGCGCGCCGAGCCACAGCCCGACCAGCAGCCCGACGAGCAGCACGGCAGCGCGACGCACGCCGCCGAGTCTACGCGACGCGTGCCGCGGCGCCAGCCGACCTCAGCCGACCTCAGCCGACCTCAGCCGATCAGGCGCAGCGCCTCGAGCACGACCGCGCCCAGGCCGAACGCGAGCCGCGCGCAGATCGGCGCGACCGCCCCGCCGCCGGCGACGTACATCCAGCCCAGCCCCGCGCCGAACAGCCCGGCGCCGATCCGGGCGCCCAGCTCGCCCGGGGTGACGATCGCATCGGCGATCGCCCCGACCACGATCGGCAACACCGGCGGGCCCGGCGACAGCTCGCGCAGCCGCTCGACGATCCAGCCGCGCAGCGACAGCTCCCAGGCGACGGCCAGCGCGATCTCGATCAGCGCGACCAGCACCAGCTGCGTCGCGCTGCCGCGGACGATCGGAAACGCCGACCACTCGACGGTGCGGCCGCTGAGCGCCTCGACCAGCGGCGCACCGGCGACCAGCGCGATCGCCAGCGCGATCAGCCCCGCCGCCGCGCCGACGGCCGCCGGGAAGCCACCGCCACCGAGCACCTCGCCCCACGTCCGGCCGCGGATCCAGCGCGACACGCTGGCCACGGCGAACAGCGGCGCCGCGATCGGCACCGCGTCGGGCAGCGGCGCGACCGCCAGCGCCAGCATCGCCGCGACCTCGAACGGCACGAGGCCGCGCAGCTCGCGAGGCGATCCTGGCTCCGGCATCGGCGCCGCATCATACCAAGCTCGCCGCGCCACGCTGATGGCGCCGGCGCCGGGCGACACCGCTCGGTGCGCGCGCCTTCGGGTGCCGGGCTCGGGGCGCCGCCCGATGCGGGCGATGCGATGCAATGGCACGCAACAGATCGCCGCGTCATGCTGTCGCGACGACATGCGCAAATGTCCTCTCGCGATCGCGGCCCTGATCGTCTGTCACGCCACCCTCGCCGCCGCCGAGCCCTCGGCCGACGAGCTCGCCGGGCGCCGCGCCGCACTCGAGACCCGGCTCCGCGGCCAGGGCTTCACGGTCGTCGTCGAGCCGCCGTTCGTGGTGATCGGCGACGAGTCGCCGGCGACCGTCCGGCACCACGCCACCGGCATCCTGCACTGGTCGATCCACCTGCTCGAGGCCGAGTACTTCCAGGCGCGGCCCAGGAAGCTGATCGAGATCTGGCTGTTCCGCAACAAGACGACCTACATGGCCGGCGCCAAGAAGTTCTTCGGCGACGACCCCGACACGCCGTACGGCTACTACTCCTCGGAGCACGACGCCATGGTCATGAACATCGGCCCGGGCGCCGGCACGCTGGTCCACGAGGTCGTGCACCCCTATGTCGAGGCCAACTTCCCGGCATCGCCGTCGTGGTTCAACGAAGGCCTCGCCTCGCTGTACGAGCGGCCGACCGAGAAGAAGGGCCACATCTGGGGCCTGCCGAACTGGCGGCTGCCCAACCTCAAGCACCAGATCGCCGACCACACGCTGCCCGAGATGGCCAGGCTCCTGGGCACCAGCCGCGACGAGTTCTACAACGCGCCGTTCGACGCCTACGCCTACGCCCGCTACCTCCTGCTCTATCTCCAGGACCAGGGCAAGCTGACCGAGTTCTACAAGAAGTTCGTCGCCGACAAGACCGATCCGACCGGCCGGGCCGCGCTCGAGGCCGTGCTCGGCGAGAAGCTCGAGAGCTTCGAGCCCCGATGGCGCAAGTGGGCCGCGGCGCTCCAGGGCGACAACCGCTGACCGCCCGCCGATCGCTCGCTCGGTCCAATCGCCGCGCAGATCTTGCCATCGTGCCGCGGCACGCCGATCGCAGATTTTCGGGAACACAGTCCGTCGATGACGTTCTACCGGAGCGAATTCGAAAGGACGTCCGATGCGCCATGCTCACGTGTTACCCGCGTTGTTTCTGCTCGCCTGCCAGACCGGCCCGATGAACGGCACCACCGCCGCCGGGGCGGTGGTCGGCAAGAGCTTCCTGTTCCAGGGCTACTTCAACCAACCCAGCGAGGTGATCCGCCTCCAGGTCATGACCGACCCGACCAAGGATCCGTCGGCGGCCGCGAACTGGGTCCAGTTCGCGACCGCGGTCAGCGACACGGCCGAGACCCACGTCAACAGCACCGACCCACTGTACTACTGGTCGGTCAACGCCGCGCCGGTGCCGAGCGCCGGGGTCGCGGCGCGCTGGCCGCAGGGCGGCCTGGTCCGCGTCCGCGCGTTCCACGACGACGCCAACGGCGGCCGCGTGCTGACCACGTTCGACGACGTCACGTTCGGCGACTGCCTGAGCAAGGAGCTCGCCGCCAACGCCGACTGGACCACGATCGGCATGGACTGCGCCGGCGTGGGCGGCGGCACCGCGGCGCTGGTCTCGACCAGCAACATCCCGGTCGCGGCCGGCAACGCGGCCAGCTTCGGCGGCTTCCTCGGCAAGAAGGGCGCGATCACGCCGGCCGACACCGTCGCGTACTACAACGCGATCGGCGCGCCGTCGACGCTCGCCAGCTTCAAGTCGAGCTTCGGGTTCCCCACCGGCGAGGTCACCGCGACCTACTACAACGACGGCGACCTCGGCCTGGGCCGCGAGATGCACTGCCGCGCGCTCGGCGGCGGCGCCGGCGCCGTGGCCTGCTACGTCACCAACTACTCCGGGATCGCCGGCCAGGCGGTGTTCAACCAGGATCCCACCGTCGTGCTCGCCGACGCCGTCGCGCGCCAGCACTCGTTCGCCACGGTCGCGATGACCTACAACGGCGGCAGCGGCGCCAATTCGGTCAAGTTCATGGTCTACGACGCCAGCGGCAACCGGACCAACCAGGCCCAGCTCGACAGCACCGGCAACAACAAGTCGATCCCCAACAACTGCCTGGCCTGCCACGGCATCAGCTCGTTCTACGACGCCGGGTCCCAGCAGGTCAGCGGCAACGCCAAGTTCCTGCCGTTCGACCCGTTCAGCTACAAGTTCTCGACCCAGGCCGGCTTCAGCTTCGCCGACCAAGTCGACAAGTTCCGCCGGCTCAACGCGCTGGTCCGCGCCGCCAACCCGACGCCGGCGATCGCCGAGCTGATCGACGGCATGTACGCGCCCAAGTCGGTCAACGACCCGACCGCGGTCGCCAGCGACGACTTCGTCCCCGATGCCTGGCGGTTCGCCAACGGCAGCCTCGCCGGCACGTCGCTGTACCAGGGCGTGGTCAAGGTCGGCTGCCGCGCCTGCCATAGCTCGTCGGTGAACACCGGCCTCGATTTCAACTCGCCCGACGACTTCAGCCCGCTGATCAGCGCGATCCGCAACGACGTCTGCGGCTCGACCCACATCATGCCGCACGCCGAGCACGTGATGAAGAAGTTCTGGCAGAGCGGCGCGCGGGCGTACCTGGTCACCGGCTACGGCCCGGCGAGCTACCCCGACCCGCTCCAGGCCTGCAAGCCGTAGCCCCGCCCCACCGCGCACGGGAGTCTCGTCGCGCCGTGCTGACCCGGCGCACCGCAGGGCTCGTCGCGATCGGGTGGCGCCGCGCCGCGAGCTGATCGACGTGCATGCGCTGAACGTGCGCAACCTCGACGTGCTCCGCTTCGTGCCCCGCGCTCGCTTCACACCGCGGGCTGAACGCCCGGCGGCGCGGTGTCGTCGAGGATCTCGAACGCGGCGCGCGACGAGTGCAGCACGGTCGTGGTGCCGCGGCGGCGCAGCGTGAGCTCGGCGCGCGCGATCTTGGAGTTGAGGCAGATCTTGGTGCCGCCCGGCGGGTTGTCGTAGCGCAGCGCGACGAAGTCGGCCGCGGCCGCGGTGATGCACAGCGCGAGGTCGCCGGCGGGGCCGGAGGTCTCAATCTGCCAGTCGTAGGGAGCGTAGCGGCCGCGGGCGCGGAGCGCGCGAGGCAGGCCGTTCCAGGCCAGGGTCTGGCCGCCGAGCCGGAGCAGGGCCGGGCTCATCCGCGGGGTCCACAGCGGGCCGAGCTTGAGCCGCGCGGTCGAGCACTCGAGGAATGCGTCGGGAGCCTCGTCGAACCCGGCGACCTGGCCCCAGGCGTAGCGATCGGTGTGCCTGGCGCCCCAGTTGTGGTTCTGGCTGCCGACCCAGTCGGCGATCGCGATGATCTCACCGTCGACGGTCACCGAGCCGGTGAACCGGGCGAGCGGCCGGCCGACCAGCGCCTTGGCGCGCGGGAACGGCGCGGCGTAGAGCCGCTCGGGCAGGAGCAGGAGCGGCGGCTGGCCGCCGGTGTAGCGCAGGTCCCAGGCGATGCTGTGGCCGTGCGAGCTCGCCGCGCCGCGCAGCGCGCCGTCGTCGAGCCGGGCGGCGTCGATCGCGACGTCGAGCCGGTCGCGCGAGAACGTGCACGCCGCGACCGGGTGGACCTGCTTGACCGCGACGATGTGCGGGCCGGCGCGGTCGAAGGCGATCGCCCAGAGCTCGCCGACGGCGGCCTCGGGCCGGCCGCGCGGCGAGAAGATCGTGTAGCGGATCCAGAACGCGCGCTGTCCGCTCGGATCGTTGGCGCGCTGGAACCAGCTCTCGTAGTGGCCGTCCGGGCCCGGCTGGTAGCGGGTCGCGTTCCAGTGCTCGCGGGTCGCGGTCGCCATGACCACAGTCTGCGCGAGGTCGGCGGCCGAGGTGAGGCCCGGCGCGGCGATTCGCGCCGGAGCGGGGCGCACGGCCCGCGCCGTCAGCGCGCCGCCGCGGCGTGGAAGTGGAACGGGTAGTTGACCTGGACGCCGATGCCGTCGCCCGGCCTGGGGAACGAGATCGTCTGGATGACGGCGGCGACGCAGCCGGCGACGTCGCGATCGAAGCCGGTGCCCGTGGAGGTCTGGACCTCCCCGCTGGCGCCGATCAGGAACGTCACCGTGAGCTCGCCGCCGAGGTCGGGGTGCGCGAGCAGCTGCTTGTCGTAGCAGTAGCCGATCTTGTCGAGGCTCGAACGTCGGGACCTCGACGCTGATGCTGCTGACGTCGGGCGGCAGCAGCTGGAGGAACGCCCAGATCCCGAGGTGGAGCGCGAGCGAGCCCGCGAAGTACCACAGCGCGCGGCTCTCGAGGCCGGCCAGCAACGGCACCGCATGGCGCCGTGGCCGCGCGACCGACGAGATCAGGAACGTCGTGCGGCCGATGCGCGCGCGGATCCGCGCCCGCGGCGGGATCGGGACCTCGATCGCCCCCGCGGTGGTCGCGCTCGGGCGCGCCCGGCCGGCGGCCGCGAGCTCGGTCAGCGGCAGCGAGCTGCCGTCGAGCAGGAGCTCGCCGTCGATGCCCGGGCCGTAGTTGAACACGAGCTCGTCGCCCGACGGCGCGACCAGCGGGAACGCCGGCGCCGGCGCGCCCTCGAGCGCGAGCTCGACGCCGGGCGCGGTGCCGATCCGGTAGTACGGGCTGGTCCGCTCGGCGCGGATCCGCAGGATACCCAGCGTGAGCCCGACGAGCGCGAGGCCGAAGCCGCCGAACGCGATCCAGTCCAGGCGCGGCGGTAGCACGTGCGGCCGGAACGCGTGGGCCGGCTTGTGCTCGATCTGGGTCCAGGTCTGCCAGCGCGCATGGTTGTCGGCGGCGTTGTGGACCGACGCGGTGAACGTGATCGCCGAGGCCAGCAGGCACGCCGCGCCGCCGGCGACGACCGCCCACGTGGCGGGCCGCACGTTGCCGCCGCGGGGATCGATGCAGTGCTTCACGTCGACGACGGAGTCGCCGAGCATCGCCGCGATCTCGATCGCGCGCGCCGCGTCGGGATCGGCCAGCGTGTCCGAGCGGACCAGGGGAGCGCTGTGGAACCTGCGAGATGACAGCGCGAGCTCGGGATGGGGCATGGACGGACCTTCGTCGTGGACGCGGCTGCGCCGGCGGCCGGCCGCGACGCGACGATCCGTACGCACCCGCGCACGGACACCGCGGCCCGCCGGCCGGCGCGATCACCGGGCGACGTGCCTTGCGATCGAAGCTTCCGACAACGAGGGTCGCGCCGGGTTCCCGGATTCGGCGGCTCTTGCCATTGACAACCGTCCGGGTTTGCGAACGAGCGCGCTGCAACCGTGCCGGGCGGGCGGTGTCCGAGCCACGCTGCGTGGCCCGGCGCCCGGCGCGCGATTCACGATCGCGCGCGCACCGCGCGGTGCCCACGCCGTCGAGCCGCGGCCCGGACGCGGCAGCACCACCGGGCCGCTTCACCGGGCTGTCACGAGCTGCCGCGCGCCGCGCGTGGCGACCCGTGTCGAGACGGCGATCGCCGGGCGGGGAGCTCGCGCTCGACCGAGCGGTCGCCGCGCTGCCGCACCGCGCGGCAGGGACCCGTGCGTCCCGGACACCGTTCCCCCGACACGTGCGCAGATCGTGTGACGCTACCGTCGTTTCGAGAGGCAGCGCTCGCTGATAGCGTGGCGGCATGGCTGACCGCAGCGCGCTGAGCGGGGGTGTCGCCGGTGGTGCCGGCGGTGGCATCGCCGGTGGTGCCGTGCACGACAACCTGGAACCCGATCTCGAGGTCGTCGATGCCGGGGCAGTTCGCCCGGATGCCCAGGCGCGGCGGTATGCGCACACCCTGCGGCGCGGCGCGACCAGCACACCGGCGCTCGGCACCCGGACCACGTCGATCGCGCAGGCCGGTGGTGCGGTCACCGTGCCGTCGTCCGACCGAGGCGACGTCTCCACGATCGCGATGCCGAAGCTGCCCCCGCCCGAGCAGCGCGACATCTCGACGATCGAGATGCCGAAGCTCGCGCGGACCATCCCGCGCAGCAGCACGCCGATCATGGCGGCCCGGCTCGCAGCCGAGCCGCGCGACAGCGACCGCGTGGCGCTGCCGACGATCGCGCCGCTCGACGAGCACGACAGCGCCGGGATCACGGTGCCGGTGCTCGAGGCCCGCGACCCGCGCGACGGCGACCCGACGGCGGTGCCGAGGTTCGTCGCCGACCGCCGCGACAGCGCCCCGATCGCCGCGCCGACGTTCGTGGCCGACCGCCGCGACAGCGCGCCGATCGCCGCGCCCAGGGCACCGCGAGCCGCGGGCACCGACGCGTCGATCGCCGAGCCGTCCAACCGGTCGAGCGCGCCGTCGGCCTCGACCGCGCTGTATCGCCGGCGCAATACCCGCCCGGCGCTGCCCACGGTGCCCTCGGAGCTGGGCGCCGGGCCCGCCGCGCGGCCGCCCGACGACATGTCGCTCGAGCCCCACGCGCCCGACCTCGGCATCGACGACTCGCCGTCGTCGCTGCCGCTGGTCATGCTCGACGTCGCCGACCCCGACGGCAGGTCGCGCCTGCGCAACGCGGTCGACATCACGCGGCTGCGGGACGCGGTCGACACCGGCCTGCGCAGCGCGGTCGACATCGCACGCATGGGCGTGCCGCGCCGTCCGACGCGCCTGATCGTGCCGCTGGTGATCGCCGCGCTGGTCGTGCTGACGATGTGGCTGCTGTACTGATCGCCACCCCGTGGCGATCAGTGACGGCTCGTGTCCCGCATCACGCTCGACGAGAATTGCGTACGACGATCGCACCTGCTCGTCGAGGCAGGTGCGGCAACGTGACGCTGGGGGCGCAGCGAGCCGCGGCTACTCGCCCCGCACCCGCGGCGTACGCTCCCCAGGTGGATCGGCAGACCTTCCGGGACGCGTTGCTCCAGATCATGGAGCGCAAGGCGCACTGGGCGTGGTCGCAGTTCACGTCGGGCAAGGTCCCCCGCGACCGCCTGCACCTGCACTTCGAGCAGGAGTACGCCGCCTACGTCCGAGATTTTCCGGTGATGGTCGGCTGGGCGTACGTCCAGTGCCCGATCCCCGAGGTCCGGCGCGAGCTCGCCGAGAACCTCTACGAGGAGGAGACCGGCGGCATCGTCGCCGGACGGCCTCACCCCGAGCTGTTCCTCGAGTATCCACGCGGCCTTGGCATGGACCTGTCGCGGTTCCACGCCATCGAGCTCGGCCCGGCGGCGCAGCGGTTTCGCGCCCTGCTCGACGACTACACCCAGCGCCGCGGCTGGGCCCAGGCCTGCGCCGTGACCACCCTCTTCCTCGAGGGCACCGAGCACGAGCGCGGCGAGCTCGATCGCACCGCGCCGCGCCGGCCCGAGCCGCCGCTCGAGCAGCACCCGCTGGTCGTCCACTACGGTCTGCCGCTCGACGCCCTGGCGCTGACCCGGGCGCACCGCCGTGTCGAGGGCGGCCACCGCGCCGCCGCCTGGCGCATCATCCTCGACCACGTGCCCGAGACCGAGCACGCCGGCGTGATCATCGCCATGGAGGCCACGCTCGCCGCCTGGGTGGGGTATCGCGACGAGGTCGCCGAGCGCTGCGGCCTGCAGCGCTGAGCGGCGGCACTGCAGTGTCGGGCGAGGCGCAGGCCTGCGCGCACCTGCTGCGGCTGTGATTGGCGACACCGGCGTGGTGATACTCGAGCTCCCGTCGCAGCAACGCTTCGACGGACCGGCCGAAAATAGCAATCACCCCCGCACCATCGCGCTGCCACGCGGCGGGGGTACAGGGGGTGACGTACAGAGGACAGCGTGAGCGGCCGGGCCCAGGGTTCGGGAGATCGGGCCCGGCCGCTCTTGGGAGTCGGGACTTCAGATCACTTGCAGAGCGAGACGCCGAGCACCGCGGTGCAGACGTCGATGTCGTTCTTGGTGACGTTGATCAGGAACTTGTTCAGGAAGTCCTCGAGGACCGAGACCTCGACGTCGTTGAGGATCTTGTCGTTGTTGAGGATGCCGCCGTCGAGGATCGAGACCTTGTTGAGGTCGTCGCTGAGCACGGTGAGGTCGTTGTTGTTCAGCACGCCGACGTTCTTGATGTCGACGTTGATCGGCAGCACCGAGATCGAGCCGATGCACTCGACGACGACGATGCTGGCCTTGTTGAGGCAGGTGAAGCCACCGCCATTGGCCTGCGAGGCCGCGGTCTCGTCGGCGGCGTCGCTCGACGCAACGCAACCGGCAGCGCCCAGAATACCGACAGTGGCCGCGAGCAGAATAGAACGAATCGACATGGCATCCTCCAGAGAAAAAGAGAAGAAGTTTGGATACAGGCTTATTCCTGTATTTCGTTGTTCGCAATTGCAGTATTCGCACAGGCCGCAAATAAGCCAATACCGATCATTGCCGGTTCACACCTTTCTAACTCCATCGCAATCTCGCTATGTCGACGCGGCGAGCCTGTGACTTCGCGCCGGGTGTCGGTGTGAGATGGACTTGCAATCCGGCCTACGCGAACCCCGGGATCCGTGCGCTGGCGAGACGCGAAACGTCGGCCGGATCACGCTTCGAGGTACCCCGCGCGACCGGGCACGCGGCGTCGCGCCATGACGTGCGCGTCCGCCCAATCCGCGGTGTCCGAGCTGCAGCAAGGCGCTGCATCCCGGCGATGATTCAGGACAGCTGATCTAACGAGATTCTCATTAGCAGATGCCGCAAACAGCTGCGGCATGATGCCGATTTGGTACTCGGTATATGGAAATTCCCGACTCGCACGCAGGGGGGATCTCGCCGGATCAGCGCGAGTCCGCTTGCCGATCCGATCGCGATGCCGATCGCGACTTGACGCCTGGGCTCAATCGAACGCGGCCGTGCGGATCAGCGTGTCGATCGCGCCGGCGTCGTCGGCGCCGTCGACGATGAACACCCGCGCGCCGGCGGTGCGAACGAACACCCGGCCGCCGCCGGGGCGCGCGACACCGGCCGCCGGATGGCTCGTGTCGGCGCCGGGGAACCGCGCCGCCAGGCTGGCGAGGAACGCCTCGGCGAACTGCGCGGCGTCCGCGGGGCTGTCCCAGGTCGTCGCGATCCGGCCGATCAGCCGGCCGTCGCCGCGCCGGGTGACCGAGAACCGGTCGCCGCCCCAGCCCTCCGAAGCCTCGGTGGCGCGCGGCGACTTCCACAGCGTGAAGTAGATCTGCCACTGCAGCTCGCCGAGGACGTTGCCGGCGAGCTCGCGGTCGGAGCCACGCGCCAGCGTGACCCGGTGCGGGCGATCGCGCACCGGAAACAGCTTGGTCGCGGGGTGCAGGACCTGCTCGGTCGATGCCGGCGGATCGCGATACAGCGCATCGACGCCGGCCCAGCCGCCGTGCTCGTAGGCCGTCAGCGCGACCAGCGCGCCCTTCATGTACGAGTCGAGCAGCGGCACCAGCACCGCCGGAGGGATGTCGTCCATCGCGTCGATCGACTTCTTGATATCGCCGTCCATCGCCCCGAACAGCGCCGACTCGGCGCGGGCCTGGGCCTTGAGCTCCGCGAGGTCCTGGGTGGCGAGCTGGACGATCTGCTGGCGCAGCGCGGCCAGCACCGGCGGCGAGAGCTGGTCGCCGAGCACGCCCTTCATCGCATACAGCAGCATGACGAACGTCGCGTCGCCCTCGGCCACGAACCGGCGGGCCGTCGCCGCATCGTCGTCGAGCCGGGCCGCGGCGCCGAGCCGGGCCGGCGCACCCGCCTCACTCGGCAGGAACTTCGTCAGATCGAAGTGCTGATCCTGCAGCGCGTGAGTCAGCTCGTGCGCCGATATCGTATCGAGCATGACGTCGCTGTCGGGCACCATCACCAGGAAGAACGCCTTGGCCTGGGGGTCGTAGTACGCACCGGCCTGCGTGGTCATCGCCTGCTCCTCGACCGTGGCGAGGTCGGCCGTGCTGGTCAGAAACCCCAGGTGCGCCAGCGCGGCGGTCAGATCGCGCGAGCGCTCGGCCGGCAGCTCGCGCGCGATCTCGCGGCGCACGAACGCGCGAAACTCGTCGGGCTGCTGGTACCGGGTCGGGACCGCGCGGTCGAACGTCAGGTGGCGCAGCCGCGCGACCGCGGGCTCGATCGCCGAGACCCGGCCGAGCGCGGCCTCGGCGCGCTGCCGGCGTGTCTCCGGCGTCTCGGGCGGCCGGGGCGCGGTCGCCGTGGCCCACGGATCGGCCGCGGCGCTGCCCACGCCGCCGGCAGCGGAGGAGCCGGTCGAGCCCACCGAGCTACCGGCGCCCGCCGAGCCAGCAGACTCCGCCGAGCCTCGCGCCTCACCGCCCGCGGGAGCGCCTGCGGGAGATCGATTGCACGCGGCGAGGACCAGCACGACGACGAACAGCGGACGCACCATGCCTCAGCTGTAGCATCGATCTCGCCGGGCCATGGCGGCCCGGGCATCCGGCGCGGTTCACGGCGCCAGGCGGTCGCGCGTCCAGCCGGCACCCTCGCGCCGGTAGCGCACGCGATCGTGGAGCCGCGACGGCTGGCCCTGCCACAGCTCGATCATGTCGGGGACCAGGCGATAGCCGCCCCAGTGCGGCGGCCGGGTCGGCGCGGCGTCGCCGAGCGCGCGCTCGGTCTGGGCGACCAGCTGCTCGAGATCGGCGCGGCTGGCGAGCGGCCGCGACTGCGGCGACGCGATCGCGCCGAGCTGGCTACCGCGCGGCCGCGACGAGAAGTACGCATCGCTCGCCTCGGGCGAGACCTTCTCGATCGCGCCCTCGATCCGGACCTGGCGGTGCAGCGGCTCCCAGAACGCGACCAGCGCCGCGAACGGGTGCGCCGCGAGGTCGCGGGCCTTGCGGCTGTCGTAGTTGGTGAAGAACACGAAGCCGCGGTCGTCGACCTCCTTGAGCAGGATGATCCGCGCCGCCGGCCGGCCGCGCTCGTCGACCGTCGCGAGCGTCATCGCGTTGACCGTCGAGAGCTGGGCGTCGACCGCGCGCTGGAACCAGCGCCGGAACTCGACGATCGGATCGGGATCGCAGTCCGCCGGATCGAGCGGCGCGCCCTCGTACTGTGCACCCAGCCGCCACAGGTCTTGGCTCATGCCGTGGCGTACCACGGCACGCGGCACGCCGGCGCTGTCCCGACGAGCGGGCGGGCGCTGTCCCGGTCGCCGCCGGGGTCGCGTGCACCGGCGACTACGGCCGGTGCTCGTGCTCGTCGTGCTCGCCATGGCTCTCGCCCGCCGAGCTCATGACGCCGTGGAACCGCTCGTGGACCAGCGCGAACGCCTGCTCGAACGCCGCGCCGTCGCTCGCCTTGCACGCTGCGCCGAGCGCCGCGACCGCATCGCCGAGCTGCCGGGCGCCAGCCGACCAGTCCGCCGGATTGGCATCGGCCGGTGGCGTCGCCTTCACGATCGCGTCGGCTTGGGTCTGGAACTGCGGGATCGCCGCGCAGGTGTCGGCCGTACGCTGCGGGCCGTGCTCGGCATGCCAGCGCGGCGCCAGCGTGTCGTGGAACGTCTGGACCTCGGGCGGCAGCGCGGCCATGCCGCCCTCGCTCGCTCCGCTCTTGGCCGCCATCGCCTCGGAGTGCCGCGTGTCATGCCGCTGGCCAGGGCGAGCAGTCTCGATCGGCTGCGTCGAGCCCGAGGAGGTCGGGCCACCGCAGGCCACTGCCAGGGTCAGTGCAGCTATCAGCGCCGTCTTCATCTCGCGGCTTTCGCACGGGCTGCCCTGGGTGTCAAATACCGCCATGCAGCTGTTCGTGATTCGCCATGCGACCGCCGAGGACGCTTCTCCCGGCGTCGACGACGCCGCGCGCGAGCTGACCGATGCCGGCAAGTCCAAGCTTCGCCAGGCGGTCCGGGGCCTGCGCGCGTTCGACGTCCGGTTCGAGCGGATCCTGACCAGCCCGTGGAAGCGCGCCGCGCAGACCGCCCGGCAGCTCGCGCCGATCGCGGCCGCGGCGCCGATCGCGACCGATCTGCTGACCCAGCCGCCGCGCGCCGAGCTCCTGGCGCTGATCGCCGAGCGCAACGAGACCACCGCCGTGGTCGGCCACGAGCCGTGGCTCGGCGAGCTCGCGGCCTGGCTCGCGTTCGGCGACAGCCGGCGCGGCGAGGCCCTGATCATCAAGAAGTGCGGCGTGGTGTGGCTCGAGGGCACCGCGGTGCCCGGCGGCATGCAGATCCGCGCCTCGATCCCGCCCCGGCTGCTCCGCGCGCTCGGCTGACCACGCCGCCACCGTGGGGCCGCGGTCGCGTTATCATGGGCGACCATGTCAGAGGTGGTTTCCGATCCGGCCGCGGCCGCGCTCGACGACGATGCGCTGTGGCAAGCGTTCCACGACCGGACGCTGACGGTCGCGCAGTGGACCCACACCGCGCACCTCCGCGTCGCCTGGCTCCACCTGGCGCGCCACGAGCTCGACGAGGCCCACCTGCGGATGCGGCTCGGGATCGTGCGGCTCAACGCCGCGCACGGCCTGATCGAGACCCCGCAGCGCGGCTACCACGAGACCTTGACCCGCGTGTGGCTGGTGCTGGTGCGCGCCGCCCGCCGGCACAGCACCGCCGGTGATTCGATCCGCTTCGTGTCCGAGCCCGGGCTCGAGCGCACGGCGCCGCTGACGTTCTACAGCCGCGACCGGCTGTTCTCGATCGAGGCGCGCGCGATCTTCGTACCGCCGGATCTCGCCGCGCTGCCTGCGTAGTTCTCCGAGATCAACACGGGCCTGTGGTGTCGCGGGCGCGCGGCCGGCGCCGCTGACGTGCCGCGATGCGCGACGATCGCGCGGACGATCACGCGGATCATGCGCGGACGACGCACGGACCACGCGTCGGTGATGTGACCGGGCGCGCGCCCCTCCCGATCGCTCGCGCATCCCCGGTTGCCGACGGTCCAGGCAATCTTCGCTGGCACAGCGATCGCACCTGGGGACTGCATCAACCGCTTGAACGAGGAATACGTATGAACATGCATCTCAGGCGCACCGCGCTGGCCATCGTCTCCTTCTGCAGCCTCAGCTTCGCGTTCGCCGGCGCGTGCTCGCGATCGTCTTCGACGCCGAGCTCCACGCCGGCGACGTTGCCCAGCTCCGGGGACACGTCCTCGACGTCGAGCACCTCGCCGTCGAGCACGTCCTCGTCCTCGCAATCGCAGGTCCCGAGCGCGCAAGATCAAGGTGGATCGGTGAGCGGAGCTACCGGCTCGGATCCGAGCACGTCGTCGGGCACGCAGGGCACCGCGACCTCCAGCGCGTCCGATCCGAACCGCGCGCCCGGCGCCGACCCGAGCGGTTCGACCGGCTCCGATCCCAGCCGCTCGACGGGCTCGGACCCGAGCCGCTCGACGGGCTCCGATATCAGCGGCCCGCCGGGCTCGGACAGCAGCGCGACCCCGTCGTCGTCGGCCGGCGGCTCGTCGGGCACCGACGCTGCGAACGCGTCCGGCGCCACCTCCTGCTCCACGTCGTGCAGGTCAGACGCGGACTGCGCCTGCGGCACGGACACCGGGACCAGCCAGTGCGCCGTCGGCAACAAGAGCTGCATCGACACCCAGCGCCAGTGCCCGGACTTCTGCACGGGCATCAGCGGACAGCTCCGCGTCAGCTGCGTCCGTCATCAGTGCGTCACCCGGTGACCGCGATTCGCCGGTGACCGCGGCTCGCCGGTGACGGCCGGTTGCCCGGGCGGCTGGGATGCAACCCGTGGCGCCGGCCGTCGGTGTTTCGCGGCTCACCAAGCACGTCGCTGTTGATACGCGCGCGTTCCGCATCGATGCTGGACGCGCGCCGGCGATCTGGCGCATCGGCTGTTTTGCTCGCGATGGCGAGCGAGAGGAATCAACCATGCCACACGTGCTCCGACTCCCTCATGTCTTCCTGATCGCGTCGATCGGACTCGCGATCACCGCCTGTCACCGCCCCGCCGCCGAGCCTGCCGGCGCTCCGCCCGCGCAGACCGCGGCGAGCAGGTGTCAGGCGCCGTTGCGGTCGTGCCCCAGCTGCACCGGCGGTCACATCTGCGCGATCCGCTGCCCTGAATGCGCGCCGCCGGTCACCGCCGAGCCCGAGGCGCTGCCGTCGACGCTCGCGGAGCGGCAGCCGACCGCGCTGACCTGCAAGCCGCCGCAGCGGCTGTGCACCAGCTGCAGCGGCGGGCAGATCTGCTCGATCCAGTGCCCGGCGTGCCCGCCGCCCGCGAGCGCCCAGCCCGGCGACCTGCCGGAGACCCTGGCGATCGGGCCGGCGTCAGCCGAGATCTGCGGCGGGCGGATCTGTCCCGCGGGCACGTCGTGCTGCAACCCGAGCTGCGGGATCTGCACGCCCAAGGGCGTCAACTGCACCCAGCAGTCGTGTAACTGATCGCGGCGCTCGGTCGCCGCGGCGCGAGCCGATCGCAAGGCCTGCGGGGTCCGAATAACCCCGCCCGGTGGCGCGTTTGCCACCGTCATGCGCAAGCTCGGGATCCTCGTCACCACGCTCCTGGCCTGCGGCGACCGAAGCCCGCCGCCGCCGCGCTCGCCGGCAGCCCCGGGCGTCCCGCCCGCCACGGCCGCGGCGCACCACACCGCGCCGGGCTGTCCCCTGATGCCGCTGACGCCGATCGATCGGAGCAATGAGCCGACCGAGGGCGTCGAAGGCGAGTCGCGGATCGCCAGGCCCGCGCACGGCGATCGCTGCGCGACCGCCGACTCCAACCTCGCGCGGGTCGAGAAGGCGATCCTCGCGTCGCAGGACCACGGCAAGCCGGCCAGGTCCCGGCCGTGGGACCACCGCACGCCACCGCGGTTCGCCGGGCTCGTCGAGCGCCGGTTCGCGTTCCGGCCCGCCGAGCACGAGCGGATCGCCGACCAGGGCTTCGCCGTGCTCGCCCGCCACTCGTTCAGCAACTACGGCATGGCGTTCCACGAGATCTACCAGTCGCAGCTCCCGGTGTTCGTGTCGATCGACGCCGTGCTCCACGCGATCTACGCCGGCAACGACAGCCTGATCGCCGAGCTCGAGGACACCCGGCTGCGCGGCGAGCTCGCCGATCTGCTCGATCGGCTGTCGTGCACGCTGCCGTCGGTCGCGGTGGAGTATCCGGCCGAGACCGCACGCGATCTCGACCTCTACCTCGCGGTCGCCCAGGCGCTGCTGCGCGGCACCGCGCCGTCGAGCATGTCCGGCGATCCGGCGGTCGAGGCCGAGGCGCGCGCGATCGTCGCGCGGGCGGTCGCCGCCGGCGAGATGGACACCGAGCACGGCGTGATGATGTTCGGCCGGCGCCGCGTGATCGACTTCACCGCGTACACCCCGCGCGGCCACTACGCGGCGAACGAGGACCGCCAGCGCTACTTCCGGGCCGGCATGTGGCTGTCGCGGATCGAGCTCAACCTGGTGTCGCGATCGAGCCGCAGCTCGCAGCCCGGGCTGTCGCCCGATCCGCGCGAGACCCCGCGCGAGGACCTGGCCGCGCTCGCGCTGGCGGATCTGATCGACCGCACCCGCCAGGGCGATGCGGTCGCCCGGCTCGACACCGCGTGGGCGCTGCTCGCCGGCCGGCGCGAGGACGTCTCCGTCGCACAGCTGTCCGAGCTCCGCCGCGCCGCCCGGATCGAGCGGCTCACCGAGCCCGACGCCGCCGACCGGCTGCGCGCCGCGATCGGCGACCGGTTCCCGCGCACCGCGCGGCTGCACTACATGCCCCAGGGCTCGAAGGACCTGCCGGTGATCGCCACGCTGCTCGGCCCGCGCGTCGTGCCCGATGCCGCGGCGACGCGGCCGATCGTCACCGGCGAGGTGCCCGGCCGCACCGCGGTGTCGGCGGTCGACATGGCGTACGTGCTCGGCCACGATCGCGCCCGGCACCACCTCACCGACGAGCTCGCCCGGTTCCCGACGCTCGGCGCCCAGCTCGACGTCGCGCGCGAGACCGTCGTCCACGGGCGGCTGGGCGACGGCGACCTGTACAGCGCGTGGCTCGGCGCCGTGATCGCGCTCCGCGAGCAGCACCACGGCGCGTGGCCGTCGTTCGCCGCGACCCCGGCCTACGCCGACTTCCGGATCGACTCGGCGCTCGCCGCGTTCGGTCACATCAAGCACAACTACGTGCTGCTCGCCGGCGAGTCGTACTTCGAGGGCGGCTGCGTGATCCCCGACGGCTACGTCGAGCCCGCGCCGGGCACCTACCAGATGTTGCTCGACTACGCGCGGCGCGGCAAGGCCGCGATGGCCGTGCTCGATCACGACGGCGCGCTCGGCGGCGCCGCGTACTTCGCACGGCTCGAGCAGGTGCTCGGCGTGCTCGCCGACATCCAGGACACCGAGCTCGCCGATCGCCCGCTGAGCGCGGACCAGCGCGCGTTCCTGTCGATGGTCGCCGAGATGGAGCCCGGCATGACCGGCGCGCCGCCGAGCTACACCGGCTGGTGGTTCGACATGTTCCGCCGCCGCGAGGTCGACGGTCTGACCCCGGCCGACTACCTCGCGAGCTTCTTCACCGGCGAGTCGATCGCGTACGTCGGCGCCACCGCGCCGCGCCTCGGCGTGTTCATCGTCGACACCGGCGGCCCGCCGCGCATGATGGTCGGCCCGGTGGCGCGCGCGTACCAGTACCAGGGCCCGGTGGCGCACCGGCTCGACGACGCGGCCGGCCGCGAGCTGCCCGAGGCCGAGCGCGACGACCCGTGGGCCGCGAGCTACACCGTGCCGCAGCCGGCGGAGCCGTCGCTGCGGCTGCGCTGGGACCCCGCGGACGACGACCCGGCGATCACCGTCGAGACCGAAGCGGCGCTCGGCCGGGTCACGATCGAGATGTACGATCATCACCGCACCCCGATGGCGTCGCTGACCCGCGACGTCCAGCCAGGCAAGACCCGGTTCGAGGTCGGGCGCACGCACCGCCGCGGCGTGGAGGGCCTCCACCTCCAGGTCGGCGACTACGACGGCTGGTTCGATCTCGGCGCGGTCGAGCCGATCGTCTGGGCCAACCTCGGCGCCTACAAGGCCATGACCGACGACGAGTCGCCGTGACATCCCTGATCCCCATGACCTCCGGCGCAGCCTGGCCTGGCGCGCGTGATCGCGGCTAGCGCAGCGGGCGCATGCCGCGGGCGCGGCGCAGATCGTTGACCACGCGGCCGACCTGGTCGTCGTGCAGCAGCAGCTTGGACAGCGCGCCGGTGGTGATGCCGAGGCGCTGCGCGGTGGCGCCGATCTCGAGCTCGCCGGCGACCAGCACGTCGAGCAGCTCGGCAATCGCCGCCCAGTACTCGCCGGTCAGCCGGGTCCGCGCGCCGAGCGGCGCCGTGCCGCCGGCGAGCAGCGCGGCCAGCCGCGGCGATGGCGCGTAGCCGTCGAGCGCGACCGGCTCGCGAACCGAGAGCGCGATCGCGGCGCGTAGCCGGCGCACCGCGTGGATCTTGTTCTCGGCCTGCGACCGGCTGTCCTCGCCGATCGCGGTCATGCCGGACGGCTTGTGGCGCAGCCGCACCGCGCTCTCGGTCTTGTTGCGGTGCTGGCCGCCGGGGCCCGACGCGCGATAGCGATCGACCTCGCACTGCGCGATCAGCGCGTCGTCGCCGGCGAGCAGGTGATCGAGCCGCGGCAGGTTAGTTGGCCTGCGTCGTGGGGGCTTCCGGCGCGCGGGTCTGCGCGTCGGTCGGCTCGAGGAACACGTCGACCCCGGCGCGATCGCCGGCGCGGCCGTACTCGACCCGCGCGATGCCCTCGCCGAGCGCGCCGACCAGCTTGCCGAGCCGCGGATCGACCACGACCTTGGCGTCGCCGCACAGCCGCTCGATATCGCCGATCGCGACGCCCGGGATCAGCGCGCCGAGCCGCGAGATCTTGCCGCCGCGGATCCGCAGCGACAGCGCGAACTGCGGCAGCGAGATCCCGCGCAGCCCGGCGACGAACGCGGGCTCGAGCGGCGCGCCGGTGAAGTGCGCGAACGCGTCCGACAGCGCGGTCACCTGCTCGTCGGTCGTGGCGCCGGGGACCGCGATCTCGACCTCGGAGAACGCGGCGTCGCCGATCGACTGCGTGAACCGCTCGATCCGCTCGACCTGGTGATCCTCGACCCACTTCTTGATCTGGTACTTGGCCTCGTGCGTGCCGAACATCGGCTCGACCTTGGGCCACGGCTGCGGATCCCAGAAGTGCCAGCCGGTCGTGACCTTGCCGCTCCACACGCCGATCCACGGGCCGACCAGCTTGGGCTCGAGGTGCTCGCCGATCTGATCGAGCAGCGCCGCGTCGCTCTTGGCGATGTTGCACAGCTTGAAGTAGTCGGCCATCTTGGGCACGAAGCCGCGGGGGTCCCCCCAGGCGCCCCACCACACCCGCCGGACGTCGCTGCCGAACATCGCCAGGTAGCTCACCCCCTGCGCGTCGGGCATGTCCGGCGGCATCGGCAGGTGCTCGAGCCAGCGGTCGAGATGGATGTCCATCCACTCCTCGACGATCGGCAGCTGCGACAGGCTGATCTGCAGATTCAGCCGGACGGACAGCGCACGCTGCAGCGCGAGGTCGAGCGAGCTCATCGTGTCGACGATATCACGCGGATCGCGGCGTCAGCGACTGCCGAGCCCGGTCGGCTCGTTCTTGATCCGCGGCAGCAGCATCACAAAGTTGCACGGCTTCTGCCGGTGATCGAGCTGCGGGATCAAGATCTTCTCGACCCCGGTGCGCACGCCGCCGCTCGAGCCCGGCAGCAGGAACACATAGGTCTGTCCGCATAGCGCGGCCTCGGCGCGGCTCTGGATCGTCGACGTCCCGATCTCCTGATACGACAGCCAGCGAAACAGCTCCCCGAAACCCGGGATCGACTTGGTGATCAGCGGCGCGAGCGCCTCCGGCGTGACGTCGCGCGGCGTGACGCCGGTGCCGCCGGTCGCGATCACGACGTCGACGCCGGGGTCCGCGATCCATTGCGCGAGCTGCGCCCGGATCACCAGCTCGCCGTCCTTGACGATCGCGCGCGCGACGACCGTGTGCCCGACCTCGGTCAGCCGGTCGGCGATGTACGCGCCCGACGTATCGGTCTCGAGCGTGCGGGTGTCCGAGACCGTGAGGACGGCGACGTTGACCGGGATGAACGCGGGTTCCATGCCGCCACCGTAGCGCATTGATACAGCTTCTTCGTAAGCCTACCTCTTACGACGCATTGCGTTAGGAGATGTCATCCAGCCGTCACTGCCGCGTGACGCAACGCGTCTTACAGTGCGGCCATGAAGGAGACAGCCATGAACACGACCACGTCCAAGATCGAGACCGCAGCCACCCGTCAGGGCGTTCTCCCCGGTGTCGTCCACCTCGCGCTCGACGTCGCCGAGAAGGGCCAGTCGACCGCGATCGCCGTGCTGCAGGACGCGCGCATCGAGCTCCGCACCATGGTGGAACAGGGGATCGAGCTCGCCGAGAAGATCTCCGCCGCGGGCTTCCGCTTCGCCCGCAAGGCGGTGCAGCGGATCGACGACGCCGCGAACGAGACCCTGACCAGCACGGAGCGCACGATCGGCGGCGCGGTCCGGACCGCGCGCGAGACCACCAACGCCGCCGCGCAGCTCGCGACCACCGCCGCCAACGGCGTCACCGCGTCGGCCTGATCCGGACGCCCCATCGCCTTGCCTCGCGCGCCGGCGCCAGGTAGGATTCTGGTAGGATGAAAGTGAAGACATCGGTCACCCTGTCGGAAGACCTGCTCCGCGCGGTCGACGAGCTGGCGAAGTCGTCGAGCCGGTCCGAGGTGATCGAGCACGCCGTCCGCGACTTCCTGGCGGCGCGCGCACGCGCGGCGCGCGACGCCCGAGATCTCGAGATCATGAACGCACGTGCCGACGCTTACAACGCCGAGACCGCCGATCTCATGACCTACCAGAGCTGGATCGAGCTTGGCGAATAAGCCGCGGCAACCGCCCCCGCAGCCATCGCGCGCGGCCGAGGCGGGCAGCCTGCGATGGGGAGGACAGATCCGGCGTGGCGAGCTGTATCGCGTCAAGCACCCCAGTGGCGACGCCAAGCGCAGCCGCGTCGTGGTCGTCGTCAGCCGCGGTGCGCACCTCGCCTCGCGGTTCTCGAGCGCGATCTGCGCGCCGGTGTACTCGCAGCGCGGCGGCCTGGCCAGCGAGGTCGAGGTCGGCCCCCCCGAGGGCCTCAAGCATGCCTCGGCGATCCTGTGCGACGTCCTCACCAGCTTCGCGCGGACCCAGCTGACCGACTACGTCGGCACGCTCGGCCCCACCAAGCTCGCCGCGCTCCGCACCGCGCTGCGCATCGCGCTCGACGTCGAGTAGCCGCGCTTTCACCCGGGGGAGTACGTTAGCGGGACCTCGAGCGGCCCAACATAGTCGCCGAGATCTTCTGCGGCTTCAGCAGGGATACCCAGCGGATCGCCGATCTTCAGGTGGGCGCGGATGCAGTCCGGCAAGGTCTCGTCCGGCGGCGTGGCGCCAGACGAACCGTGGCCCTTGCCGCAGTCAATGTCTTCGACGCGCAGCATCATTAACTGGCCGTGGAGTACGCACTGGAACCTTACCCAGCAGATCGTACTCTCGATCGCATGCGCACCGCATCCAGCGAGATCGCTACCGCGCTTGAAGTACTCGTAGACGACCGCCTCGCGGAGCATCAACATCGCGTCACGATGGTCGGTCATCATCGATTCGAGCCTGTCGTCCGCCGATCGTTCCGAGGATCCGAGGCGTACCGACGAAGGCGCGAGCCCAGCGTGCACGCGGGAGATCGCGGGCTTCGTCTCGGTCCTCGGTCCTCGCACGGCGCCGGATGCCGCGCCCAGCGGCGTCCGCTGTGGCCCCGGTCTGGTCTCCGTCATGTCGAAGCACCACCTGCCCACCAGGTATGCAGCGACCAGGGAGATCCCACCGAGCGCCAGCGTCCTCATCGCTCGCCCTGACGAAGCCATTCGTCGCGATACTTCATGCACGTGCCATCGCGCTGGGCACTGAATCCTTCATCACCCCGCGTGGTCTCACCGAACATCAGGTAAAAGTCTGAATACGGCTCTTCGATCTTGGGGTCTCCCCACTCCGGCTGCGCATACGTGGCCAAGCACATGAGTGGGTAGGGCGCCATCTGATTGTTGAGATAGGGTAGCTTCGAGAACACCCGCACGCGACAGGTTCCCGTGCGACATTCCACCTCCATGCGCGCGTGCGGATCCACGCTCTTGAAGGCATCGAGCGATGCGCGCTCGATGCCTTCCTCCCGCGGCCCGGCCCAGCGGTCGTCGCGCGGTTCGGCCTCGAAGATGCTCCGTGCGTCGTCGAGCCGCGCGCCGAAGAGCCGCGCGGCATCGTAACCAGGCTTACGCGGATCGCGGACAAGGGGACGAGCATCGCGTGCTGCTGGACGAGCAGGGTCCGGTGCGCCGCTGGGATTTGCGGTGCCCGGCATGGGGACCTGCCGCGTGGCCGCCTCGCCGGCGGGTGGGCCTGCGCTAGGCCCTGCGGCCGTGGCCACGGCTCTGCCACGGCGTTCTGCTTGGCGCCCGGGTCCGGTCCACCACGCCGCCGCAAGCCCCAGAGCGACCGCGAGCACGATCACCGCTACCTTCGTCACGGTCTCTCTGGCTGTACGCACAGATGCACCCTGCTGCGCACGGAGTAGTCGGCAGACGCGATCACAGGGATCTTACCGGTCAGCGCATCTTTAACGCATTCAGCAAATCCAGTCTCCGGTGGAAATATCGGCGGGACCTCCACCGCGGTGAGCTCTAACTCTCGCCCTTGCCTACCGATCGCATCGACTACCACACCAACTCGGCCAAAGCCAATCTCGCCTCGCCGTAAACGGACAATTGCGCGAACGGGATCCGCGCAGCGCGAGATCGCGGGCGTCTCGATATGTATAGCCGCATCAAGATCCTTTGCCGCGGGGTGTCCGTCTTGCTCCAGGGCCATGACATCCATGACCTCGCCCGGCGGCACCGGCGGGATGACTGACGGGGTAGTGGTCACGTCGTTACCACAGGCGGCCGCGCTGCCGCATACGGCGACCATCAACATTGCGTGGGCTATGCCTGACGCCATCTCCGATCCATTCCGCACGAGCAGAATCCACCACTACACATGCACATAGCCCGACGCAGCGCCCGCACTACCCCGCCCTGCTGATGCTCGTGCCGCTCAGCAGGGCGTCAGTGCAGAACGATCCGGATCCCGGACAAGCTGTCGCATCGCCAGGATGTTACAGCCTCTTGGCCCTCTCAACAAGTATCACTTGTCTAGACGGGATGACATCCGCTGCTCGATGAGCACCAGCAGAATGTTCCATTACATTGGCCGCTGCACGTCGAATCTTTGATGCTCCCTGTACAGGTAGTGCCGTTGCAGTGCCCGCATCCAGCGGCCCTACTGACACTGGTGTCGCTCAGCAGGGTCGCCGTACAAAGCAGGCCGACTGTCAAGCAGGAAAACAGTATGCGCTTCATGTTACCTTCCTTGTTCCAGCTAATTGAAGTATTCCGTCAAGACGGAACCATGCGGAACGCATCCGGCCGGATTCGGTATCGATAATACCGTATCGTTCAGAGTTGATTGTTGGTCTGCTCAACGATGAGGACGACCGGACAACCGATGCATTCAGGCGTAATGCAACCCGGCCCCAGCATTCCGGGAGTTCCCCTATACTCTATCTCTTCTCGCATTATTCTGCGAGCCGTTCCTATCCTCAGCGAGAGGAGCCGTTCGCAAGCCTCCGGTGCCGGTTTGGGCGAGTGCGACACAAATCTTCCGAACATTGCCGTCCGCGGACCAAGCAAGTACAAGAACCAGCAATGCCCTCCTCTCGCGGAACGAGCCAATGGTGGCGCGCCTGGATACATAGCTGGAGGTTTCCAATGGCTCATCCTGTCCATGAATGACGGGCCACTCGCCGCGCGACGCGGTGAGCGGACGTGAAGCGAAGCGAGACGTCATGTGCGGTACCTGCGCTGTCCCGGCAGCGCCGGTCACACGACCAGGTTGACCAGGCGGCCCTTGACGTAGATCGCCTTCTTGATCGACTTGCCGGCGAGGAACGACTGGACCTTGGCGTCGGCCTGGGCCGCGGCGAGGATCGCGGGCTCGGCGGTGTCGGGGGCGACCTCGATCTGGCCGCGCAGCTTGCCGCCGACCTGGACCGCGATGACCATGACGTCGCGGGCGAGCTTGGCCTCGTCGTGGACCGGCCACGGTGCGTAGGCGATCGAGTGGGTGTGGCCGAGCCGCTGCCACAGCTCCTCGCCCAGGTGCGGCGCGAACGGCGACAGGATCTTGACGAACATCTCGAACCAGGCGCGCGGGATCGCGGGCGCCTTGGTCGCCTCGTTGACGAACACCATCATCTCGGCGATCGCGGTGTTGAACCGCAGGTCGCCGACCGCCTGGGTGACCTTCTTGATCGCGGCGTGCAGCGTGCGCTCGAGCTCGCGGTTGTCGGCGGCCGCGTCCTCGCTAACCTTGCCGGTCAGCGCGTCGGTCTCGGCGTCGACCAGCAGGCGCCACACGCGATCGAGGAACCGCCGCGTGCCGGACACGCCCGTGGTCTCCCATTCGACGCCGTCCTCGAGCGGGCCCATGAACAGCTCGTAGAGCCGCATCGCGTCGGCGCCGTACTCGGCCGCCATGTCATCGGGGTTGACGACGTTGTATTTGCTCTTGGACATCTTGTCGAGCTTGGTCTCGACGACGTCGTCGGTGCCCTTGACGTACCAGGTCGCCGCGTCGAGCCGCGCGAAGTTGTCCTTGGCGGGATCGAGCGCTTCGCCGCCGCGGGTCTCGACCTCGTCGGTGCCGTGGTACTTGCCGCGGGCGTCCTTGAACGAGGTGTTGTGGATCATGCCCTGGTGGACCAGGCGCTGGAACGGCTCCTTGGTCGAGACCAGGCCGGCGTCGTACAGCACCTTGTGCCAGAACCGGGCATAGAGCAGGTGCAGGGTTGCGTGCTCGGAGCCGCCGACGTAGAGGTCGACCGGCATCCAGTAGCGCTCCTCGTCGCGATCCCACGCCACGTCATCGCGGTTGGGCGACAGGTACCGCAGGTAGTACCAGCACGAGCCCGCCCACTGCGGCATCGTGTTGGTCTCGCGCCGCGCCGGCTGACCGGTCGCCTTGTCGACGGTGTGGAGCCAGCTCGTCGCGCGCGCCAGCGGCGGCTGGCCGTCGGGCGTCGGCTTGTACTCGTCGATCAGCGGCAGCTCGACCGGCAGCTCGTCCTCGGGCACGAGCTTCATCGCGCCGTCGGCGAGCTCGATCACCGGGATCGGCTCGCCCCAGTAGCGCTGGCGCGAGAATAGCCAGTCGCGGAGCTTGTAGCGGATGCTGGCCTCGCCCAGGCCGCGCTCGGTGAGCCAGGCGATGACCCGGGTCTTGGCGGCGTCGTTGTCCAGGCCGTCGAGGAACTCCGAGCTCACGTGCGGGCCGTCGCCGGTGTACGCCGCGGCCTGGACGTCGGTGCCGTCCGGTCCGCGGACGACCTCGATGATCGGCAGGCCGAACTTGGTGGCGAACGCGTGGTCACGCTCGTCGTGTGCCGGGCACGCGAACACCGCGCCGGTGCCGTAGCTCGCCAGCACGTAGTCGGCGATCCAGATCGGGATGTGCTTGCCGGTCACCGGGTTGACCGCGAACGCGCCGGTCGCCACGCCGGTCTTGGGCGCGTCGGCGGCCTCGGTGACCCGGTCGCGCTCGCTGCGCTTGCCGGTCTCGGCGCGGTACGCCGCGACCGCGGCGCGCTGCTCCGGCGTGGTGATCGCGTCGACCAGCGGGTGCTCGGGCGCGAGCACCACCCAGGTGCCGCCGAACAGCGTGTCGGGCCGGGTCGTGAACACGGTGATCGCGTCGGTTACTGCCCCGGTTACTGCCCCGGTTCCTGCCCCCGGGCTGGCGGCGACCTTGAACACCACGTTGGCGCCGATCGACTTGCCGATCCAGTCGCGCTGCGCCTTGTACGTGCCGACGGGCCAGTCGAGGCCCTCCAGCTCGTCGGCGAGCCGGTCGGCGTACGCGGTGATCCGCAGCATCCACTGGGTCAGCCGCCGCTTCTCGACCGGATCGCCGGTGTCGACGTACTTGCCGTCGTGGACCTCCTCGTTGGCGAGCACGGTGTTGAGCGCCGGGCACCAGTTGACGGCGACCTCGGCGCGGTACGCCAGGCCGCGCTGGTGCAGGACCTCGAAGATCCACTGCGTCCACTTGTAGAACCTGGGCTCGCTGGTCGCGAGCTCGCGGGTCCAGTCGTACGACAGGCCGAGCTTCTGGAGCTGGCGCTTGAACGTGGCGATGTTGCGCGCGGTGATCACCGAGGGATGCTCGCCGGTGCGCTCGGCGCGGCGCTCGGCCGGCAGCCCGAAGCTGTCCCAGCCCATCACGCGCAGCACGTTGAACCCCATCATCCGTTTGGCGCGCGCGACCACGTCGGTCGCGGTGTAGCCCTTGGGGTGGCCGACGTGGAGCCCATCGCCCGACGGGTACGGGAACATGTCGAGCACGTAGTACTTGGGACGCGTGCGGTCGGTCGGCGTCAGGAACGTCTGCTCGCGGTCCCAGTACGCCTGCCACTTCGCGTCGATGATCGTGTGCGAAAACCCCGCCATGGCCACCTCAGCTGTTGAGCACGGCGGTGATCCGCTCGGTGATCACCTCGGGATCGCCGACCCCGTTGACCCGCTTGACGATCCCCTTGGTCATGTAGAACGGGATCACCGGCGCGGTCTCGGAGTGGTACTTCTGGATCCGCGTGGTCACGGCCTCGACGGTGTCGTCGGGCCGGTGGACCAGGCGCGACGCGATCTCGGGCGGCGGCGGGTTGTACTTGAGGTGATAGATCGTCCCGGTCTGGGGATCGCTGCGGCGCCCGACGGCGCGCTCCTCGAGCAGCGCGTCCGGGACCTCGATCAGCAGCACGGCATCGAGATCGACCCCGGCCGCGCGCATCGCGGCGTCGAGCGCCTCGGCCTGCGGCCGGGTCCGCGGAAAGCCGTCGAGCATGAACCCGCCGGCGCAGTCGGGCCGGGCGATGCGCTCGAGGATCATGCCGATCACGACCTCGTCCGGGACCAGCTTGCCCTGCTTCATGTAGCGCTCGGCCTCGACGCCGAGCGCGGTGCCGTCCTTGACCGCAGCGCGCAGCATGTCGCCGCTCGAGATGTGCGGGATGCGATAGGTGGCGACCAGGCGGGCAGCCTGCGTGCCCTTCCCGGCGCCGGGCGGTCCGACGAGAATCATGCGCATAGATCGGCATCCAAGCATGCACGGCGACCCTGCGCAATTATCCCAGCCTGGGCTCACGCGCCTCGCGACGTCGAAACCCGATGCTTCGTGCGCCCTTGCGCCTGCTGACCGGTCGGACGCGTCGTCGGGCATGGCCCGGCACGGGAGGTCGTGCCAGGTCCCCCGTCGGAACCGCCCGATCGCGTCGCGTCCTGCGCACGTCGTCCGCAGCCATCGGACACCACGTCCACGGCGGCATTCGAGCTCGGGAGCCCTGCGGTGCTGCGCGCGCGCAAGCCGGCACAGGGCGACGCGCCGGCGAGCATGTCCGGCGGTCGACAGCGCCGCGCCCCGTGCGCTACGGTGCGGCGTGCGCAACGTCTGCGTGTTCCTGTCGTCGTCGGAGGGCCGCCCGGCGGACGTCGCCGCGGTCACGGCGCTCGGCCGCGAGCTCGCGGCCCGCGACCTGACGCTGGTCTACGGCGGCGCGCACCGCGGCCTGATGGGCGTGCTCGCCGACGCGGTGCTCGCGGCCGGCGGGCGTGCGATCGGCGTGATCCCGAACGTGCTGGTCGAGCGCGAGATCGCGCACCGCGGATTGACCGAGCTCCACGTGGTCGACACCATGCACCAGCGCAAGGCGAGGATGTTCGAGCTGGCGGACGCGTTCGTGGTCGCGCCGGGCGGTTTCGGCACGCTCGAGGAGGCGTTCGAGCAGCTGACCGGGCTGCAGCTCGGCTACCACGCCAAGCCGGTCGTGTTCCTCGACGTCGAGGGGTTCTGGCCGCGGCTCGCGGCGTTTCTCGATCATGCGGTCGACGCCGGCGTGCTCCGGGCCGAGGTCCGGTCGCTGTTTCGCGTTGCATCGTCGGCGAGCGCGGCCCTGGACGCCCTCGCCGTGTGGTAGTTTTCGGCCATGTCCTCTCGCGTCTCCGGCGCGGGTCTCGCGCTGATCGCGGTGGCATTGCTCGGGGTGTCGATCGCCACGCCGGTGGTGCTCCCGGCGGAGCTGTCGCTGTTCGCCGGTCACCCGACCGTCGCCGATCACGTGCGCGAGACCCAGGACGTCTACGTCGGTTTCTACGCCGCGCAGCTGTGCAACAGCGGTGGCGACGGCACCTGCAAGTCCGGTGACGCCACCGGCGGGTTCCGGATCATCGGCTACGCCGAGCTCGGCCTCACGGCGCTCCTCGTCGTGACCATGCTGGCGCTCGTGCTGCTGGCGCTGCGCAACAGCGAGCGCCGCAGGTCCGCGGCCATCGTGGGGTGGATCGCCGGCGGGCTCGCGCTCGCCGGGGCCGGCGGGCTGACCTTGCTCGGCCCGTTCCACGGGGCCTCGGCGCCGGTCGGCATCGGCATGGCGGTGCAGGGCGCCGGGATCGTGTTCGCCATGCTCGCCGGCGTGCTCGCGGTGCGGCGGCCGCCGCCGATCCGGCTCCGCGTCGCCGACCGGGGATCGCAGCCGCTCGCCGCCCACCCGGCGGCCCAGGCGTTCGCGATGCGGCCGACGATGCCGAGCGCGCTGCCGGCGTCGCGCCCGCACAGCGTCGATCCCAGGCTCGGATCGGATGGCCGCGGCCGCCCGGTCGTGCCGCCCAGCGACGCCGAGCTGTCCGACCCGTTCGCGTCGGCGTTCACCGGTGACCGCCCGGGGTTCTCGATGACGTCTCAGCTCCGGCCGCTGTACGAAGCCGCTCCGGGCCAGGGCGGCACCGGCGGGCTGCTGCCGATCGAGCGCCCCGCGATGCCGGCACACGCGCCCGCGGTGAACCGCGCCGCGGTCCAGCCCGGCGGTATGCCCCCGCCGCCGCCGATGGTCGCGCCGATGATGGCTCCGCCGAGCGCCGACGAGCCCAGGCATCCGCCGCGGCCATTCGCGCACGACGAGCACCGGCCCGCGCTGCCGTTTGCCGCCGACGAGCACCGGCCGCTGCCCCGGCCGAGCGCGCACGACGAGCCGACCGCGATGGCGCCGCCGCTCGACGCGGCGATGGCCGCCGATGACCCGGTCGCGATGGTCGCCCCGATGATCGCGCCGGGCACCGGCGACCCGCGGCCGGTGGCGCCGTCGTGGGCCACCGGGCCGACCGGCGACGATGCCCGGCCGATGGCCCCGCCGTGGACCACCGCGCCGGGCACCGACGATCCGCGGCCGATGGCGCCGCCGTGGACCACCGCGCCGGCCGGCGACGATGCCCGGCCGATGGCCCCGAGGCCCGCCGGGCCGGCCGAGCTCCGGAGCATGCCGCCGCCGGTCCCGGTCCGCGCCAAGCCGGCGAGCATTCCCCCGCCGCTGCCGGTCTCGATCGCGCCACCGGGCAACGCGGGCCCGCCGGCGCACCCGCCGCCGGGCTCGGCCGGCTACAAGCCGCGCACGCAGATCTCGCTGGTGCCGCCGATGCCCGACAACGACCTGCCGATCGGGCCGCCGCCGGATGCCAGGCCGGATGCCAGGCCGGATGCCAGGTCAGACGCCCGGCCGGAGCCCGGCGTCGCCGCGCCGGGGAACGGGCCAACGCTGTTCCTGCGTCCGGAGACCCCGCTCGCGCCGCCGCCGGCTCCGTCACCGCCGCGCGCCAAGCGCGACAGCCAGCCACCGCCGCCGCCGTCACCGCCGCGCGCCAAGCGCGACAGCCAGCTACCGCCGCCGCCGGCTCCGTCGCCGCCGCGCGCCAAGCGCGACAGCCAGCTGCCGCCACCCGTGCGCGGCGCGCCGTCACCGCGGCCGCCGATCCGCGCCGCCGTGCCGATGCCGGCGCGACCGGTCCGCCCGGCGCCCAGTCCGACGCGGCCGCCGCCGAGCACGCTGCACGGCCTGCCGCTGCGGCCGACGATCTCGACCGCGGTGCCGCCGATCCCGCCGATCCCCGCCGTGCCGATCCCGTCGATTCCGCCGATCCCGGCGCCGATGCGCGCGCAGACCGACGTCACCGATGCCAGCAGCCGCGCCGACGCCGATCCCGCGACCGCGGCGAGCGTGCCGATCGAGGTCGGCGACTACGTCTCGCAGACCAACGTCTCGGTCGGCGTGCCGTCGCCCGACGAGATCGACGCTGCGGCCGAGCGCTCCGGCGCGGGCGACTCCGGCTACGTGCCCGACACCTCGCCGAACGGCGAGCCGATCGCGCCCCATCACGCCGCGCCCCCGCCCCATGCCGCGGCCGCCGCGGCCCTCGCCGCGTCGCGGCCCACGATCCAGCTCCCCGGCCAGCGGCCGATGCTCGACGTCCCGATCGTCGTCGCGCCGCCGATCTCGCCGGTCCGCGACCGCGTGATGCCGAAGCTACCGATCTCGACCGCGCCCGATTCGCTGCCGCCGCCCCGGGACAACAAGCAGGCGATCGGCCCGTCGCCGGCGTGCCCGCAGTGCGAGTCGCCGATGGCCTGGGTCGAGGAGCACCTGCGGTTCTACTGCAAGAGCTGCCGGATGTACTTCTGACCGCCGCCGTCCGAGGACGTCGAAGCGAGCTCGCATGCTATCCTGACGGTCATGTCGATCCCCGACATCAACAACCTGCTCACACTCGACGTCGAGACCCGGCTGGTGCTGGTCCAGAAGCTGTGGGACAGCATCTTCGAGGATGCCGAGGGCGGCTCGACGCTACCGCTGAGTCCGCCGGAACGTGAGCTGCTCGACGCGCGCCTGAAGGAAGACGATGACGATCCCGAATCGGCGGTTTCGTGGGACGAGGCACGCGCCGAGTTGCTTCGCGAGCGATGATCCGCAATCTCGTCATTCGCCGCCGCGCGCTGGCTGAGATCCAGCACACCCGGAATGAATACAATCAACTCGGGCACGGAGGCCGGTTCTTCGATGAGCTGGAGCTCGTGCTGGAAGCCATCCGGGCCATGCCGTTGCGGTTCCCGGTCGTCCACGGCCCGATCCACCGGGCACTCTTACGGCGCTATCCTTATGCGCTGTTCTTCCGGATCAGGCGCAGCACCATGACCATCGTGATCCTCGCGCTGGTTCATCAGCGCCGCGATCCGGCGACCTGGCCTCGGCCGTGAGCCGAAGCATCACCTTGCCGCCGCGGCGAGCGCGCGGGTCCGCGCCTCGGTGATCCGCGCGGCGATCTCGGCGACCGCGATGCCGGCGGTGACCTGGGCAAACACCGTCGGGCCGGTGCCGCGCATCCGGCGCGCGTCGCGGTCCATCACCGCCAGATCGGCGCCGACGTGCGGCGCGAGATCGATCTTGTTGATCACCAGCAGATCGCTCTGCGTGATCCCCGGCCCGCCCTTGCGCGGCACCTTGTCGCCGCCGGCGACGTCGATGACGTAGATCGTGTAGTCGACCAGCTCGCGGCTGTACTGCGCCGCGAGGTTGTCGCCGCCGCTCTCGACGAACAGCAGCTCGGGGCTGACCTGGGCCATCAGGTCCTCGAGCGCGAGCAGGTTCGGGCTGATGTCCTCGCGGATCGCCGCGTGCGGGCAGCCGCCGGTCTCGACCGCGCGGATCTGCGCCGCCGGCAGCGCCTCGTGGCGGGTCAGGAACTCGGCGTCCTCGCGCGTGAAGATGTCATTGGTGACCACGCCCAGGCGCAGCGCGCCGCGCAGCTCCCGGCACAGCGCCAGCACCAGCGCGGTCTTGCCGCTGCCGACCGGCCCGCCGATGCCGACAGTGAACGCGCGCCGGCCAAAGTCGCGCGGCAGCGGCGGATCGCGGTCCGCGAACTGCCCCGGGTGGCCCCAGTGCTCGTGCGGGTGATCGTGCGGATGGTGATCGTGCTCGTGGTCGTGCCCCATGAAGATCTCCCCCGCGAGTATCGACCAGATCGCGGTTCCCTGGCGCCGTCCGAGGATCCGGGCGCGGAGGCCGATGCTATCCGGGCGCTCACACCTCGCCTGGGCCGTGAGCCGATACATCACCGGCCCGCCAAACCTGGCCATCAGATCATGGTCTGGGGGGCGGGATCGACGTCGTCGCCCACGGCTCAGGTCCGAGTATTCGCGCTGCGGAGACCTGGAGTATCCTGATTGGTCGAGCTTGACCAAGTCACGCCACAAGGCTACGCTCGGACATGGCTCCGGTTGTATCTAACCTCTACGAAGCAAAGACGAATCTGTCACAGCTCGTAGACCGGGCTGCCGCGGGCGAGGAGATCATCATCGCCAAGAATGGCGTGCCGCTCGCGCGTCTGGTGCCCCTGGAGCCGCGTCCGGTTCGTCGGGTACCGGGTGGATGGGAACACGGTGTGCGGATCGCCGACGACTTCGACGCGCCGTTGCCGCCCGATCTGCTGGCCGCATTCGGAGCGTGATCGACATGCTGCTGCTCGATACCCAGGTGTTTTTGTGGTGGCGGACCAACGACCCGCAATTGAACGCAGAGGCGCGCGAGGCGATCGCGACCGCGCCGATCGTGTTCGTCAGCGCTGCTTCCGCCTGGGAAGCTGCCATCAAGCTCGCCCTCGGGCGCCTGGCGCTTCCCGAGCCATTCAGCGCTGGCGTTGACCGCAGTGGGTTCCGGCGCCTGGCGATCTCGTTCGAGCACTCCGAGGCCGCGGCGGCGCTCCCGCGGCATCACGGGGACCCGTTCGATCGCATGCTCGTCGCTCAGGCGCAGCTGGAAGGGTGCACGCTCGTGACACATGACCAGTTGCTGAGATCGTACGACGTCGCGACCCTGTGGACATGAAGCCAACCCCGGGCCGCCCGGCTGCGAACCACCGTTCGCGATAAGCTTGGCGCCGAGGACGTGATGACCACACCGAACGACAAGCGCGCGCTCCGCTCCCGGCTGTGGTTCAACGACGCCGGCAACCCCGGCATGACGGCGCTCTACCTCGAGCGCTACCTGAACTTCGGGCTGACCCGGCACGAGCTGCAGTCGGGCCGGCCGATCATCGGCATCGCCCAGTCGGGCAGCGATCTGTCGCCGTGCAATCGCCACCACCTCGAGCTCGCGGTCCGCGTCCGGGAGGGCATCCGCGAGGCCGGCGGGATCGCGATCGAGTTTCCGACCCACCCGATCCAGGAGACCGGCAAGCGGCCGACGGCCGCGCTCGACCGCAACCTCGCGTATCTGGGGCTGGTCGAGGTCCTGTTCGGCTATCCGCTCGACGGCGTCGTCCTCACCACCGGCTGCGACAAGACCACGCCGGCGTTCCTGATGGCCGCGGCGACGGTCAACCTGCCGGCGATCGTGCTGTCGGGCGGGCCGATGCTGAACGGCTGGTTCCAGGGCGAGCGAACCGGCTCAGGGACCATCGTCTGGAAGTCGCGCGAGCGGCTCGCCGCCGGCGAGATCGACTACGAGCAGTTCATGGAGCTGGTCGCGTCGTCGGCGCCCTCGGCCGGGCACTGCAACACCATGGGCACGGCCACGACCATGAACTCGCTCGCCGAGGCGCTCGGGATGTCGCTGCCCGGCTGCGCCGCGATCCCGGCGCCGCACCGCGAGCGCTATCAGATCGCGTACGAGACCGGCCGGCGGATCGTCGGCATGGTGTGGGAGGACCTGAAGCCGTCCGATATCCTGACCCGCAAGGCGTTCGAGAACGCGATCGTCGTCAACTCGGCGATCGGCGGCTCGACCAACGCGCCGATCCACATCAACGCGCTGGCCCGCCACATCGGCGTCGAGCTGTCGCTCGCCGACTGGCAGACCGTGGGCCACCGGATCCCGCTGCTGGTCAACCTGCAACCCGCGGGGGTGTACCTCGGCGAGGAGTACCACCGCGCCGGCGGCGTGCCCGCGGTGGTGCGCGAGCTGATGGCGCACGGCCGGATCCACGCCGACGCCGTGACCGTCAACGGCCGGACGATCGGCGAGAACTGCCGGGACGCGCCGCTGCCGGACGGCGACGTGATCCGCCCGTTCGACGCGCCGCTGGTCGCGGACGCCGGGTTCCTCGTGCTGTCGGGCAACCTGTTCGACTCGGCGATCATGAAGACCAGCGGCATCTCGCGCGAGTTTCGCGAGCGCTACCTGTCGAACCCCGACGACCCGCGGGCGTTCGAGGGCACCGCGGTCGTGTTCGAGGGGCCCGAGGACTACCACCACCGGATCGACGATCCGGCGCTGGGCATCGACGAGCACTCGATCCTGTTCATCCGCGGCGCCGGCCCGATCGGCTATCCCGGCGGCGCCGAGGTCGTCAACATGCAGCCGCCGGCGGCGCTGATCAAGCGCGGGATCCGGTCGCTGCCCTGCGTCGGCGATGGCCGGCAGTCCGGCACCTCGGCGACCCCGTCGATCCTCAATGCCTCGCCCGAGGCGGCGGCGGGCGGCGGCCTCGCGCTGCTCGAGACCGGCGACCGGGTGCGCTTCGATCTCGACAAGGGCCAGGCCAACATCCTGATCTCGGCCGAGGAGCTCGAGCAGCGGCGCGCCCGGCTCGCCGCCCGCGGCGGGTTCCCCATCCCCGAAAGCCACACGCCCTGGCAAGAACTCTACCGCAGCACGGTTGGGCCGCACGACACCGGCGCCTGCCTCGAGCTGGCGACCCGCTACCGCGACATCGCGGCGCGGTTCGGGCCGCGCCACTCGCACTGAGCCGGCCGGGTTACGGCCGCCCGCAGCCCCGCGTGCGGAGGAAGATCGAATACAGCGACGTGGTCGCGCAGAGGAACAGCCGGTTGCGCTTGGGCCCGCCGAAGCAAACGTTGGCGACGACCTCGGGGACGCCGATCTTGCCGAGCAGCACGCCGTCCGGCGCGTAGCAGTGGACGCCGTCGGCCGCGCTGGTCCACAGGTTGCCGGCGACGTCGAGGCGAAAGCCGTCGAACACGCCCGGCTCGCAGGTCGCGAACACCTCGCCGCCCGACAGCGTCCGGCCGTCGTCGGCCACGGCGAAGCGCCGCAGATGCCGCGGGCCGCCGGCGACGTGACTCGCGCCGGTATCGGCGATGTAGAGCAGCCGCTCGTCGGGCGAGAACGCCAGGCCGTTGGGCTGGACGAAGTCCGTGGTCACGGCCGCGCACGCGCCGGTGGCCGGATCCCAGCGATAGACGTGCGAGGCGCCGATCTCGGACACTGCGGCGTCGCCCTCGTAGTCGCTGTCGATGCCGTAGGTCGGATCCGAGAACCACACGCTGCCGTCGGACTTGACGATGACGTCGTTGGGCGAGTTGAACCGGCGGCCGTCGATCCGGTCGACCAGCACGGTCCGCGAGCCGTCGTGCTCGGTCCGGGTCACGCAGCGGGTCTGGTGCTCGCACGACACCAGGCGGCCCTCGCGATCGACGGTGTGGCCGTTGGCGTTGTGGCTGGGCTGGCGGAACACCGACACCGAGCCGTCGGTCTCGTCCCAGCGCAGCATCCGGTTGTTCGGGATGTCCGACCAGACGAGATAGCGACCGGCGGCGAAGTAGGCCGGGCCTTCCGACCAGCGCGCCCCGGTCCACAGGGTCTCGAGCCGCGCGCTGGGCTGGATCAGGCCGCGGAACCGATCGTCGAGCACGGTGTACGGCGAGGCCGGCATCAGCTCACCACCTTGGCGCCGCGGCCGTAGACGAGCAGCATCACGATGATCACGGTGCCATAGATCACCTGCCGCCCGGCCTCCGGCATCTGCACGATCGACAGGATCGACTGCAGCAACGTCACCAGGACCACGCCCGCCACGGTGCCGAGGTAGCCGCCGCGGCCCCCCAGAATGCTGGTGCCGCCGAGCACCACGGCCGCGATCGCCGGCAACAGGTACGGATCGCCCATCGCCTGGTAGGCCTTGGTCGAGTAGCCCGCGAGCAGCACACCGGCGAACGCCGAGCAGGCGCCGGACAGCGCGAAGCAGGCGAGCACGACCCGGCGCACGTTGGCCCGCGACAGGAACACGGCGCGCTCGCTGTTGCCGATCGCGTAGATCCGGCGGCCGAACGGCGTGCGCCGGAGCACGACCACCGTCGACGCGCCGATCGCCGCCCAGACCCAGACCGCGTTGGGGACGCCCAGGATCGAGCGCTCGACGGCGAGGAAGTGCATGGCGGGAGTGGCGTGGTCCTGCGGGGCGAAGCCGCTGGTGTGGACGACCATCAGGCCCTGGGCGATCGCGTTGGTCGCGAGCGTGAAGATCATCGACGGCACGCGCAGATAGGCGACGCCGATGCCGTTCACGACGCCGATGCCGAGCCCGCAGGCGACGGCGAACGGGATCGCGAGCGAGCCGATCGGGCCGTCGTGGCCCGCCGCCGCCGTCGACATCATCCCGCCGATGGTCACGACCCACGGGATCGAGAGATCGATGTGCCCGAGCAGTACGACCAGCATGACGCCGGTGGCGACAATGCCGAGGAACGCGGCGACCTGGAGCTGCTGCAGCAGGTAGTCGGCCGACAGGAAGTTCGAGTCGTACAGCGCGCCGCCGACCAGCAGGACGACGATGCAGCCGATCGCGGCGAGCAGCGCCCGATCGAGCTTCGCGAATCCCCGGGCCGGCTTCATTGCATTCATTGCCTCGTCGCCTTCATCGGTACAGGTCCAGGCGCTTCTTGACCTTGAGCAGGCGGAACGAGCCGAGGCTGACCGCGACGAGCAGGACGATGCCGAGGAACAGCGGCTGGGACAGCGGGTCGATGTCGAACACGAACAGCAGATCGCCGATCGTCCGCAGCACGAACGCGCCGAAGATCGTGCCGATCGCGCCGCCGGAGCCGCCGTACAGCGATGTTCCGCCGACGACCACGGCGGCGATCGAGCTCAGCGTGTAGCTGCCGCCGAGCAGCGCATTGGCCTCGCCGGAGTACGTCAGGCAGGTCAGCATCAGGCCGGCGATCGCCGCGAACAGCCCGGCGAGCACGTAGGCGACGAGCTTGGCCCGGGCGACCGGCACGCCCGACATGTACGCGGCTTGCTCGGATGAGCCCACGGCGTAGGCCGCGCGGCCGAGCACCGAGCGGCGATACGGGATCCACACGACGACGATCGCGGCGACCAGGACGACGATCGAGAACGGGATCCCGCCGCCGACCGAGCCGGTCATGAAGTCGGCGAAGTCCTCGTTGACCTCGCCGCCCGGCGCCGGGCGCAGCCACAGCGCGATGCCGTAGTAGATCGCGCCGGTCGCCAGCGTCGCGATGATCGGCTGCAGCCGGCCGAACACGACGATCAGGCCGTTCAGCGCGCCGCAGGCAAGGCCGCTCGCCAGCACGATCGCCACGCCGAGCGCGACCTGCGACGGCGTCCCGGCGATCAGGGTCGAGGCCAGGCAGTTCGCCATCACGAACACGCTGCCGACCGACAGATCGAGCCCCGAGGTCAGGACCGGGAGGGTCTGGGCGATCGCGACGAAGGCGAGCAGGACGCCCTTGTTCGCGGCGGTGTTGACCACGTCGGCGCTCAGCCCCGCCGGGTGCTCGGTGACGAACACGCCGAACATCACGACGAACAGCGCCGCGGCCAGAAGCGGCCCGCGATGCGACGCCAGCCAGTAGCGGGCGTCCTGGGCGCGCGGCCCGGGCGCGCCGGTCACGCCGGCGGCTCCCCGGGCACGCTCGCGGCGGCCGCCAGGTTGTGGGCGGCGGCGACGATGTTGCGCTCGGTCATGGCGTCGCCCTCGAGCACGCGGACGATCGCGCCGTCGTAGAGGATGAGGACCCGGTCGCAACAGCCGATCAGCTCGGCGTAGTCGGTCGAGTACAGCAGCAGCGCCGCCCGGTCGGCGGCCAGCGCGTGCAGCAGGCGATACAGCTCCTGCTTGGTGCCGACGTCGATGCCGCGCGTCGGATCGTTGAGCAGGATGATCTGCGGCCGGGTCATCAGCCACTTGCCGATCACCACCTTCTGCTGGTTGCCGCCCGACAGCGCCGCGACCGGCCCGTCGATCCCGTCGGCGCGGATCCCGAGCAGCCGGATCATCGCGTCGATCGCCGCTTCCTCGGCGCGCCGGTCGACGAGGCCGAAGCGGCTGAACTGGTCGATCGCCGCGAACGACAGGTTGTCGCGCACCGACATCGCCAGCATCAGGCCCTCGGTCTTGCGATCCTCGGGGATGAGCGCGATCCCGCCGCCGGGCAAGCGCGTGCGCTCGGGGCTCGACAGCGTCACCGCCTGGCCGTTGACCGCGACCGAGCCGGTGACCCCGGTCAGGGCGCCGAACAGCGCCAGCAGCAGCTCGCGCTGGCCCTGGCCGTCGAGCCCGCCGAGCCCGACGACCTCGCCGGGCCGGATCGCGAAGCTGATGTCCTCGAGCCGGCCTGCCCACGACAGCTGCCGGACCTCGAGCGCCGGCGGCTCGGCCGGCGGGTCGATCGTCGGCCTCGGGGGCCGGGGCGGAAACACGCTGGTGTGCTCGCGCCCGATCATCATCTCGATGATCTCGCCGGGCGTCTTCGTGCCGGCGACGAAGCTCGCGACGTGGCAGCCGTTGCGGTAGACCGAGCAATCGTCGGCGAGCTCGGCGATCTCGGGCATGCGGTGCGAGATGAACACGATCGCGAGCCCGTCGTCGCGCAGCCGCCGCAGCACGTCAAACACCCGGGCGACGTCGGCCGCGGTCAGCGCCGAGGTCGCCTCGTCGAGCAAGAGGACCTTCGGATCGCGGGCCAGCGCCTTGGCGATCTCGACCATCTGGCGGCGCGACAGCGGCAGGTCGCGGACCTGGGCGAGCGGATGGATGTCCTCGGCGCCGACCCGTGCCAGGGCCTGCTCGGCGAGGCGGCGCTGCGCGCGCCGGTCGATCAGCCCCCACCGCCGCGGCGGGTCGACGATGCCGATGTTGTCGGCCACGCTGAGATCGGGCAGCAGCGACAGCTCCTGGAACACGCTCACGATCCCGGCACGGCTCGCCGCCGCCGGACCGGCGAGCACGAGCGGCTGACCGGCGAGCTCCACGGTCCCCGCGTCGGGCTTGACCACGCCCGCGGCGATCTTGAGCAGCGTCGACTTGCCGGCGCCGTTCTCGCCGAGCACCGCGTGGATGCGGCCGCGCGCACACTCCAGCCGGGCATCCTCCAGCGCGCGGACTCCGCCGTAGCGCTTCGAGATGCCCGCCATGCGGAGCAGTGGCGTCACCGCTCCTGATTGGCCTCCGACTTGCCCATGATCTCCTCGGCGGAGAACCCGATCTTGCAGCCCGGGAACGAGTTGCCGACGAAGAAGTTGTCCGACAGCGCGGGATAGAAGTCCGAGCCCTCCTTGATGTTGGGGTACTCGACGTACGACGCGGGCAGCGAAATCGACTGCGGGAGCTTCTCGCCCTCGAGCGCGGCGATCGCGGCCTTGATCGTCACGGCGACCTGCGCCGGACCGGTGCCCGCCGACGAGCAATGCAGCCCCTTGCCGGCGTTCTGGGCGCACAGCTTGCGAAACCCGTTCTCGGTCTCGCCCGAGATCGGGACCATCGGGTGCTTCGAGTCCAGCAGCGCGCGCACCGTGCCGGTCGAGCCGCCCTGGACGTAGATCCCGACGAACTTCTTGTGGATCGCGATCGCGTCGGCGGTGGCCTTCTGCGCCGTGCCGTCGTCCCACTTGCCGACGACCTCGACGACCTCGAACTTCTTGCCCGACCTGTCCAGGACCTCGTGGAAGCCGACGTGGCGATCGCGGTCGACCGAGTTGCCCGACGGGCCGCGGACCTCGAGCAGCTTGCCGCTGTCCTTGACCTCCTTGAGCAGCCACCGCGCGGCGAGCCGGCCGAGCTCGACCTGATCGACGTTGATCACGATGTTGTCGGGCGACTCGATGACGTTGTCGAACGACAGCAGCACCACGCCGGCCTTTCTGGCCTTCTTGGCGACCGGGGCGAACGCCGCCGGGTTGAGCGCATTGATGATCACCGCGTCGTAGCCGGCGTCGATCAGATTATTCGCGGCGGCGATCTGTGCGGGCAGGTCCTCGCCCGTCGAGATCACCTTGAACTCCTTCAGCTTCGCCTTGACGTCGGGCTGCTCGGCAAACGCCTTGGCGGTCTTGATCATCTGGATCCGCCAGGTGTTGCCGATGAAGCCGTTATCGAGCGCGATGCGATACGGCCCCGGCTTCTTCTTCCACTGGACGAACTTGGTGTCCTTGCCCCACGGTTTGAAGCACTCGGGAGCGACCCCGGGGCCTTGCACGGATTCGGGGCCGGCGGCGAAGGCGATCGCACCGACGACGAGTGCCAGGAATGCCAGCAATGCTAGCGAGAGACCTCCGATTGCCGGCCGGACCAGGCGACTCACCAGGCGACTCAAAGGACGAGCCATTGCGATTCTCCCTGTTGGGGTGGATCGGCCGCCTCGATTGGGCCGTGTGAATCGTAGAGCCGCGAAATCACGCCTGTCAATCGCTCCTGGATCTTTCGCCCGATGTTCCCTACGGTGTTCTCGCCGGAGCGCACGTGGCCGACACGCAGCTGATCGCCCTGGACTGGGGCACGACCTCGCTCCGGGCCTATCGCTTTGACGGCAGCGGACAGGTCGCGGAGTCGCGACACCTGGCCTCCGGCATCCTGCGCGTCGCGACCGACGGCGGCGCCCCGGCGGGCGATCCGTACGCGGGGTTCGAGCGCGCGTTCGACGAGGCATGCGGCGACTGGCGGTCCGCGTCGCCGGGCAGTCCGATCCTCGCGTGCGGCATGATCGGCAGTGCGCAAGGCTGGCGAGAGGCCGGGTACCTCGAGGCCCCGACCGACGTCGGCGATCTGGGCCGCGCGCTGACCCGCGTCGAGACCGGCAGCGGAGCCGTGCTCCACATCATTCCCGGGATCATCGACCGCGGGCCGCTGCCCGAGGTCATGCGCGGCGAGGAGACCCAGGTCGCAGGCGTGATCGGGCACGGGATCGACGGTGTGGTCGAGGGTGTGATCGACGGCGGGGCAGCGGCGCCGCCCGGTGCCGATGCCAGAGCCGGTGCCAGTACCGAGCTCTGGATCGGACTGCCCGGCACGCACGCCAAGTGGGTCCGCGTCCAGGACCGCCGCATCATCGGGTTCCACACGTTCCTGACCGGCGAGGTGTTCACGGCGCTGTGCGCGCACACGATCCTCGGGCGCACGATGCGGCCACCGGCGACTCCGGATCTCGCCGCGTTCGATCGCGGTGTCGCGGTCGCGCGCTCGCCTCGGGCGCGCGCCGGCGTGCTGTCGACGATGTTCAGCACGCGCACGCTGGGCCTCGTCGGGGAGCTGGCCGCCGAGGCGCAGGCCGACTACCTGTCGGGCCTGCTGGTCGGGCACGAGCTCGCGGGGCTCGAGCAGCTCGGAGCGCGGCTCGAATCCGCGGTGCTGGTCGGCAGCGACGCGCTCTGCCAGCGCTACCGCCGCGCGCTGGCGGCGTTCGGCCACCCCGTGGCCACGATCGCCGCGGATGCCACCGAGCGCGGGCTGTGGCGCGTCGCCTGCTCGGCCGGCCTGGTGCGCCGGCGTGCGGCATGCTGACCGAGCCATGCGGAACGCGCCAGCGCGATCGCGCCATGCGTGATTGCGCCATGCGTGATCGCGCCATGCTGATCGAACCATGCTGATCGACGTCCTGCACCGGACCGGCCTGATCGCGATCCTCCGCGGCGTCGCGTCCGCCGAGGTCGCCGAGATCGGCGCCGTGGTGTTCGCCGCCGGCATCCGCATCATCGAGGTGCCGCTCGGCTCGCCCGACGCCCTGGCGAGCATCCGGATCCTGCGTGCAGGCTTGCCCCCGGACTGCGTGGTCGGCGCGGGCACGGTGACGTCACCCGCGCAGGTCGAAGACGTCCGGCAGGTCGGCGGCGAGCTGATCGTCATGCCGCACTCGGATCCCGAGGTGATCCGCGCGGCCCGGGCCGCTCACCTGGCCGTGGCGCCCGGCGTCGCGACGCCGACCGAGGCGTTCGCCGCGCTCGCCGCCGGGGCCGACGTCCTGAAGATGTTCCCCGCCGAGCTGCTCGGGCCGGCGGTGGTCAAGGCGTGGCGCGTGGTCCTGCCGGCCGGAACACCACTCGTGCCGGTCGGCGGCATCACGCCCGAGAAGCTCGCCGGCTTCGTGGCGGCGGGCGCCACCGGCGTGGGGCTCGGCTCGGCGCTGTACCCGCCGGGTGCCTCGGCGAGCGACGTCGCCGCCCGGGCATCGGCATTCGTCGACGCGTGGCGCGCGGCGCGCGCGGACACGATCGACCGCGCTCCCCCCAAGACGGAGCGCTAGCTCTGGAACAGCCGCGAGTACAGCTGATCGTGCGTGGCCTGGAACAGCTCGATCAGCGGCGAGGTCTGCGCGATGTCGTCGACGCCGAGCGCGGCGCCGCGGGCGTGTGCGGCGGCGAGCGCGGGGTGCAGCCGGAGGTGCAGCGCCTGGGCCTCGGTGGGACCGGCGATGCCGAGCCGCACCGCCGCGGACAGCACGCCGCGCAGCGCGACGTGGAGATAGCCGGCGAGCGCGTCGTCGCGCGACACGCCGAGCGCGCGGGTCACCACGCCGAACACCGGCGCGAGGTGGCCGTCGAGCTCGCCGCGCACGCAGCGCTCGCGGGCGTCGGCCAGCCCGGCATCGCCGAACGCGCGCGCCGCGACATCGATCAGCGCGCGGCCCTGGGCCCGGCTGGCGCGCGCGGCGACGTGGCTCCACAGCACCGCCCGGCTCCGCGCGTCGAGCTCGGCCAGCCGCGCCGGCTGGTCCCATGCCGCGCCGGCCAGCGGCAGCGCGCCGTGCGCCTGCTGATCGACCAGCTCGCGGCACAGCGCCTCGAGCGAGCCCAGCTCGCGCGCGGCGGCGAGGGCCTCGATCCCGCTCGAGTGGGCGAAGCCGCCGGTCGGGAACGCCGAGTCGGCGAGCTGGAGCAGGATCCAGGAGATCATCAGAACAGGCAGTAGCGCTGGGCGAGCGGCAGCACGGTCGCCGGCGCGCAGGTCAGGAGCTCGCCGTCGGCGCGGACCTGGTAGGTCTCGGGATCGATCTCGAGCCGCGGCAGCGCGTCGTTGAGCTTCATGTCGCGCTTGCCCAGGCCGCGGCAGCCGCGCACCACGGCGATCTGCTTGGCCAGGCCGAGCGCGCCGACCCGGCTGTCGCGCCCGGCGCGCGCCGACACGAACGCCAGCGACGTCGCGCCGACGGCGCGGCCGAGCGCGCCGAACATCGGCCGCATCCTCACCGGCTCCGGCGTCGGGATCGACGCATTGGCGTCGCCCATCTGCGCCCACGCGACGAAGCCGCCCTTGAGCACCAGCTCGGGCCGGGCGCCGAAGAACGCCGGCCTCCACAGCACCAGATCGGCGAGCTTGCCGACCTCGATCGAGCCGACCTCGTGCGCGAAGCCGTGGGCGATCGCCGGGTTGATCGTGTACTTGGCGACGTAGCGCCGGATCCGCAGGTTGTCGGCGCCGCCGCGATCGGCGGCCAGCGCGCCGCGCTGCTGCTTCATCTTGTGCGCGGTCTGCCAGGTCCGCGTGATCACCTCGCCGACCCGGCCCATCGCCTGGCTGTCGCTCGAGATCATCGACAGCGCGCCGAGATCGTGGAGGATGTCCTCGGCGGCGATGGTCTCGCCGCGGATCCGGCTGTCGGCGAACGCGACGTCCTCGGGGATCTCGCGATCGAGGTGGTGACACACCATCAGCATGTCGAGGTGCTCGTCGAGCGTGTTGACGGTCCATGGCCGCGTCGGATTGGTCGAGCTCGGGATCACGTTGGGCTCGCCGCACACGCGGAGGATGTCCGGGGCGTGACCGCCGCCGGCACCCTCGGTGTGATAGGTGTGGATCGTCCGGCCCTTGAACGCCGCGATCGTGTCGTCGACGTAGCCCGACTCGTTGAGCGTGTCGGTGTGGATCGTGACCTGGACGTC
>DASWRS010000289.1:0-7279 GCA_036403075.1 Kofleriaceae bacterium
GCGAGAACCCGGCGAACGCGGGGTGCGCCGCGAGCCCGGTTAGGCTCTGCGACTGCTCGCCGAGGCCGTGGATCCAGACGATCTCGGGGCCGGTGCCGAACCGGCGCACCGTCATTGCGTGGCCGCCGCTGCGGCCGGGGAGCGGCTCGAGGGTCCACCGCATGGCTAGCGTCCGAACCCGCGGCGGATCCGGGCGATCGCCTCCTCGATATTGGCGCGCGAGTTGAACGCCGACAGCCGGAAGTAGCCCTCGCCGGCGGGGCCGAACCCGGCGCCCGGCGTGCCGACGATCTGGACCTCGGCCAGCAGGCGATCGAAGAACTCCCACGAGCTCGCGCCATCGCGGGTGCGCAGCCACAGGTACGGCGCGTGGACGCCGCCGAACACGGTGAAGCCGGCCGCGCCGAGGCCCTCGCGCAACAGGCGCGCGTTCTCCATGTAGAACGCGATCTGCTCGCGGGTCTGGGCGAGCCCGGCGGGCGAGTACGCCGCCGCCGCGCCGCGCTGCACGACGTACGACGCCCCGTTGAACTTGGTCGAGTGGCGGCGCGACCACAGCGCGTTGAGCGACACGCGCTTGCCGTCGGGCGCGGTGCCGGTGACGGACTTCGGCACGACGAGGAACGCGCAGCGCACCCCGGTGAAGCCGGCCCGTTTGGAGAAGCTGCGCAGCTCGAGGGCGCAGTCGCGCGCGCCGTCGATCTCGTAGATCGAGTGCGGCAGCGCCGGATCGGCGATGTAGCCCTCGTAGGCGGCGTCGAACAGGATCAGCGTGTCGTGGGCCTTGGCCCAGCGGACCCAGTGCTCGAGCTGGGTGCGGGTCGCGACGGTGCCGGTGGGGTTGTTCGGCGAGCACAGGTAGACCACGTCGATCGGCTCGGCGAGGCCTTCGGGCGGCTCGGGCTGGAACCCGTTGGCCTCGTTGCCGACCAGGTAGGTCAGGCCGGCGTAGCGGCCGTCGGCGCCGATCGGCCCGGTGCGGCCGGCCATGACGTTGGAGTCGACGTAGACCGGGTACACCGGATCGGTGACCGCGACCCGCGCCGCGAGCGCGAAGATCTCCTGGATGTTGCCGCTGTCGCACTTCGAGCCGTCGCTGACGAAGATCTCGTCGGCGCCGATCGCGACGCCGCGCGCGGCGTAGTCGTGCTCGCGGATCGCCTCGATCAGGAAGTCGTAGCCCTGCTCGGGGCCGTAGCCGCGGAACGTCTCGCGGCGGCCCATCTCGGCGACCGCCTGGTGCATCGCCTCGACGATCGCCGGGGCGAGCGGCTCGGTGACGTCGCCGATGCCGAGCCGGATCACCTTGGCGTCCGGATGCGCGGCCTGGTACGCGCGAACGCGCCGGCCGATCTCGGGGAACAGGTAGCCTGCAGGCAGCTTTGCGTAGTGCTCGTTGATGCGCGCCATCGGGGGCGAACGTACTCGCTCTTGCAGGGTATGCGCTAGAGTGGCGACGTCATGGCCGCCGAGCGCAACGACTTCATCCGCGACATCATCGATGACGACCTCCGGGCCGGGCGCCACAGCCGCGTCGCCACCCGGTTCCCGCCCGAGCCCAACGGCTACCTGCACATCGGCCATGCCAAGTCGATCTGCTTGAACTTCGGCCTCGCCCGCGACTACCAGGGCACCTGCAACCTGCGCTACGACGACACCAACCCGGCCAAGGAGGACGTCGAGTACGTCGACTCGATCGAGCGCGACGTGCGCTGGCTCGGGTTCGAGCCGGCCGCCGTGCTGTTCTCGGCCGACTACTTCGGCAAGATGTACGAGCTCGCCGAGCGCCTGGTCGTCGAGGGCCACGCCTACGTCTGCGATCTCAGCGACGAGCAGATCAAGGAGTACCGCGGCACGCTGAGCGAGCCGGGGCGGCCGAGCCCGTTTCGCGATCGCCCGGTCGCCGACAACCTCGCGCGGCTGCGCCGGATGCGGGCCGGCGAGCTGCCCGACGGCGCGTGCACGCTGCGCGCGAAGATCGACATGGCCTCGCCCAACATGAAGATGCGCGATCCGCTGCTCTACCGGATCCGCCACGCGCACCACCACCGGAGCGGCGACGCGTGGTGCATCTACCCGATGTACGACTACGCCCACCCGATCGAGGACGCGATCGAGGGCATCACGCACTCGATCTGCACGCTCGAGTTCGAGAACAACCGCGAGCTCTACGACTGGGTGCTCGACCACACCGGGCCGTGGACCCCGCGGCCGCACCAGTACGAGTTCGCCCGGCTGCAGCTCGACTACACCGTGATGAGCAAGCGCAAGCTGCTCACCCTGGTCCAGGGCGGCCATGTCTCGGGCTGGGACGATCCGCGGATGCCGACGATCGCGGCGATGCGGCGGCGCGGCTACAGCCCCGAGGCGATCCGCGCGTTCGCCGACATGATCGGCGTCGCCAAGGCCAACTCGTGGGTCGACATCGGCAAGCTCGAGTACTGCGTGCGCGACGATCTCAACCGCAGCGCGCCGCGCGTCATGGGCGTCGTGCGGCCGATCGAGGTCGAGCTGGTCGGCCTGCCGGCCGGCGGCCTGCCCGACGCGCCGTACTTCCCCGCCGACGTCGGCAAGCCGGGCAGCCGGCCGCTCGCGATCAGCGACCGGATCTACATCGAGCGCGACGACTGGCGCGACGAGCCGGCCAAGGACTACCAGCGGCTCGCGCCCGGCCGCACGGTGCGGCTGCGCTACGGCTATTGCATCACCGGCGCCGAGGTCGTCGCGCGCGACGCCGCCGGCGAGGTCACACGGCTGCGCGCGGCCGTGCTGCCGGACACCGGCGGCGGCAAGAACCCCGGCGACGGCCGCAAGGTCTCGGGCGTGATCCACTGGGTCGACGCGGCGACCGCGATCCCGGCCGAGGTCCGGATCTACGACCACCTGTTCACGTCACCGCGGCCCGAGGACGCAAGCGGCGACTTCCTGCAGTCGCTCAACCCGGCGTCGCTCGAGATCGTGCCGGGCGCGCGGGTCGAGGCCAGCCTGGCGAGCGCGCCGGTCGGCTCGCGCTGGCAGCTCGAGCGCGTCGGCTACTTCGCGGTCGACCAGGACACCCGGCCGGGCGCCCTGGTGCTGAACCGGATCGTGACCCTGCGCGAGTCGTACGTGGAGAAGCCCGTCGCGCTCGCGGGCGCGAGCAGCGGGGCCACGACCGTATCCGGTGCGCTCAGCGTGGACGCGCCGGCGGAGAAGAGCGCCAAGGCCAAGACCCGGCCGAAGAGCAAGTCGCCGGCCGAGTACCGCGCCGAGGCCCGCGCCCGCGACGCCGATCTGGCGGCGGCCTACACCCGCGCGAGCACGCTGGTGCCGGCCGACTCGGCGGACCTCCTGACGGGCGACCGTGTCACCGCCCAGCTGTTCCTGGCCGCGGCCGAGCGCGCCCGGCCCGAGACGGCGGCCAAGTGGATCATCAATGACCTGCCGCGCGCGCTGGGCGAGTCCGGCGGTCGGACCCTCGAGCAGATCGACGCCGCCGAGCTCGGCGCCCTGCTCGCGGCGGTCGACGACGGCTCGCTGTCGACCAGCTCGGCCAAGTCCCTGCTTGCCGAGCTGATCCGCACCGGCCAGCCGTTCGCGGAGCTGCGCAGCCGGGCCGCGGCCCCGGTGGCCGACCTCGGCGCGGCGATCGATGCCGTGATCGCCGCCAACCCCGACAAGGCCGCGCAATACAAGGGCGGCAAGACCGGCCTGCTGGGCTTCTTCGTCGGTCAGGTCATGAAGTCGACCCCGGGCGCCGACGCCGCCGCTGTCAACCAGGCGCTGCGGGACCGCCTCGGCTGACCGGTCGCGGACTGCGCGCGTGTTCCCGGGGGGGACAGCCGTCCCCGGTCGGGGCCGGGGCTCCCAGTTGTCGTCGAGATGTCACAAGCCGCATAGTGGCGCCATGACGCTGCGGCTGCTCGCGCTCGCCTTCGTGACGTGCGCCGGCTGTGGTGCGCAGCTCTCGAGCGGCCTCGATCCGAGCATCGGCGGCCTCGACCCCGTGGCCGATGCCGGCAGCGACGCCGCGCCCGGGACCGACGCGACGACCGCGCCGCGGTGCGCGAGCCTCTCGGTGTACCTCAACTTCGAAGGCCAGAAGCTGACCCGCGGCCCGAGCGACGCGACCCTCAACCAGGCGAGCTGGATGCAGATCGCCGAGGGCACGGCGCCGCCATACCAGGGCGGCAACCCCGATCGCGCCGCCGTCCTCCAGGCCATCTCCGATGGCGTCACCGCCCAGCTCGCGCAGTTCCCGGTCATCGTCGCGACCACGAGGCCGACCTCCGGCAAGTACATGATGATCGTGTTCGGCGGCACCGCCGGCGACGTCGGCTCGAACTTCGGCGGCGCGGTCAACCAGCTCGACTGCGGCGACGCCCGGCCCAACGATGTCGCCTGGATCTCCGACAACGGCAAGTCCAACCAGCGCGCGATCAACACCGCGATCGGCGCGATCGGCTTCGGCCTCGGCCTCACCGCCACCAGCGACCCGCGCGACTGCATGTGCGGCTGGGACAACGCCTGCACGCGCGACGACAGCGTGGCCTGCCGGCTCGGCTCGCCGATCGCCCGCGATCCCAAGGCGCGCCAGCTGTGCCCCGACCTGACGCCCGAGGACGAGGTCGCCGCGATCCGCGCCGCGTTCTGCCGCTGACTCGCTACTCGACGACGCGAAGCCGCAGCTTGCCATCGACGAACGGCTCGGCGGCGGCGTGGCGCGTGCGGGGCTCGGCCACGGCGGCGGGGCGGATCTCCGGATCGCGCTCGGCCCAGGCGCGGGCGACGTCCGGATCGAGCAGGTGGCTCGGCCGGACGTTGCGGAGCGCGTTGAGCATGATCGCGCGGACGTGCGGGTTGTCGCGCTCGAGGTCGGCGAGCAGGCGCGTCATCGCGTCGCGCTTCAAGCCTTCCTGCGAGCCGCACAGGTTGCACGGAATGATCGGGAACGCCAGCTCGGCGGCGAACGCGGCGATCTCGGCCTCGGCGCACTCGATCAGCGGGCGGATGACCTCGAACCGGCCGTCGTCGGTGCGGTAGCTCGCCGGCATCGCCTGGAGCTTGCCGCTGTAGAACAGGTTCAGCAGGAAGGTCTCGAGCGAGTCGTCGCGGTGGTGGCCAAGCGCGATCTTGTTGGCGCGGATGCGCTCGGCGGCCGTGTAGAGGATGCCGCGGCGCAGCCGCGAGCACAGCGAGCAGTAGGTCGCGCCTTCGGGCAGGTGCGACGTGACCACCGAGTAGGTGTCCTCGCGCAGGATCTCGAACGGCTGGCCCGAGGCCTCGAGGAACGCGCGCAGCCCGCTGCCGTCGTAGCCGGGCTGGACCTGATCGAGGTGTACCGCGATCAGCTCGACGGGAAACGGCAGCCGCGGGACCAGGCGGGTCAGCAGGTGGAACAGCGTGTAGCTGTCCTTGCCGCCCGACATCGCGACCATGATCCGGTCGCCCGGCGCCAGCAGCCGGTAGCGCTCGCAGGTCTGCCGGACGTCGCGGTACAGCCGGTGCTCGAGCCGGCGGGCGTCATCGATCATCGTCGAACGGATACGTACTCGATCGCACGCGGTTCGTCACGCGGATCCTGCGAGATGCGGCACCGGCGGCGCCGTCCTCGCCGTCCGGGGGTATCGCCTGCTCGCCGCGACGCCGGGCGACCTCCGCCTCCCCCCATCGGCCGCGCCGCTGGCTCCGCCACCTGATTCACCGCGCGAGCAGGCTGCGCGCGATCTGCGAGATCTGGATCTCGTCGGTGCCGCCGTAGATCTGCAGCACCTTTGCGTCGCGACACAGCTGCTCGACGCGGTACTCGGCCATGTAGCCGTTGCCGCCGTGGAGCTGCACCGCCTCGAGCGCGACCTCCATCGCGGCGCGTGCCGCGTAGAGCTTGCACGCCGACGCCTCGGCGAGATCCAGCGACTTGCCCGCGCCCGCGAGCTCGATCTGCCGGAACACGAGGTTCTGGAGGTTCATCCGCGCGACCTCCATCCTCGCGAGCTTGTCCTGGATGAGCTGGAACTCGCCGATCGGCTTGCCGAACTGCACGCGCGTCCGTGCGTACTCGAGCGACCGCTTGCGGCACTCCTCGACGATGCCGAGCGCCATCGCGGCCACGCCGGTGCGCTCCATCGTGAAGGTCTCCTTCGCGCCCGAGCGCGCGGGCTGATCTTCGGTCTCGCCGATCAGCCGCTCCTTCTCGGCGCGCAGATCGCTGACAAACACCTCGCCGGTCGGCGAGCCGTGCAGCCCCATCTTGCGGAGCGGCTTGCTCTGGGTGAGCCCGGGCATGCCCTTGTCGAGGATGAATGAGACGATCTTGCGGTCCTTCGCCGCGACGCCCGGCTCGTCGAGCTTGCAGATGAAGACGATCGTGTCGGCGTAGGGGCCGTTGGTGATGAACGTCTTGCTGCCGTTCAGGAGGTAGCCGTCGCCATCGCGCCGCGCGGTGGACCGCATGCCGCCGAACGCATCCGAGCCGGAGTCCGGCTCGGTGATCGCCCACGCGCCGATCGTCTCCATCGTCATGAGCGGCAGCGCCCAGCGCTCGCGCTGACGGATCGTGCCGCGCGCGTTGATCGCCGCCGAGGTGAGCCCGACCGAGACGCCCATCGCGGTGACCATGCCCGGCGAGTAGCGACACAGCTCGATCGTCGAGATCAGCCGCATCGCGACCTCCATCGCCGCGCCCATCGCCGCCTCCGGCGACGGGCCGGGCGGCTTCGCGGGCGCCGCCGCCTCGCCGCTCGCCTCGCGCTCCCGGTGCTTGGCGATCTGGTGCGCGAACCGCGTGCGCGCCATGTCGGCGAGGCCGAACGTCTTGCTCAGCTTGCGGAGGATGTCGTACGGCGGCTTGCCGCCGTGCTCGAGCTCGTCGAGCTGCGGCACCAGCTCCGCGGCGATGAAGCGACGCAGCGCATCGCGGAAGCCGAGGTGCATCTCGTTCCATTCGATCATGCGCGCATGGTATCGCGCCGGCGGGCAGCGCCGACCCTCCGCGGTCCACCGCAGCCCACTGCCGAGCGGCCGCCGCATCCGTCGCGCCCGCATCGAGAGAGCTGCTAGAATCCGCCGCCATGAAATGGACGCTCGCGCTCGTCGTGGTGTGCGCCACCGCCTCCGCCGATACCAGGGTCCGGGGCTTCACGGTGGTGGAGGCGACGATCCCCGAGCTGCAGGCCGCGCTGCGCTCGGGCCGGATCACCTCGCGGGAGCTCGTGTTGCAATACCTGGCTCGCATTGCCACCTACGAGGACAAGCTCAATGCGGTGATCACGGTCAATCCGCGGGCGCTCGAAGAAGCCGA
>DASWRS010000290.1:0-8931 GCA_036403075.1 Kofleriaceae bacterium
TGGACGATCCTTGTGCTGGGAACAAGCGTACTTCAACAACAGCTCCATCTCGTACATGTTGACCAGCCACCAGAAGGACAGTTCGATCTTTCTGAACGTCGCGACGACATTGAGTAGGTTCCCGTCGAGTTGGAGCTGCAGCCCGGTGAGACAGGGTGGCGGCGGAATGCTCCCGCCCTTCGCATCTAGAAATGCGTTGTAGAGGCCTACGTAGGCGCGGGATGATCCGATGCCCTTTATCGCCTCCTCAAATGGATGAATAACCTGCGTGGGTCCGTGCGGTGTGATCGTTGCGGGAAGCGCAAACAGCCGATTTCCGTGCTGGAATCGGAATCGTTGCGGCTGCTCTTGTAGGCGATGCTTCACGGCCGTTGCATTTGACCATCCAGCTCCGGTCTTGTCGTCGTATTCGGGATGCAGCGTAATGAACGACTGATGAATGGTTTCGAGAGTCACCTCTTGATTCCGCAGCGTCACGCCCGACGGCAACGAAAATGCTGGCGTGTCGACCATCGATATGAAGTTTCGGTGGATTTTCGAGTCGCTCTTGGTCGCGTCTGCGATCGCGTCATAGCACTCGGAAACGCTACGCGCATGAAATACAAGCGGGGCCTTGCTGTCTCGGCGTCCGACCTCCACCTTGACGCACGGCGTGTCGAGATGTGCGGCCGGCGCCATCGCCACCGTGTCAATCCTGTACGTGTCAACCGCCACGCTGAAAACGCCATCCCGCAGTGGGTGCGCTTCAACGATGTCGAACGATGGCGGATTGTCGGGCCCGCGTTCGCCGTCAAAGACACCAGCACTGCCAGCACCCAGGACGAGGATGTCCCGCATCTGTTCGTCGTTGCGGGCGGCGAGCAGATCCCGCCGTACATGCGCCCGATGCTTATGACCGTGTAGCACAACGGAGAACTTGTTCGCGGCCAGCCACGACTGAAGCCGCGCAGAGTTTGCGATGATCGTGCGATCAGGCTTGTCCTCCGGCGCATCCGGATCGGTCGTCTCGTATTTCGGGTTCTCCTTGAACGGAAAAAGATGGTGGTGAACTACGAGGATTCGAAGATCATTGTCACATTCTCGAAGGTCCTGCTCCCACGACGTGAGCGTTGCAGGGTCGACGAGAATTGGAGGCAAGCAATGTTTGGGGTTGCTGCACATCGGGCACGGCTCAGGATCGGGCCCTTCGCCGGCGGCTGAATTGACAGTTAAGATCGTGAGCCGATGATCGAGGAGGCGATGCAAAGCCGAGAGCCGGTGACGTCGCTTCGCATCGCTCGCCTTGTAGAGCGAGTGCGTGTCCTGAAACGCGGTCTCGCCGTGGAACCGCTTGAGGAATGTGACAAATTTATCCTGCCGTTGTTCGTGGGGTACTGCCCAGTCAACATCGTGGTTGCCCGGCGCGATGATGATCGGAACACTTAGGTTCTGCCGCACGGTATCGAGAAACGTGAACGCGAAGTTGTAGTCATCGTCGATGCCAGACCAACCCACGTCGCCAGAGACGACTATCGCGTCTGGACGGCGTTCCCGAACTACGGGACGGAGGACGTTCGCAAGAACCTCGGGCTTGGGTACGCCTTGCGCATCGGCCCAGTAATGGGCGGAGCGCGTGGCGTCTCGGCGGCCGTAGTGCAGGTCCGACAGATGGAGGATCCGCATGACCGGTAGGATGGCTCAGAAGGGCGCGGGCAGTGGCAACACCATGGCTTTTTGTAGAGGGGGATCGCGCCGTCAGCGTGAGGTTGTGAGGCTGCTGCATCCACCGGCTTCGATGCTCGCCGGAGAGGACGCACGGCTGTTCGTCGCAAATGACCACCGGCTGATCGCTGCGATAAAGGCTTGGTCCGCGATAGCAGCGGTCGGTGGTTGGTGGAGGCGAGACGAACGTGGGCGACGGTTATGCGAGCTTTGGAAGATCGTAGACCGCGACATCGCACCGCTCTGACCTCGAGCACGTCATCGCCGCCGGTACGCGAGGCTCACGCCGGGATCCGCCAAGGGTGATGGCAGCGTGGTCTTCACATATGCCCGCCACGAGCATTAGCGATCGGGGGCATGTACCGTGCGCACCGCACGCCGGGCGATCGTAGGGCGGATTCCAGCACGCGGGCAGCGCTGCGTACATCACCAGGACCGCCGGCGCGGAGCCGTGAGCTGGATGCGACCATGGTTAGGTGTTCGACAAGGCGCGGATCGCCCGCGTCGTGGTGGATCTTCGCCGGGTTCGCTGCCGCCGGGAAGCGCTCGCAGCGGTAATCGCGCCGCGCGGCGTGGCGTAGGTTCACGATGGGAGCGCCGCTTGCGCATGCATGGCCCGGTGGACGCAGGTTTGATGGCGCCGCGGGGCCGGTCAGGGTGGACCGAGCGCCGGGCCGCGGCGCCTCTGAACAATGAATTCCATGATCGGGCGCGGGGAAGCCGCTGGCCCGTCGGCGCGCGATCGCCTATGTTGTCCTCGCGTCCGGCGCTTCGCTCCTCGGAGAATTCCATGGCTGGTCCGCTCGTCCCCCTGTCCGCCGTTCGGGCAAGCCCCCCGCGCGACAAGCTGCGACTCGCGTTCACGGTCAACGGCGAGGCGCGCGACCTCGTGGCCGAGTCGTACAAGACGCTGCTCGAGGTGCTGCGCGAGGACCTGGGGCTGACCGGCACCAAGCACGGCTGCGAGCTCGGCGAGTGCGGCGCCTGCGCGGTGCTGCTCGACGGCGAGCTGGTGCTGTCGTGCCTGGTGGCGGCGGTCGAGTGCCAGGGGCGGAGCGCGACCACCGTGGAGGGCCTGCGCGATGGGCCCAGGCTCCACCCGCTGCAGGACGCGTTCGCCGATCACGGCGCGGCCCAGTGCGGCTACTGCACGCCCGGCATGTTGCTCGCGGCCAAGGCGCTGCTCGAGCGCACGCCCGAGCCGAGCCGCGACCAGATCGCCGAGGCGCTGTCGGGCCAGATCTGCCGCTGCACCGGCTATCTACAGATCTTCGATGCGGTGGCGGCCGCGGCCCAGGTGATGCGCGGCGAGCGCGCGCCGGCGCCGAAGCTGCCGGCGATCGCGGGACAGCGAGGCAGCCATGGCGAAGACTGAGGGCGGCGGCGAGCGGCCATTCCAGGTGCTCGGCAAGCCGCTGCGCCGGGTCGACGCGATCGGCAAGGTGACGGGCGAGACCCGGTTCGCCGACGACCTCGCGATGCCCGGCATGCTGCACATGAAGCTGGTGCGCTCGACCGTGCCGCACGCGCGGATCCGCGGCGTCGACGTCACCAAGGCGCTGGCCTGCGAGGGTGTCCGCGCGGTGCTGACCGGCGAGCTGTTCCCGATCCCGTTCGGCATCCTGCCGGTGTCGCAGGACGAGCACGCGCTGTGCCCCGACAAGGTCCGCTTCGTCGGTGATCCGGTGGCGGCGGTGGTCGCGACCGAGGAGCTGATCGCCGAGGAGGCGACGCGGCTGGTCGAGGTCAGCTACGAGCCGCTCGCGACGATCGGTTCGCCCGAGGAGGCGCTCCGGGTGGCCGAGCCGCGGATCCAGGACCACGGCGACGGTGGCAACATCCACAAGATGGTGGCGCTCGATTTCGGCGACGTACCGGCGGCGCTCGCCGGCGCCGATCTCGTGGTCGAGGACTGCTTCTTCTACCAGGGCAACACCCACCTGCCGCTCGAGCAGCACGCCACGCTGGCGTACATGGGCACGGACGGCCGGCTGACGATCGCGTCGAGCACGCAGACGCCACATTACCTGCACCGCGCCGCCGCCAAGGTGCTCGGGATCCCCGCGTCCCGGATCCGGATCATCGCGCCGCCGCAGGGCGGTGGGTTCGGCGGCAAGACCGATCCGTTCAACCACGAGATCGTCGCGGCCAAGGCGGCGCTGCTCACCGGGCGGCCGGTGAAGATCGCGCTGACCCGCGAGGAGGTGTTCTACTGCCACCGCGGGCGTCACCCGGTGCTGATGCGGATGCGGACCGGCGTCACCCGCGACGGCCGCATCGTCGGCCACTCGGTGGAGAGCCTGCTCGACGGCGGCGCGTACGGCAGCTACGGCGTCGCGTCGACGTTCTACACCGGCGCGCTCGAGACCGTGACCTACCAGATGGCGCGCTACCAGTTCCGCGGCTGCCGCACGTTCACCAACAAGCCGCCGTGCGGGCCCAAGCGCGGCCACGGCACGCCGCAGCCGCGGTTCGGCCTCGAGGTCCAGATCGACAAGATCTGCGAGCGGCTCGGCAAGGATCCGGCGCAGTGGCGGATCGACAACGCCGTGCCGGCCGACAGCCTCACCGCCAACTGGCTCAAGATCCGCACGATCGGCCTGGTGCCGTGCGTCGAGGCCGTGGTCGAGGCCTCGGGCTGGAAGTCGCGGTTCCGCAAGCTCGGCCGCGGCCGCGGCCTGGGCATCGCCGCGTCGTCGTACCTGTGCGGCGCCGGCCTGCCGATCTACTGGAACGAGATGCCGCACACGGGGGTGCAACTGCTGCTCGACCGCTCGGGCGGCGTCACCGCGTTCTGCGGCGCCTCCGAGGTCGGCCAGGGCTCGGACAACGTGCTCGCGGTGTGCGTCGCCGAGGTCCTCGGCATCGACATCCTCGACGTCAAGGTCGTGACCGGCGACACCTCGCTCGGCCCGGTCGATCTCGGCAGCTACAGCTCGCGCGTGACGCTGATGATGGGCAACGCCGCGGTCGAGGCCGCCCAGCGCGCCCGCGATCGGCTCGCCGAGGCGGCCGCCGCGCGGCTCGACATTGCCGTCGAGCGGGTCGGCTTCGGCGGCGGCCGCGTGTTCGACGTCGGCGATCCGGACCGCGGCATGGCGTTCGCCGATGCGGTCCAGCTCGCCGAGGCCGCGGGCGGCACGGTCGGCACGGTCGGCAGCTACCGGCCGCCACGCGCGCCGGGCCGGTTCAAGGGCGCCGGGGTCGGCCCGTCGCCGTCGTACTCGTACTCGGCCGCGGTGGTCGAGGTCGAGGTCGACGAGGCCACCGGCGCGGTCCGCGTGGTCAAGGTCTGGATCGCGCACGACATCGGCCGCGCGCTCAATCCCGTGCTGGTGCGCGGGCAGATGGAGGGCTCGGTCTACATGGGCCTGGGCGAGGCGCTGATGGAGGAGCAGGCGTTTCGCCGGCTGCCGCCGCGGCTGTCGCGCGCGCTGGTCCACCAGACGCCGTCGATGCTCGAGTACAAGAGCCTGGCGTCGCGCGACATGCCGGAGATCGAGAGCATCCTGATCGAGCGCCCCGAGCCCAACGGACCGTTCGGCGCCAAGGAGGTCGGGCAGGGGCCGCTGTTGCCGATCCCGCCGGCGGTCGCCAACGCGGTCTACGACGCGGTGCGGGTGCGGGTCGACGAGGTGCCGATCACGCCGGACAAGGTGCTGGCGGCGCTGCGCGCGACGTCGCGCCGGTTCGGCCCCGACACGTTCCCGGCGGTGCCCTGGCCCGAGCCGCTGATCGTGCCGCCGCCGTGGGAAGGCGGCGATGGCAACGCGACCAACGAGCCGCGGCGCCGCGATCGGTCCGAGCGGCGGACAGACGGGCGTGACGGGCGCGACCCGCGAGATCCGCCGCCGCGCAGCCCGCGCGCCGAGGAGATCGTCAAGCCATGATGCGGCTGCCGCGCTTCCGCTACCTGGCGCCGACCGAGGTCGCCGAGGCCGCCGCGGCGCTCGCCGATCTCGGCCCCGAGGCGATGGTGCTCGCCGGCGGGACCGACCTGTTCCCCAACATGAAGCGGCGGCAGCAGACGCCGGGCACGGTGATCGGCCTGCGCGGCATCGCGGCGCTGCACGCCCGGTCGATCGAGCCATCCGGCGATCCATCCGGCTCGGCGCGCGGCCTCACGCTCGGTGCGCTGACCCGGTTGTCGGTGATCGAGCACGATCGCGCGATCGCGGACGCCTGGCCGGCGCTGGCGGTCGCAGCCTCGCTGGTCGCCACGCCGCCGTTGCGCAACATGGGGACGATCGGCGGCAACCTGTGCCTCGACACCCGCTGCAGCTACTACGATCAGAGCCACGAGTGGCGCGCGTCGATCGGCTACTGCATGAAGAAGGAGGGCGAGGTCTGCTGGGTCGCGCCGGGCTCGCGGCGGTGCTGGGCGGTGTCGTCGTCCGACACGGCGCCGGTGCTGTGCGCGCTCGGCGCCGAGGTCACGCTGGCGTCCGCCGCCGGCGAGCGCCGGATCCCCGCCAGCGAGCTGTTCGCCGATGACGGCATTGCCCACCTGACCCGCCGGCCCGACGAGATCCTGACGGCGGTCCACGTCCCGGCGCCGGCGGCGGGAGAGCGCTCCGCGTACGTCAAGCTACGCCGCCGCGGCTCGTTCGACTTCCCGGTGCTCGGCGTGGCGGTGCGGGCGCGCCTGGGCACCGGCGGCGTCATCGAGTCAGCGCGGATCTTCGTCGGCGGCACTGGCTCGCGGCCGCTCGAGGCGCGCGCGGCCGCCGAGCAGCTCACCGGCCGCGTGCTCGACGACGACACGATCCGCGAGACCGCGGGCCTGATCGCCCACATCGCCAAGCCGATGCAGAACACCGACTTCACGCTGAGCTGGCGCAAGTCCGTGGCCGCGGCCTACGCGGCGCGGGCGCTGCGCGCGCTGATCCCCGGCGGCGCCGCCTCGCCGGTCCCGGAGGTCTCCTGATGCCGTGCTCGCTCGATCGCGACGACTACCCGCAGCCCGGCGGCGCCGCGACGCCCCGGGCCGGAGGACACTGGCACGAACCGAGCGCGTGGCGAGACTCGGTCGTGGACCGCAGCCGCCTGCGCCTGGCCACCCGCCCGGAAGCGCGCAGCCGCCGGGGTGGCGACGGGCCGGGGCCGGAGTGACCGCATGGAGCTGCCGCGCCTGACGATTGACCGGACGCGAACGCCCTCGGTGCTGCGCTTCGCGCCCGGGTTCAACGTCGCGGCGCCGTTCATCGATCGCCACGTCCCCGAGGGCCGCGGCGCCAAGGTCGCGATCCGCTGCGCGGCGGGCGACGTGACCTACGCCGAGCTCGCCGAGCACGTCAACCGCTGCGGCAACGCGCTGCTCCGTCTCGGGCTCGCGCCGGGGCAGCGGATGCTGATGGTGGTCAAGGACTGCCCGGAGTTCTTCTACCTGTTCTGGGGCGCGATCAAGGCCGGCATCGTGCCGGTGCCGGCCAACGCGATCCTGCGCGCCGCCGACTACCGCGTCCTGATCGAGGACTCCGGCTGCTCTGCCCTCGTGTTCTCGCCGGAGTTTGCCGGTGAGGTCGAGCCGGCGATCGCCGCGGCCGGCGGCCCGCCGATCGCGCTGCCGGTCGAGGGTGCGCCGCGCTGCCTGCGCGCGCTGCTCGCCGATGCCGCGCCGGCGCTCGAGCCGGTCGCCGCCGAGGCCACCGCGCCGTGCTTCTGGCTCTACACCTCGGGCTCGACCGGCCGGCCCAAGGGCGCCGTCCACCGCCACCGCGACATGGTGGTGACCAGCGAGCTGTTCGGCCGCGGCGTCCTGGGCATCCACGACGGCGACGTGATCTTCTCGGCCGCCAAGCTGTTCTTCGCGTACGGCCTGGGCAACGCGATGACCTTCCCGCTGTGGGCCGGCGCGACCACCGTGCTGCTCGACGCGCGGCCCACGGCGCGGAACACGCTCGAGACCATCGAGCGCTTCCGCCCCACGCTCTACTTCGGGGTGCCGACGCTCTACGCCGCGCAGCTCGAGGAGCTCGACACCGCGCGCCCCGATCTCGCCTCGCTGCGGCTGTGCATCTCCGCGGGCGAGCCGCTGCCCGCGGAGCTGTTCCGCCGCTGGAACGAGCGCACCGGGCTCAAGATCCTCGACGGCCTGGGCTCGACCGAGGCGCTCAACACGTTTCTGTCCAACCGCCCCGACGACGTGCGTCCCGGCACCACGGGCCGCCCGGTCCCGGGCTATCAGGTTCGCATCCTCGCGGCCGATGGCGCCGAGGCGGGCCCCGGCCAGCCCGGCCGGCTCCAGGTCAGGGGCGACTCGACCGCGGTCTGCTACTGGAACAACCCCGAGAAGACCGCCGAGGCGATGCAGGGCGACTGGCTCGATACCGGCGACACCTACGTCCGCGACGAGGACGGCTACTACCGCCACTGCGGCCGCAGCGACGACATGCTCAAGGTCGGCGGCCTGTGGTGCTCGCCGATCGAGATCGAGTCCCGCCTCGTCGACCACCCCGACGTCCTCGAGGCCGCCGTGGTCGGGATCCCGGACGCCAGCGGCAACCTCAAGCCCGAGGCCTGGGTGGTGCTGAAGCGCGACGTCGCGGCCTGCGATGCGCTCGCCGATGCGCTGATGCTGCACTGCAAGCACCACCTGGCGCCCTACAAGTTCCCGCGCCGGGTCCACTTCGTCGCCGAGCTGCCCAGGACCGCCACCGGCAAGATCCAGCGCTACCTGCTGCGCGCGGGCGCTGGGCCGACGTAGCCGCGGCGCTTGGGTCACGGCGCAGCCTGCGGTGCTGTGCGGCGGCGGCTCAGCCGTCGCGAAACACGTCGCCGATCGTGGCAGCGGTCACCGCGGCCTCGAGCCAGGCCTCGAGCCGGGCGACATCGGCTTCGCCGTCGATGCGTGCGCGCACGTCGGGGGACACCGGGAACGAGCGCGCGGCGAGCACCTTGAGCAGGAGCCGCCGGGCCTCGTCGGCGCGACCTTCGGTGCGGCCTTCAGCGCGGCCTTCAGCGCGGCCTTTGTTCTCCCATTCGGCGATGAGCTCTTGAACGTTGGGGTCTTGAATGATGGATTCCACGTGAAAGATCCTCCGGGCCGTATCAATTCCGAGGATAGCGGCCGACACGATGTACAGCCACAGCGGCACGACGTGGTAGCGGAACACGACCGCGTCGCCGCCTACGTTCCGGACTCGGTACAGGCCGGTGTCGCGCGGCGGCTGCCCGCCAGGGCGAAGCAGCACGACGACCGACCACACCGGCAGTCGCGTGGCTGTCATC
>DASWRS010000291.1:0-32410 GCA_036403075.1 Kofleriaceae bacterium
GCGACCAGCCCGTCGCCCCCGGCGAGCTCGCGCAGCCGATGGCGGAACGCCTTGACCACGTCCGGCGTCACGCCGTCGGTCAGATCGCCCGCCATCTCCTCGGCACGGTACTCGTAGCTCGCCGCGATCCGCGAGTCGAACGCCCGCGAGAGCGCATAGCGCGCGATGTTGACGTCGATCTTCGCGGCGCGGAGCTGTGCGATCGCGAAGCTCAGCGTCTGCGGCAGTCGCGGGCAGCGCTCGGCGTAGTACTCGAGCTGGCCATCGTGCACCAGCGGGTGCACCCCGTTCGAGTACGCCAGCCCCGCCTCCGCGGTCTTCATCCACAGGCTGTGGGCGCCGTGGCCGGTGTACGTGTTCGACGCCAGGTAGTCGAGCAGGGCGTCGTCGGAGGTATCGCGGAGCCCGGTCGCCGGCGCGCTGTTGATGAACACCCCGCTCGACGTCGACGGGTCGACCAGCGCGACGTAGCGCGCCTCGCCCGCCCCGCGCGCGTGATCGCGAAGCCGCGCGGCGATCGGCGCGAGCGCCGGATAGGCCTGCCGGGCGCGCGGCGCGCGATCGAGCTTGCCGATCAGCGCCGCGAGGTCCGCCGCGATCGCCGCGTGGCTCGCCGGCGAGCCCACCGCGACCACCCGCGCGTTGCCCGCCGCGACGATCGCGTCGCGCACGGCGCGCAGGCGGTCGAGCGCCGCCGGCGCACCGACGCCGAGGTCGTGCGCCATCTGCTTGCACAGGTAGGCCCAGTCCGCTGCGAGCGATCCGTCGGGCAGCTCGGGCAACAGCGCCTTGAGATCGGCGAGCGCCTTGCCGGCGAGCGCGCCCGCCGCCGGCGACAGCCGGTGCAGCGCCTCGGCCCAGCGGCGGATCGCCGGCGCGACCGGGCCGCCCGGTGCGGGCGCCAGCGCCGCCAGCTGTGCGAGCTGCGCGCGCGGCAGCCGGCGCGCGGCGGCCAGCTCGTCGAGGAACCCCGCGACCTCGGCCGTCCGCTTCGCGTCGCCGGGATCGAGCAGCTGCCAGCGCAGCCGGTGCAGATCGTGCGCGCGGGTCAGGAACGAGCTGGTGTGCAGGTGCAGCGGCGACGTCTGCCGCCACCACGCATCGTGCGGATCGCGCACCCAGTCCTCCTCCTCGCCCTGCATCGTCTGGCGCAGCGCCGTCGCCGCCTGATCGACCACGTCGCGCAGCCGCGGCAGGTTGTCGGGCCGCCAGTTGGCCGCAAGCATCGCCCGCGCCATCCAGCCCAGCGCCAGCCGCATCTCCGCCGCGTCATTCCCCGCCCCCGCCACCACCAGCTCGACCCGCTGGCTGCGCGGCACCGACACGTAGTGCAGGTCGAGCTCGAGGATCTCCTTGCGCAGCCGGTCGCGCATCTGGTCGCTCGCGATCGCGGCCCCGCCATCGACCACACCGACCTTGCTCATCAGATCGGGCAAGAGCGCGAGGTACATCAGGTCCGCCTCGGGCACCGCGTCGAGCCGGAACGCCAGCTCCACGCGTGCGCTCTGCATCGAGCCGATCGTCGCGCGGAACGCCGGCACGCCGTCGATCGGCCGGGCATCGAACGCGAGCTCGTCGTCGAGCGCCATCGGCGGCGAATCGATCAGCGGTGGCAGCGGCGTCGCCCTCGCGGCCTCGTCGATCACCCGGGTCTGCTCGCGGTAGTCCGCCTCGTACCTCGCCAGCGTCGCCGCGCCGCGGGTTCCGTAGACCTGGCCGAGCCGCGCCACCTCCGCCTCGATCCGCTGGCGGCGCTCGGCGTCGATCCGCGCCCGCAGCGCCGGGCTCGGCCGCGCCGCCGCACCGTAGGGCGTGTCGAGCATGCCCCACGCGCGAAGCCGCTGCCGCCACGGGTTCCCCGGCGCGGCGAGCAGTTGCTCGATCGCCGCCAGCTCCGGCCGGAGCGTCACGGACTTGCGAAACCCGGTCGTGCGTGCGAGCAGCTCGAGCTGGTTCGGCCACGCCGAGCCCGTGCCGCGGATCCCGAAGCCCGGCGGGGTGTCGAGGAGCTTCGCCAGCTGGCGCCGCAGGTCGGTCACGCGCGACAGCACGCCGCGATCGAACGCCAGCAGCGCCGGGTCCCCGTCGGGCAGCTGCGCCAGCCGCGCCAGCTCCGCCGCCACCTCGCCGCGCACCCGCTCGATCGTCGGCGCGTCGAGCTTGTCGGCCGCCACGCCCGCGAGCCCGATCATCACCGGCTCGCCCTGCTCGGGTCTGGCGAGCGCCCACAGGCCGCTCGCACCCAGATCGATCACGCGCGACCTGCTGTCGATCAGCTTCCTGTACATCGGCGTGGTCTCGTCGCCGGCGAACGCCGCCAGGAACAGGTCGAGCAGCGTCCGCTCCGTCACATCCAGCGAGCGCATCGCCGGCCACACCAGCGCCATCGGGCCGGGGCTCGTCGTGTCGGCGTACGGGAACTCCGCCACCTCGACCGTCCCCGGCGGCGCCCCGGCCGGCCTCGGCAGATCCGCCTCGCCGATCACGCGCCCGGTGCGCCCGGCGTACTTCTCGAGCAGCGCCGCGGTGTGATCGAGCACGGTCGCCAGCGGCATCGACGACGGGAACGCGCCCACCATGCCCATGTTCGCGAGGTGGTACGTCGCGTCGTGAAACCGGCGGATATCGGCGGGCGTCATCGTCCGGATCCCCGCCGGGTAGCCGCCCGAGTCGAGCGCCAGCGGGTGCTGCGCGCCGTAAGTCAGTTGCCCGAGCACCCGCCACAGCACCGTGTCGCCCGACTCGTAGGCCCGCACCATCTCGTTGTAGACCGAGCCCTTCTCCTCGAGCCGCAGCTCCCCGCTCGCCGCGCGATCGACCCCGAAGTTACGCACCTCGCGCCGGATCTCCTCGTCGGTGTAGTCCGGGTTGAGCGTCGCATCGAGCTCGCCCTCGAACACCGGCCAGAACACCTCGTGCCCGGCCACCGTATGGAAGTGGTAACAGGTGCGGTACTGCGAGGTGAACGCCGACGACGCCCCGAGCGCCATCGCCTCCGTGCTACCGAGCTTGCGCCCGCGATTGCCCTTCAGGAGAAGCAGGTGCTCCTGCGTGTGCGGCTCGCCCTGGTCCGACGTCGGATAGGTCGTCACGCAGAGCATCGCCTGCGGCGCCGACTCGATCCGGAGGTAGTCGAGCGTGAACCCCGTCTTGACATGCACCATCCGCGCTCCGATCGGGTGGTCGCCACCGTCGAGATACACCGCCTGCGCCGAGAACCCGCGCACCGCCTGCCCGGGCGCGAGTTGCTCGAGGCTGACCTCGCTCGCCGACGGCGGTGCCGCCGATCCTGGCCCGGCGGACGCGGCGGCCGCTCCGCTCGGGTCCACCTGGCGCGGAAGCGCGGGTGTCTTCGTCGGCGCCGTCGGCGGGCTGCAAGCCACCAGCAAGACACAACTCAAGACAGGGCGCATGGGCGCATTCTACTCGTGGGCCTCGCGCCACTCCCAGCGACAAAACTGCACCGCCGCAGCCAGCCGCACCGCGCCACCGTGCCAGATCAACGGCAGCTTGATCGCATCGCGTCCTGACGGGCAGCGGCGGCGCGCTTTGACGTGGGCGAGGCCGGCGGCGGCGTGGCACGCTCCGGCATGGGGCGGTAAATCCGGCTGCCGATCGGAGGATCCCATGATCACGCTCCAGGGTGATGATCGGGCAGGATCGGGGGATGGCGAAGCTGATCTACGCGTCGAACATGTCCCTCGACGGCTGGACCGAGGACGAGCACGGCGCATTCGACTGGGCTCCGCCCGACGACGACGTGTTCGTCTTCATCACCGAGGTAATGGGGTCAGCCGGTACCTACCTCTACGGCCGGCGCATGTACGAGACGATGGCCGTGTGGGAGACCGAACCCGCCCTGGCCGCGCGGTCGGACCTGACGGCCGCCTACGCGAGCGCGTGGCAGGCGGCGGACAAGTGGGTCTACTCCTCGACCCTGGCCGCGCCGCCGACCACGAGAACTCGTCTCGAACGCCACTTCGACCCCGGTGCGGTGCGCGACCTGAAGGCCACGGCGAGCAGGGACCTGCTGGTCGGTGGTCCGAACCTGGCAGCGCAGGCGCTCGCCGCCGGTCTGGTCGACGAAGTGCTCCTATGGGTGTGGCCGGTCGTCCTCGGTGGGCGCAACCCGGCGTTGCCGACCGACCTGCGTGTCGATCTCGAGCTCCTCGACGAGCATCGGTTCCGCAGCGGCGTCGTCCACCTCCGCTACCGCGTCCGTTCGCGGCGCTGCCTTGCGGGCGATGGCGCGCAGCGCGACGTTGTAGAGGATCGGCCGCTCGGAGCGACTCGCGGGGCGGGCGGGACGCCGTAGTGTCGGGCGATGGGTCCGGGGGATGCCCCGAGCGCGACGCCGACCGCCCGTGCCGGCGCGTCGAGCAACCCATGGATCGTGTCGACCCCCCACGGCAGAAAGGTCCGGAAACGCGCGGCGGGGCGCGACTCGCGTGTTTTACTCGGGGACCTGAACCAGGAGATGTCACCATGCTGAGACCGGTCTTTGCCCTCGCACTGCTGGCCGCCGCCGCCTCCACCAGCGTCGCCGCGCCTACGCCACCCAACTGCTCGGCTCCGGAATACCATCAGCTGGATTTCTGGCTGGGTGATTGGGACACCCTCGACTCCGACGTGAAGGGTTCCACCACGTCCGTCGCCCGCGCCCGCGTGGAACCGATTGCCGGCGGCTGCGCCGTGCACGAGCTCTATGAACAGACCGATGGACTCATCGGCGACAGCATCCTCAGCTACGACCCCGTCCGGAAGCAGTGGCAGCAGACCTGGGTCACCAACCGAGGTGCCATCATGGTGATCCACGGCAACTTCAAGGGTGGCGCGCTGATCCTGGAAGGCGAGGTGCATCTCCAGGACGGCCGGACGGTCCACCAGCGCATCACCTGGAAGGCCGAAGGCAAGGGCGTGCGCGAATCGGCGGTGATGTCGAAGGACGGCCGCAAGACCTGGGCGCCGGCCTTCGACGTGCTGTTCGTGAAGCGCGCCGGCAACTGATGTGTGACGCGCCGGTGGTCGTCAATCGGGGGCCGAGATCTCGCGCACGCTGCCCTTCTTGTACCAGAGGCCGCTTGCGCGAACGCCGTCGGAGCGGAAGTACACCGTCGCATTCGGCCGACCGGATTCGGAGCCCGGGCGGCTGGCGGCGGCGGTGAGCTTCAACATGGGATCGATGCCGTTCGCGCAGGGGACGCTGCCGTAGATCGTGCCATCGTCGACGAGCGAGATCAGCAGGTTCCACGTGCCGCCGTTGATGCCGTCGGTCGTGTCGAGGTAGAGCTTCTGCACGACGTTGCCGGCGGCATTGTCATAGACGACGTACTTGTAGCCCAGCCACTGTTCCGATGGAAGGCCGGCTCCCCAGCCCGAGACCGGCGTGTTGCTGTGAGTCTGGGAGTCAGGATGCCGGGTCTCCTTCTCGAAGTCGACGTGGCCGTCGTTTCGCATCCTGGCGGCGATACCGCGCGTGTCGCAGATCTGGCTCGACTCCGAGCCGGTCGTTCCGTGATTGGTGCGAGCCATCGACTCCATACCGGCAAAGGCAGTATTATTGTCGTCCCGCCGCCTGAAATACATCGTGATCTCGACGTTGCGCCACTGACCGCCGGCCGGATCATGGACATACATGCGAGGCGAGACCTCGGAGAAGCCGGAGCCTGCACCGATCTCGAGGATGCCCGTGCCATCGGTGTGATAGCTCGGCCCGTCTGCTGAATGATGTGGATCGAACCACGGATCGTCCGGATCGATGGCCGATTTCCAGTCGAACGAGCGCGGGGTTCCGTCGTCCCACTTCGACAGCCAGGACTTGCCGAGCGCGAGGGTCGGGTAGAGCTGGCGGATACCGAACCGGTCGAGCGGGCTCACGGTGAGGCCGCAGACCTGCAGCGACCCGGCATCGATGCCGATCGCCCAGTGATCGAGGCGGTCGAGATCGGGCCGGCTGGCCTGCTCGTTGCGAAAGTGATAGTTCGTTGCCAGCGCGACCTCGCTGCCGCCCGGCGGCGTGATCCAGACAGAATAGACCTTTCCTGGGATGTTGATTCGCATGCGAATGCGATAGGTCGAACTGATATTGTACGCGAATGTGGTCTGTGCGGTGTATGGCAGAGCGCCATCCATCACATCCACGAGGCCCTGTGCGTTGAAGCGGACGATCGCCGCCAGATCGGTCCACGTCGACGGCTGTCCGAGGGAAAACGCCACCACGGCATCGGTGCCGCCTTGCAGCGGCGTCGCGTCGAAGGTGGCAACGAACGTGCCGCTCACCGGCGTGATCGCGGTCGGCTGCCAGATCGGGGTCACCGCCGTGACACAGCTCGCTGCGTTCTGGCTGATCTCGTCGAACGAAGCGGAGCTCCTCGGCGGGCGGGCCTCATCGAGGTCCGCGTTGCAGGCCCAGGTGCTCAGGCACAGAACGCAGAGCGCTCCGATACGGTGTTTAGACATTGCCGATCCTCCGCAGGCATCAATCGAGCGTACTGCTGCAAGGCCGATGCCTCTGCCGCGCCTCGCGATCGCCGGTGCTTGGCATCGTCGTCACTGCGCCGTCGCTCGGTCGCGCGCACCCGCACGTGCGCACGGGCGCAGCCGGCGTCACGCGTTCTGGCCCGCCGTCACCGGCCTGGAAACCTGGCGCGATCCCGCGTGGGATCGCCGCGAGGGCTCACCCATGCATCCGATGCCTTCAGTCGCGATCCGGCTCGTCGAGCTCGCCGATCGAGATCGTTTGAAATACTGCGGGCTCGCGCCGCGTCCATCAACATGCGTCTGGCTGCGGTGCTGGTCCTCGGTGCGCTCGCCATCGTATGGAGCGCGGGGTGCGCCTACGAGCAGATCGACACTGCCGACGCCACCGACACCACCAGCAGCGCGGGCGACACCGAAGACGACCAGACGCTGTGGGCGATGGAGCCGAGCGTGACGACGCTCTCTGCGCGCGAGCCGATGTCGAGCCTCTTCGCCGGCCCGAGCACGACGCAGCCGTGGAGCTTCGCCGTGCTCTCCGACCTGCACCTCCCTAACCCGCGGGCGGCAATGGTCGACCAGACGATCCAGGCGCTGATCGCGATGCACGTGCGGCTCGTGATCGTCACGGGAGATCACACGAACGGGTCTGCAAAAGTCGACCACCGACGCGGTCGGGCCAAGGCATGGTGGGGTGCGGTCACCGATGCGCTCGAGCCGCTGCACGACGCGGGGATCGCGGTCCTGCCGATCGCCGGCAATCACGACACGTACCTGAGCTGGCAACGCGAGGGCTACGAGCAAGCGTTCGCCGACCTCGAGCGCTGGGCGGCGCCGTTCAAGCTCAACCGCGGCACGGGGCGGGGCGTTGCACGAGCCCCCTACAGCTACAGCCTCGAGGTCGACGGCGTGCACTTCGCTCTCGCACATGTCGTCGACCAGGCGATCGACCCCGAGGTGGCAGGTTGGCTGACCGACGATCTCGCGGCGGCCGCGAACGCACGGCTTCGCTTCGTCTTTGGCCACGTCCCGCTGTTCTCGGTGATCCGCCGCCCGGCGCGGCAGTTCGTCGAGAGGTTCGGCCCGATCCTCGAGCATGGCCACGCGGACTTCTACGTCGCCGGTCACGAGCACGTCACGTGGGACGAGACCTTCACGCTGCGCTCGGGCGACCCGCTGCGCCAGGTGACGGTGGGCTGTGCATCGGGATTCTATGTCTTCCCGCCGTCGCGTGCGGCGCAACGGCGTGCGGCATGCGAGCGTCAAGGAGCGAGCGGCCTGCTCAGCTGCACGATGCCCAACGGAGGTCGATTCGAGCTGGTTCGTGATCGAAGTCAGCACATGGTCGAGCACGACGTCAACACGTTCACCGTGTTCACCGTGACCGGCGACGACGTGCAGGTGACCCCGATGACGGTCGACGTGGAAGGTCAACCGCACGCGTTCTACCTCGGCCGGCGAACGCCGGTCGTGGCGGCCTCGGGCGATCGCACTGTCGTCGAGCCTTGACGGACACGTTGGCTGGTAAACGCTGGTAAACCAGTGACGACATCGAGCCATGGACGGCCCGCGCGGGGCGCGCTGCCGCCTCGTTCCTGCTTGACACCCGCTGCGCCGCGTGCGATCTGCCGAGACCAGGATCATGAAGTGCGCGGTGGTGGGGGTGTTCATGGTGTGCGGCTGGCTCACGACTGGCTGCCTGATCACGCCCGTGATGACATTTGGCGAAGGCAAGTCTGCGCGCCAGTCGCAGCACGAGGTGGCGGCCGAGCACGTCGCTCCCAGCTCGTTCGAGCGCTCGCACGAGTGGGACGGCAAGATCAGCACCCTGCGAATTCGCGTGTGGGCCGATGACGCCTACCGCGCGCAGAATCTCCACTGGCAGCAGACGTTCGAGGACCAGCTCGAGCACGCCAACGAGGTACTCGGGGGCATGTTCGGCGTGCGATTGGTCCCCGAGCTCCGGAACTGGTCGCGCGGGGCGCCGGATGCCACGCTCGAGGACAGCCTGCGGGCGCTCGCCGAGCTCGATCCGGGCGATGACGTACTGACGGTCGTGGGCCTGACGTCATCGCTCGGCATCGTCGCAGCGACGTTCGAGAAGCTCGGTGTCGCCGAGGTCGGCGGCCGCCACATGGTCCTGCGCGGCTACGCGGACATCGAGGAGCGCAGGACGTTCGACCGCTTCTTCACCGAGCTGCGAACCGACGAGCGCGAGCTGCTCTATCAGGCGCGACGCCGTCACAAGACCACCGGGCTCCTGCTCCACGAGCTCGGCCACAACCTCGGCGCCGAGCACGTCCCCGACGAGGACACGCTGATGCACGCGTCGTACTCCGAGCATGCGGCGAAGTTCGATCCGCACAGCCGCGCGCTGATCCTCGCGAGCTTCGATCGCCGCCTGCACCGCGGCCAGTCGGCCTCGCTCGATCTCCCGCCGGCCGCGCCCTCGGTCGCAAAGGTCACGGTGCAGCTCGTGATCGACCTCGACGCCGCCGGCAAGGCCAGCGCCCATGGCCAACCGCTCGACGACGCGCAGCTCGACGCGCTGTTCGCCGGCCCGGATCGCCCGACCGATCTGGTGATCCGCTACAGCAAGGCCACGCCGCCGGAGGCCAGAAGCGCCATCCTCGCGCGCGCCCAGCCCGCTGGCTGCCGCGTATCGTTTGTCCGCAACTGATGCGCGGACGATGCGCGGACCGCCACCAGGTTAGCAGCGCGACCTCCTCCGACGGCGGCCGCGATTCAGGGGCAGCTCGCACGACTGCCGACGTGACCACCGCGCCTGAGTGCATGTCGCGGATGATCGCGGAGACCAGTCACGGAGTGGTTGGATCCTACGTGGCCGATCGGCGCCGATCGTGGAGCGCTGGCGATCGGGGCCGGGCAGCGCTCTACTGCCGCCATGTCTGCCGCTGCGTCTCCGCTCCGCGTCGGTCTTCTGGGCTACGGTCTGGCCGGCAAGGTCTTCCACGCGCCGCTCATCGCGGCGAGCCGTGCGCTGGTGCTCGCGGCGGTCGTCACGCAGGACCGCGAGCGTCGCGCGGCGCTCCGGGCCGCCCACCCCGAGGCGGCCATGGTCGATACACCGGAGCAGCTCTGGGATCGGGCCGCCGAGCTCGATCTCGTCGTCGTCGCGACCCCCAACCGGAGTCACGCAGCGCTGGCGCGCGCAGCACTGCGCGCCGGTCTGGCGGTCGTGATCGACAAGCCAATGGCGACGAGCGCGGCCGAGGCACGCGCGCTGATCGACGAAGCGCAGGTCGCGCGCCGCGTCCTGACGGTGTTCCAGAACCGGCGCTGGGATGGCGACTTCCTCACCGTGCGCCGGCTGGTCGGCGACGGCACGCTGGGCGCGATCCATCGCTTCGAGTCGCGGTTCGAGCGCTGGAACCCGACGCCGCGGCCCGGCTGGCGCGAGAGCGGCGACCCCGCAGACGCCGGCGGGCTGTTGTTCGACCTCGGCGCCCACCTCATCGATCAGGCGTTGCAGCTGTTCGGCCCGGCTCGCACCGTCTACGCCGAGCTCGACCGCCGCCGCCCCGGGGTCGTGGCCGACGACGACGCGTTCGTGGCGCTCGACCACGTCTCGGGCACGCGATCGCAGCTGTGGATGAGCAAGCTCGCCGCCCAGCGCGCCCCACGGTTCCGGCTGCTCGGCGACCGCGCGGCGTTCACCAAGTACGGCCTCGACGGGCAAGAACCTGCGATGGCGGCCGGCCGCGTGCCGGGGACGCCGCACTGGGGCGAGGAGCCACCCGAGCGCTGGGGATTGCTCGGCGAGGAGGCTGCCACGCGGCCGATCGCGACCGAGCCGGGCTGCTACCTCGCGTTCTACGACGCGGTCGCCGCTGCCGTTCGCGGCGATGGCCCGGTCCCGGTCGATCCCGCCGACGCGGTCGCCGCCCTCGAGGTCATCGAGGCCGCGCGCGCATCCGCCTCGCGCGGCGAGGTCGTGCGGCTCGCGCCGGCGTAGATCGGCTCGGCGGAAGGTCCCGAGCCGCGGCGGCCGCGGACCGGGGCACGGCGCAGGTCGCGGGCGGGCTTACAGCGAGCGCACGAAGTTGATGATCGCCTGCTGGTCCGCCGCGGGGAGCTGGGTGAACTTGCGGATCGTGGTCCGGGCCTCCGAGCCGCGGCTCGAGTGGGCGAGGATCGCGTTGACCAGGCCGCCGTTGGACGGGCCCGAGCGGCCGTCGTGGAGGAAGAAGATCCGCTTGCCGGCGCCCCACAGCGGCGCGGTGCGGAACATGTCGCCGGTCGCGGCGCCCTGGGTCACGCCATCGGAGAGGCCGCTGCCCATGTGGTGAATCGCGAGATCGGTATACGGGTGGATCTCGGCATTCGACATGCCGGTGTAGCGGGCCTTGCCGGTGGTCAGGGTGTCAGTGTGGCAGAGCACGCAGCCGACGCCGGGATCGTCCTTGGTGCCGAACAGCGCCTTGCCGCGCAGCTCCGTCGGCGAGGACGTCGCCGGGGTCGGCTCGGCCGAGAGCCGCATGAATGCCGCGAACAGCACGACATCGCCCGATCCGCCGGTGGTCGTGTCGGTGGCGTCCTCGGGGTTGGTGTTGAACTGGCACCCCGTGACCGGCGAGCGCTCGTTGGGGAACACCTCGTTCGAGACGCCTTGCTCGACGTTGTAGGCCTCGCCGGCGAACACCGACAGCGACTTGTTCTGCGCCTTCCAGCCGAACCGCGTGATCGTGCCGTCGTTGCCGCTGCGGTTGAACGAGCCGGAGACGCCGCAGCCGACCTTGGCGTCGCCGTGGGTCGCGAGGTTGGCCTCGAGGGTGGCGTCGTCGATCATCTCGAGCAGGCCGAGGCCGAACACCGGCGTCGGGATGCGGAAGATCACGTTGTCGCGCGACAGCTCCTTGGCGAAGTCGGGCTGGGCGAGGGTGCAGCCGGGGGCATCGGTCCGGCCGGCGATGGTGTAGAGGCCGTGGACGCCACCGTCATCGCTGCCGTCCGGGTTCTTGACGAACCGTGCCTCGCGGACCGGGCCGTCCGCGGTGATGAACGACGGCACCTTCTGGGCCTTGCCGGGGGCGCGATCGAGCGTCGCGAGCCCGACCTGCGGGTTGGGCATCTTCACGTGGCCCAGGGTCGGGTGCGGGCTGGATCCGCCGACGTCCGGCTCGGAGTGGCACTGGGCGCAGGCGTTACCGTTGAAGGTCGGGCCCAGGCCCTTGCCTTCCTCGATCGCTCCGGATACCGAGTCGACCTCGGCGAAGGTGTCGCGGGCCGCGGTGAAGAACGTCTTCTCGTCATTGTTGAGCGTGTCGTACGGTCCGCCGACGCCGCGATCGCCGCCGCGGGGGCCGGGATCCGTGACCGTCTTCGCCACCTCCAGCGCCACGTCTGAATCATCGTCACCAGAGGGGGCGGCACTGCTGGCCGAGGTGCAGCCGGTCCATATCCCTGCGCTGATGAAAACTGCAGCTTTCGTCCACATCTGGGCCTCCTGGGGGTGGTGTGTCCAGGAAGGTCCTAACGTGCGACGTTCTCCGGTGTCAAAACCGCTCATTCCAACGATTACAGCGACCTTTGGAACCGGTTATTCCACGACAGGCAACAATCGCAGGAGCTTCGAGAGCCGAGATCCGAGATCACTAACATCGACTGTGCGAAAATGGGCCACTGACAGAATCGTATCGAAACCTAACCGGAATTCGGCAAGCTCGTGGCGAGATTCATGAAAAAAACTGAGGTGATTTGAATCATAGATTACAGATTTTTGATAATATTGACTGCGGCAGCCGGTCGCGGGCAGTCGCCGCCAAGCCGTGGTCGATCAGCGGCTGGCACCAGCGGGCCGGTACCTGCCCCGCGCGTGGGCGGCCTCGGAGCGGCCGGCGGGAGCCACCGGCGGGCGAATCGCCAGAGCAGGACGTGGTAGGCGAGCGCGACCAGCGCGCGGCGGGGATCGACGATCATGGCCCTGGTTTGGTCGTCGGACCGAGCCTCCCGGATTTCGGCCGCGAGACCGGATCGCACCTCGCGGGTACGACGAGGTGGCCCAGGAACGTACAGTCCGCTCGCTTGTGCCCGCCGCGGTCGAGCGCCCGGACGCGAACCCGCCGGCCGCGCGGAGGTCCGACGACCGGCCGACCGGCTGCTCGGCTGCGCTCCGGCACACGGTGCCCGGAACCTGGCGCCGTCGCTACAGCCGGCGGCGCTTCATCTGGATCTTCACCGTCATGGAATTGAAATTGGAAATCAAAATCATCCGGATAATCAATTTCAGAAAACTCTCCCGCCCGGACCGGTGATCTCGAAAGCATTTCGATCAGGAATGGCGCGGCTGGTTAATCCAAACCTAATCCGAATGGCCGATCCCGGCCCGGTGCCGGGTCGACATCGAGATCGGGTGTGCAGTAAAACGCTGCGCGTGATCCGCCGCGGCCGCGTTGCTCGTCCCGGCAGCCCGGTGCTCGCATGACTTCAGGGGGGCCAGCCACCGTCGAGCGACGGAGCGGCCGTGGTGTGCGCCCTGGGCCGATCCGGACATGAGAACCTGATGATCGTCTCGGTTTTCTGTGCTTCTGCATTCACCTGAAACGTGTTGTCCCTGACAGCCATTGATGGCCCCGCCGGGGTTGCGCGTCGCGTCAGGTTCGACACCGACATCGACTCCAAAGTAGGCGATGACTGGAATTCTAAAATACGACTTGATTGATATTGACGAGAATTGCCAGATCCAGTTAGCTCCTGGCGGGCAGTAGTTCCCACCCAAGAGGAAACTTCATGACGCAATCCCGCTGGCTCCCCATGTTCCTTCTGTCGTCGACGCTCCTTGCCTCCGCCTGCGTGGCCGAGGACGCCACCGATGACACCGCGACCGACGACGGCACGGTCGTTCATCTCATGCCGATGCAGACCCCGGACAAGCAGATCGATGCGGCGCCCGCGGGCGCGCGCCTGACGTTCTTCGGCGGTCCGACGCTCACCCACGTCAGCGTCCATCCCGTGTTCTGGAACGCGAACACGCAGTTCCAGGCCAACATCAATGCCTTTTACAAGGCCGTCCCCAATAGCACCTTGTTCGACCTGCTGGGCCAGTACTCCGGCATCGGTCGCGGCTCGGGCGTGAACGGCTTCGTCGACAACCGCACCGCCACGAGCGTGTCGGACGCCGCGATCCACACCGAGCTGAACCGCCTGTTCACGGCGGGCTCGCTGACGCTGCCCAACGGCAGCAACTACTACCCGGTGCACTTCCCGGCCGGCGTCAACATCACCGCGCCCGATGGCAGCCGGTCGTGCGTGACGTTCTGCGCCTACCACGGCACGTACGTGCGCAACGGCGTCAACGTCAACTACGGCGTCATCCCCGATCAGGGTGGCAGCTGCGCCGGCGGTTGCGGCCGCAACGCGCAGCGGGTCAACAACATGGACTCGGTCGCGTCGCACGAGCTGGTCGAGGCGGTGACCGATCCCGCGGTCGGTCTGGCGACCACGTTCGCCGCGCCGCTCGCCTGGTACGACCGGACCAACGGAGAGATCGGCGACATCTGCAACGGCCAGCAGGGCACGACCGTCGGCGGCGACGGCGTGACGTACACGATCCAGCTCGAGTTCTCGAACGCGGTCAACAACTGCGTCGCGCGCTGAACGCGTGAATCGATCGCGGCCCGCCGGCCCGCCCGGCGCGGCGGGCCGGGTGCCGGGGCAGTTGTAGATATGGGTGGTTCGGCCATACTCGGCGCATGCGACCCCTGTTTGTCCTGCTCGCGGCGCTCGCCGCATGCGCCGACTCCCCCAGCGATCCCGAGCCGGCGCTGTCGAATGTGACCTCGCTCCACTGTCCGGCTCCGGGTGCCCTGCCGTTCCGGCTGACGTCGAGCGGGTTCCAGCGCGCCGCCAACAAGAGCCTCGCGACCGACGATCCTCGCAACAAGGACGAGGCGTCCGATACGCTGGGGAACCCCGGCGGCGCGATCGCCTCGGTGTACCTCGCCAACGACCAGCACCCGAGCGCGACGGCGATCGACTATCACGGCGCCAAGGCCCGGACCTCGGCGAACAACGGCGCCGTGGCCACCCCGCTGGCGGGCGAGAACGTCAGCCTCTGGTACTACGATCCCGGCAAGACGGCGTGGCAATCGCTCGGCGCCGGCAAGACCGACGACAACGGCGTCTACGACCTCGCGGCGACCGGCTTCGTCGCGCCGAACGGCCAGCCGGTCTACGCCGTGCTCGAGGCCGACCGCAGCTGCGCGGAGCACTTCGACTACCTGCTCGCTCCGGGTTCGAAGGTGGTGGTCACCGACATCGACGGGACGCTGACCGCGAGCGACGCCGAGCTGCTGAAGCAGCTCGGGAACGACAGCTACGTCGCCGTGCGGATGGGCGCGGCCGACCGGCTGATGCAGGCCTGGGCGATGAAGGGCTACCCGGTGATCTACCTGACGGCGCGGCCGCACAAGTACCGGGCCGAGAGCCGTGGCTGGCTCGAGGGCCAGGGCTTCCCCGCCGGGCCGCTGATCACCGCCGCCGCCGCTCCTGACCCGGCCGTCTACAAGACGCTGTGGATGCAGCGCATGATCCAGGACTTCGGGTGGAACGTGGTCGCGGTCTACGGCAACGCCGACACCGACATCACGGCGTACGAGAACGCCGGCATCGCCAAGGACCACACCTTCATCGTCGGGGAGCTCGCGGGCAGCCGCGGCACGGTCGCGATCCCCAACCTCGACTTCTCGCAGCACATCGCGAGCTACGTGGCGGCGCAGCCGGCCAACTGACGCCGGCGCGCCGCGAACGCGCAAGCGCTGCACCGCCGATCGGTCCGCGTCACCGTCGGGATCGCCGGGCCCGACATCGTGGTCCGCCACGATCAGGAGCTCGACGGCGCGCGCGAGGACGCCTACGTGGCGGTGCGCGACGCGTTCCGTGCGGCGCGCCGCCAGCTCGAGCCACACGTGCGCCGGGGGTCCGGCGCAGAGCAAGAGCTGTCATGGCAATGACCTTCCACGAGATCCTGTGTCGGGGGTGAAAACCGCCTTGCCAGGCGGCCCGGACCGCCCTAGGCTGATCTCGTGCTCCGGTCCGCGCGCTCGACGACGACGACCACCGCCCTCTGCGGGTGGTTGGTCGTGAGCGCTGCCTAGCAAGTACCGACACGACCGACGCCCGCCACCCGGCCGGGCGTTGTCGTCGTGCATCGCCCGTCCTCCGACCTCACCTGGAGACGACGATGCCCTCGCAAGATCTTGTCATCCCCCCGGCCACCCGCGCGGCCGACCCGGCCGACGCCTCCCTGCTTCCGCCCGACGATCACCGCGCGCTGATCACCCGCCTCGACCTCTGCCACTTCCAGGACGACGCGCCGGGGATGGTGTTCTGGCATCCGCGCGGCTGGACGGTGTACCGCGTGCTCGAGGACGCCGTGCGCGCGCAGGTCGCCGCGGCCGGGTACCGCGAGGTCCGGACCCCGCAGCTGTTGCGCCGGTGCATCTGGGAGCGCAGCGGCCACTGGGGCAAGTTCCACGACGCGATGTTCGCGGTCGGCGAGGGCGCCGACGAGGCCGCGCTCAAGCCGGTGAGCTGCCCGGGGCACATCCAGGTCGTGCGCCGGCTCGCGCCGTCGTGGCGCGACCTGCCGATCCGGCTCGCCGAGCTGGGCCTGTGCCACCGCGACGAGGCCAGCGGCACGCTGCACGGCCTGATGCGGCTGCGCCAGTTCACCCAGGACGACGGCCACATCTTCTGCACCGACGATCAGGTCGCGGCCGAGGCCGAGCGGTTCTGCCGCGAGCTACCGGCGTTCTACCGCCGGTTCGGGTTCTCCGAGATCTCGCTGGCGCTGTCGCTGCGCCCCGACAACCGGCTCGGCGACGACGCGTGGTGGGATCGCGCCGAGCGCGAGCTCGCCGAGGTCGTGTCCGGCCTGGGCCTGCCGTTCGAGATCCAGCCCGGCGCCGGCGCGATCTATGGCCCCAAGCTCGAGGTCATCCTGCGCGATCGGCGCGGGCGGCCGTGGCAATGCGGCACGATCCAGCTCGACTTCGTGATGCCGCAGCGCTTCGACCTGCGCTACGTCGACACCGGCGGGCAGCGCCGCCACGTGGTGATGCTGCACCGCGCGCTGCTGGGCTCGTTCGAGCGCTTCCTCGGGATCTTGCTCGAGCACCACGGGGCGGCGCTGCCGGCATGGCTCGCCCCCGAGCAGGTGGCCGTGGCGCCGGTCGCGGCCCGGCATGCCGAGCACGCCGGCGCGATCGTCGGCCGGCTGGCGCAGGCCGGCCTGCGCGCGCGGCTCGACGGCAACGACAGCCTGGCCCGGCGGATCGCCGTGGCGCACCACGATGGCGTGCCGTTCGTCGCGATCCTCGGCGATCGCGAGGCGGCGGAGGGTACCCTGACGGTTCGCGCCGGAAATCGTCAGTGGACCGAGCCGGCCGGCGACGCGATCGCCGCGCTGGTTCGCCGATGTCGGCCCGACCCGGAGGGCTGCGCCGGCTAATCCGGGGGGGCCGACCGCGGCGGCGCCTCGCTCGCCGGGACCAGCACGCCGCGCAGCTCGTAGCGCCGCGACTCGACGATCGCGAACGCGACATCGAGCCGGGCCGCGGCCAGGCCCTGGTTGATCGCGGCGATGAAGCGGTCGACCCGCAGGCCGCGGCAGCGGATCGCGACCGGGTGCTCGGCGATCCGGAAGCACACGCCGTCGCCGTCGGGATCGACCGCGATGTCGTCGAGCGCGAACCGGCCGCGCGCCAGGCCGGCGAGCGGGTAGAGGAAGTCGCGCGCGGCGGTCGTGCCGGGCGCGTCGTCGAACCGCGCGTCGCCCTCGAAGATCCGCCAGTACCAATCGGAGTCGATCACGAATCCCCCACCGAGCGCCATGCCGCAGGAACGTACCCGGATGCCGGATCATTTCCAGCTGCGCGCGGGTGAGGAATCGCGACGCTCGTGATCGCCGGCACGAGGAGACATGCCGCGCGTGACATGTCGCCGGCGCGACGTCAGACCCGGCCGCGCGCGTCCTGCGTTACAGTGCGTGAGATGAGGGTGAGCGCGCGCAAGGTCGCGATCGTTGCGGGGTTGATCGCCGGGGTGTACCTGGCCGCGGTGTTCTCGATCCGGCGCGTGCCCGACTGGGTCGTCGCGGCGCTGGGCGGCCCGAGCGGGACCGCGCGCGACGGCGGCCTGGTCCTGCGCTATCGCCCGCCGGCGGCGTACGACGCGACGAGCTTCGAGCGCAGCGCAGCCCGCCGCGGCGTGACGGTCGGCCACGATGCGGGCCGGCTGGTGGTCGAGATCCGGGGCGCGAACGAGGCCGATGCGCGCAGCACGCCGCGCTGCTCGCGAACGGCGGGTTCGAGCTCCGCGAGGTGATCGAGGACATGGGCCTGTTCCGGGTCCCGCACCAGACGATCGATCGCGAGGACTACCTGGCGCCGGGCGTCCGCATCGGGCTCGACCAGTGGATGCCCGAGACCGGCGGCGAGCGCCACCACGATTCGTTTCTGGCCGCGGAGCGCCTCGCTCAGCTCGAGGGCGCGTTCGCGCAGCTCCCATCCGCCGGCTGGGTCCAGCCCCCACGGCGCCTCCGCCCGGGTCTTCGAGTAGCCGCCGGCCGCATCCGGATGCGGACTACCGGGCGCGCAGCGAGCGCCGTGGCGCGGGAGCGGGGTGCGCGTTCCGGGCCTCGCCGGGGCCGGTCTCCGCGGCGGAGCCGAGCGAGTCCTCGAGCCGGCGGACCACGCTGGCCAGCCGCGGCCGGACCTCGCCGAGCAGGAACGCGCGCGACAGGTTGAACGACGGGCCGCCGCAGTTGAGCGCCATCGCCGGCAGGCCCCGGCCGGGCCGGAACCCGATCGCGATGCCGGCGACGTCGGGCTGCCACTCGCCGAACGAGCTGCAGCAGCCGAGCTTGCGGTGCTGCTCGATCGCGGCCTCGAGTGTGCGCTTGCGCCTCGGCCAGGTCGCCGGATCCGCGGCGCGCAGCTGCTGCATCATGTCCTGGCGCTCCTCGTCGGCCGCGGCCGCCACGCAGGCCCGGCCCATCGCCGTGGTGCCGAGCGGGACCCAGGAGCCGACGTCCAGGCTCAGGGTCAGGGCGGCCTTGTTGCGGCAGACCTCGATATAGATGACGCCCAGGCCGACCCGGACCCCGAGCGCGACCACCGCCTGGGAGAAGTCGGCGACCTCCTGCATCATCGGCCGCGCCATCTGGCGGATCGCCATGCCCGACAGCATCGCGCTGCCCAGCGCCAGCGTGGAGCCGCCGAGCCGGTACTTGGCGACATCGTCGACGTAACGCAGGTAACCCAGGCGCGCGAGGGTCTGCGACAGCCTCGAGACCGTGGATTTCGGAAGCCGGCAGCGCTCGGCGAGGTCGCCGTTGCCCAGGAGGGTATCGCCGGACCGGAAGCAGGCCAGGACCTCCAGCCCGCGGGCCAGCGCGGTCACGAAGTGGCGATCCTCCTTGGCGCGCGGTGTGGCGTGCGGTCTGCGCCGCGGGGCCTGCGAATTACGCGGTGACACGACCCATCCTGGAGTGGATTATGCGGTGGTGACGGCCCGGCTCGAAAGTCCCTCCCGGCGGTCTTGCACATCGTGGGGCCCGCGCCCTGGTCGCAACGCAGCGCGGCGCGATGCGCACGGACCCACGATCTCCTTGACCCCTCGGAGTCACTCGTCTACGTTCAGCGCCGGATTGCGGTTGCAGAACGTAGTTCTGCAATGCAGCACCAGATCTCACCTCGTCATCGTACCCTTCTGCCAAGGACAGGACCCCGCGATGTGACCGCTGATGTCGCTGCGAACCCACCGGCGCCGCTGCTCCGCATCCGCGGGGTAACCGTACGTTTCGGCGCGATCGTGGCGCTCAACGACGTGTCGTTCGAGGTCCGGCGCGGCGAGATCCTGGGCCTGATCGGGCCCAACGGCGCCGGCAAGACCACGCTGTTCAACTGCCTGAGCCGCCTGGTGGATGTCGAGCGCGGCACGATCGAGCTCGAAGGTCGCCCGCTGCTCGCGGTGCCTCGCCACGACATCGCCCGGGTCGGGATCGGCCGGACGTTCCAGAACCTCGCGCTGTTCGAGTCGATGTCGGTGATGGACAACGTGATGGTCGGGACCCACGTGCGAGGCCGCGGCGGGTTTCTGTCCGACGCGTTCCGGACCCGCAGCCTGATCGAGAGCGAGAACCGCGCCCGCACCCAGGCCCGCGACCTGCTAGAGCGGCTCGAGCTCACGTCGATCGCCCGGACCCCGGTCGCCGGGCTGCCGTTCGCGGTCAAGAAGCGGATCGAGCTGGCGCGCGCGCTGGCCGCCGAGCCCAAGCTGCTGCTGCTCGACGAGCCCGCCGGCGGGCTCAACCACGAGGAGGTCGCGCGGCTGGGCGAGCTGATCCGCACGATCCGCGACGCGTTCTCGGTGACGGTCCTGATGGTCGAGCACCACCTGAACTTCGTCATGAAGGTGTCCGACCGGGTGGTCGCGCTCGATTTCGGGCGCACCCTCGCGGAGGGCACGCCGGCCGAGATGCAGCAGCATCCGGAGGTGATCCGGGCGTACCTGGGAGCGCCGGCGTGACCGCGCTGCTCGAGCTCACGGGGGTCGACGCGGACTACGGGGCCACGGCGGTGCTGCGCGGGGTCTCGCTCGAGGTCGACGATGGCGGCATGGTCGCCCTGCTCGGGGCCAACGGTGCCGGCAAGACCACGACGCTGCGGGCGATCTGCAACATGGGGGTGCGGGTGCGCGGCGCGATCCGGTTCGCCGGCCGGCGGATCGAGGGCCTGGCGACCGAGGACGTCGTCCGGCTCGGCATCGGCCACGTCCCCGAGGGCCGCGGCACGTTCCTCAGCCTGACGGTCGAGGAGAACCTGCGGCTCGGCGCGATGCTGCGGCGCGATCGCGGGATCGCCGGCGACGTCACGCGGGTCTGCGGCTACTTCCCGGTGCTGCGCGACCGCCTGGAGCAGCAGGCCGGCACGCTGAGCGGGGGCGAGCAGCAGATGCTCGCGATCGCCCGGGCGCTGATGTCGCGGCCCCGCCTGCTCCTGCTCGACGAGCCGTCGTTCGGCCTCGCGCCGGTCCTGGTCCAGGAGATCTTCCGGATCCTGCGCGTGATCAACCGCGAGGAGAAGATGACGATGCTGCTGGTCGAGCAGAACGCCCGCCTGGCGCTCGACCTCGTGGGTCAGGTGTTCCTGCTCGAGACCGGGCGCGTGGTCGCGAGCGGCCCTCCTCAACAGATCGCCGCAGACGAGACGGTGCGGCGCGCCTACCTCGGACAATGACCTAACATGCAGGCCTTCCTCCACCAGCTCCTGTCCGGTCTCGCCAACGGCAGTATCTATGCCAGCGTCGCGCTGGCGCTGGTGATGATCTTCAAGGCGACCCACCACGTGAACTTCGCGCAGGGCGAGCTCGCGATGTTCTCGACCTACGTGGCGTACACGCTGATCCACGCCGGCGTGCCGTACTGGGGCGCGTTCGTGATCACCCTGGTGTTCTCGTTCGCCATCGGGGTCGCGATCGAACGGCTGCTGCTGCGCCGGCTGCGCCACGCCAGTGCGCTGACCGTGGTGATCGTGTTCATCGGCCTCCTGGTGATCTTCAACGGCCTCGCCGGCCCGCTGTTCGGCTTCACGATCAAGGAATTCCCGACCCCGTTCGCCCCGAACGCGTCGTACGGCTCGACGTACCTGTCGCCGCACGAGGTCGGGATGATCGGCGTGACGCTGATCGTGCTCGCGATCGTGTTCGCGTTCTTCCGGTTCACCCGGCTGGGGCTCGCGATGCGCGCCTCGGCCGAGAACCCGCAGTCGAGCCGGCTCGTCGGGATCCGGGTCGGCTGGATGCTCGCGCTGGGCTGGGGCCTCGCCAGCGTGCTCGGCGCGATCGCCGGGATGATGGCGGCGCCGAGCGTGTTCCTCGAGCCCAACATGATGGTCGGCATCGTGCTCTACGGCTTTGCCGCGGCGCTGCTCGGCGGCATCGACAACCCGTGGGGCGCGCCGATCGGCGGCTTCATCGTCGGCGTGCTCGAGAACCTCGCCGGGGCCTATGTGGTCGGCAGCCACCTCAAGCTGGCGCTTGCCCTCGCGGTGATCGTCGCGGTCGTCGTGTTCAAGCCGAGCGGGCTGTTCGGCCGGACCGTGGTGGTGCGGGTATGACGATGGTCAGCGCGACCGCCGACATCGCCAGCGCGCCGGCGCGCCGGATCAGCGGGCGGCGGCTCTGGCTCGCGGCGCTGCTGGTGTTCGCCGTGGTCGTGCCGCTGGTGTCCAGCGGCTACCACGTGTTCCAGCTGACCCAGATCGTGATGTACGCGATCGCGATCCTCGGGCTCAACCTGCTCACCGGGTACAGCGGGCAGATCTCGCTCGGCAACGGCTCGTTCTACGCCCTCGGCGCGTACACCGCGGCGATCTTGATGACCAACGCCAAGCTGCCGTACTGGGCGACGCCCCCGATCGCCGGCGCGGTGTGCTTCGTCGCCGGGCTCGCGTTCGGCCGCTCGGTGACCCGGCTCGAGGGCCTGTACCTGGCGCTCGCCACCTACGCGCTCGGCGTCGCGACCCCGCAGATCCTCAAGCTCGACGTGCTCGAGCGCTGGACCGGCGGCAACCAGGGCGTGGTCCTCAGCAAGCCGACGTCGCCGTTCCCCAGCCTGCTCAACGACGATCAGTGGCTGTACTTCTTCTGCCTCGGCGCGGCGGTCATCCTGTTCATCGTCGCGTGGAACATCGTGCGCGGCCGGACCGGCCGGGCGCTGATCGCGCTGCGCAATCACCCGATCGCCGCCGGCACGATGGGGATCCCGGTCGCGGCGTACAAGTCGGCGACGTTCGGCCTCAGCGCGATGTACACCGGCGTGGCCGGCGCGCTCGGGGCGCTGATCGCCGGCTTCGTCGGACCCGACAGCTTCCAGATCATCCTGTCGATCGGCTTTCTGGTCGGCGGCGTGGTCGGCGGCATCGCGTCGATCTTCGGCGTGCTGTTCGGCGCCGCGTTCATCGAGCTCGTCCCCGACCTGACCAAGCAAGTTTCGGAGATGTCGCCGTCCTTGCGCTGGCTCGCGGAGCTGCAATACCCGGCGTACGGCGTGCTCCTGATCGCGACCATGCTGCTGATGCCCGGCGGAATGGCCGGGCTCGTGCGCTCGGTCGAGCTCCGGATCGCACGCCATCTTCACCACCCCCCCAGGACCTGACCGGAGTTATGCCGGCGTCACCACACGGAGGATACATGTCGAAGCGGAACTCGTTCGTCACGACTGCGCCACGGCTCGCGGCATTCACCGGCCTCTGCCTCATCCTGGCCGCCGGCTGCGGCAACAAGAAGAAGGAAGGCGACCCGGGCTCGCCGGGTTCGTCCGCGGCCGGCGACAAGGCCGGCGGTGACAAGGCCGGCGGCGACTCGGCGATGCCGGGCGTCACCGCGACCGAGATCAAGATCGGCCAGTCGATGCCGTACAGCGGCCCGGCGTCGGCGTACGGCGTGATCGGCAAGAGCGAGGCCGCGTACTTCAAGATGATCAACGACAAGGGCGGGATCAACGGCCGCAAGGTCAACCTGATCTCGCTCGATGACGCCTACAACCCGGCCAAGGCGGTCGAGCAGACCCGCAAGCTGGTGGAGAACGAGGGCGTGGCGTTCATCTTCGGCAGCGTCGGCACCGCGAACAACACCGCGATCCAGAAGTACCTCAACGACAAGAAGGTCCCGCAGCTGTTCATCGCGACCGGCGCCGACAAGTGGGCCGATCCGACCAACAACCCGTGGACGATCGGCTGGCAGCCGAGCTACCGCACCGAGGCCAAGATCTACGCGCGCTACGTGCTGAAGGAGAAGCCCGGGGCCAAGATGTGCGTGCTCTACCAGAACGACGACTTCGGCAAGGACTACCTGACCGGCCTCAAGGACGGGCTCGCCGACCAGTACGACAAGATCGTGATCAAGACGGCGTCGTACGAGACCAGCGATCCCACGATCGACTCGCAGATCGTGACCCTGCAGGGCGCCGGCTGCGACACGCTCTTGACCGCCGCGACGCCCAAGTTCGGCGCGCAGGCGATCCGCAAGGTGGCGGACCTCGGCTGGAAGCCGATGCACTTCGTCTCGAACGTGTCGGTGTCGCTCGCCGCGGTGCTCAAGCCGGCCGGGCTCGACAAGAGCACCGGCATCATCACCGGCCAGTACCTCAAGGACCCCAACGACCCCAAGGCCGCGAACGATCCGGGGATCAACGAGTACAAGGCCTTCATCAAGGATCACCTGTCCGACGTCGATCCCAACGATGGCAACGCGCTGTACGGCTTCTCGGTCAGCGGCTCGCTGGTCAAGCTGCTCACCGCGTGCGGCAACGACCTGTCGCGGGCCAACATCATGAAGCAAGCGGCGGCCATCCAGAAGCAGGTGGTCAACACGCTGGTCGACGGGATCGAGATCAACACCGCCGCGAACGACTTCCGGCCGATCTCGCAGATGCGGCTCGCCAAGTTCAACGGGACGAGCTTCGAGCCGATGGGCGACCTGATCAGCGCGGACTGAGCCGGTGAGCCTTCGAGCCGGCGATCGGGCGGGCCGGCCACGGCCAACGTCCGCCGGCACGCCGATTCGAGCGCTAACGGCGGTTCGACGGCGTTTGAGCCGGTCCGGTGGGTCGGTCTGGCCCGGGGCACCCTGCGACCCCGGTGCGACGCCGCCGTGATCCTCCGGGTTGCCGGGCGCGCGCCGAGATGCACGTGATATATGTCGCGTGCATTTCGCGATTGCACGACTCGCACGTGCCGGGGCGCGGACCCGGCCAAAGGAGCGTCTGAACCATGCGCAGGATTCTCGTCGCCGTGGCCCTGGTGATCGTCATTCGCCCGGCCGGCGCGCAGCAGGTCGATGACATGAACCGGATCATCGATCAGGGGCTCAATCACTCGCAGGTCATGCAGACCGCCGAGTACCTGATGGACCGGATCGGCGGGCGAATGACCAACTCGCCCCAGATGCGGCAAGCCGAGGCCTGGACGCAGTCGCAGTTCAAGACCTGGGGGCTGCGCAACGTCCGCAAGGAGGGCTTCCCGTTCGGCCGCGGCTGGTCGATCGTGTCGTCGAGCGTGCGGATGACCGCGCCGCGGGTCCTCCAGCTCACCGCGATCCCGGTGGCGTGGACGCCGGGCACCGGCGGGCCGGTGACCGCGCCGATCATCGTCGCGCCGCTCAAGCGCGAGCGCGACTTCGAGACCTGGCGCGGCAAGCTCGCCGGCAAGATCGTCCTGGTGACCTTGCCCGACGACGGCAGCGAGCCGGGAGAGCCGGCGTTCAAGCGGCTGTCCCCTGAAGACATCGCCAAGATGGATCACTATCGCCAGCCCGACTACGATCCGCAGTCGGTCGACCGCGCGCTCCGGCGGTTCTCGTTCGGGGCCAAGATCGATAGCTTCCTCAAGGCCGAGCGCGCGATCGCCTGGGCGAGCATGTCGTACCGCGACGGCAAGCTGCTGCACGGTGAGGGGTACACGTTCCGTACCGGCGAGACCCCGGCGTTGCCCGGGATCCAGATCGCGGCCGAGGATTATCGCCGGCTCGCCCGCCTGGCCAAGGTCGGTCCGCCGCCGATGCTCGAGATCAACACCAACGTCCAGTTCGACGATAGCGATCCCAACGCCTACAACATCCTCGCCGAGATCCCCGGCAGCGACGCCGGGGCGGGCTACGTCATGGCCGGCGCGCACCTCGACAGCTGGGTCGCCGGCGACGGCGCCGCCGACAACGGCGCCGGCAGCGTGGTCGTGATGGAGGCGGCGCGGATCCTCGGCACGCTCGGCATCAAGCCGAAGCGCACGATCCGGTTCGTGCTGTGGGCCGGCGAGGAGCAGGGGCTGCTCGGCTCGATGGCGTACGTCGAGAAGTACCTGGCGACCCGCGCGCCCAGCACCGTGGCCAACGAGACCTCGATCGAGCGCTACCAGCGGTGGCGCTACCGGTTCCCGATCACGCCGCGGCCGGGCTACAAGGACCTGGTCGCCTACTTCAACATCGACAACGGCTCGGGCAGGGTCCACGGCGTCCATGCCGAGGGCAACGTCGCCGCGGTGCCGCTGCTCCGCGAGTGGCTGCAGCCGTTCGCCAGCATGGGCGCCGGGTCGGTGGTCGCCACGCCGACCGGCGGCACCGATCACGTGTTCATGCAGGCCGTCGGCGTCCCGGGCTACCAGTTCATCCAGGATCCGCTCGACTACGGCTCGCGCGTCCACCACAGCAGCATCGACACGTTCGACCACCTCAAGGCCGAGGACCTGCGCCAGGCCTCGGTCGTGCTCGCGGGCCTGCTGTTCGAGTCCGCCAACAGCGCCAAGACGCTGCCGCGCATGCCGCTGCCGACCCAGGGTCAGCTGACCAGCCCGTACCGCTACGACGATCCCGACGACAACTGACGCGGCGATCAGCTGGTCCGGCGGTCGCGCAGCTTCTGCTTGTTGCGCCGGCCGCGGCGCTCCATCATCGGCCGCAGCGCGTTGCGCAGCGCCGGTGCGAGGTACCCGGCGGTCGCGAGCACCCCGGACATCCGCGGGGTCGCACGCTCGAGCTTGCCGTCGATCGCGCACGCGACGACCAGCGCGGCGACGTCCTCGGCGGTGACCAGCGGCTGCGACATCGTCAGATCGGTGACGGTGTCGAGCTCGGCCATGATGAACCCGGTGTCGACCGGGCCGGGGGACACGCACGACACCGTGACGCCGGAGCCGCGCAGCTCGTCGGCCAGCGCCATCGAGAACCCGCGCAGCCCGAACTTGGTCGCCGAGTACACCACGCTGCCGGCGGTCGGGACCACGCCGGCGAGCGACGCGACGTTGACCACCGCGCCGCGGCCGCTCGCGATCAGGTGCGGCAGCGCGTGCCGCGTCAACAGCATCGGCGCGCGCAGGTTGACGTCGATCGTCGCCGCGATATCGCCATCGCGCTGATCGGGGAACGGCCCGCGGGTGTGGCGGCCGGCGTTGTTGACCAGCACGTGCAGCGCGCCGAACTGCGCCAGCGCGCCGCCGATGATCCGCTCCGGCGCCTCGGGCGCGGCGACGTCGGCCGCGATCGCCAGCACCGGTCCGAGCCGCGCGATCTCGGCCCGGGCGCGCTCGAGCTCCGTCGCGCCGCGCGCGACCAGCACGACGTTGGCGCCGGCCTCGGCAAACTTCCGTGCCGATGCCAGCCCGATCCCGGCCGACGCGCCGGTGATCACCACGGTTCGATCGTTGAAAGCCCGGCTCGTCATCCGCGCACCGTACACGGCCGGCCGGAGCACTTCGAGGTGGGACGCGCAGGTTCTGCGCGGGTGGGCCGGGCGGGTGCAGTGCTTGCGTCGGTGGCCGGATGCTATGGCCGTGAAATCGGTCAGCGCAGGAAATCGCCGTCGCTGCCGATCTTGCCCGGGCCGTCGAGCACGTAGATGCCGGCCGACGCGGTGTTGACGGTGAACGACAGCGTGCCGTTCGCGACCGAGACCACGCGGCCGGTGACCGCGTCGCGGTAGGTGCCGTTGCGCAGGCCGGTGACGGTGAAGCTCTGGGCCGAGGCAGCGGCGAGCCCGACCACCGCGTAGCTCTGGCCGTTCTGGTAGTCGCGTACGAACGACAGGCCGTTGCCGGTCTCGTTGACCTGGCTCATGGCTGCCTTCTGCAGCGCCGGGACCGCGCGGCGGATCTGGTTCAGCCGGCGCAGGTGGCGGTACAGCGGGTGGGCCTGGGTGGTGGCGATCGCGGCGGGCGTGAGGTGGTCGCCGAAGTAGGCCCGGCCGGTCTGGTCGAGCGTCATGGTCGGGCCGTCGATGTCCTGCGGCGCGCCCTTCATGAACTCGATCTCCTCGCCCTGGTACAGGCACGGAATGCCTCGGATCGTCCACAACAGATTGTAGGCAATCGCCGCCTTCCAGGTCTCGCCGCTGAACCGGAACTTGAAGTCGTTGTCGGGGCCGACGTCGTGGTTCTGGAAGAACGTGACCAGCTGGGTCGCGTCGCCGTACAGCCAGTCGAAGCCGAGCACGCCGCCGATCCCGGAGAAGCTGCCGTTCTTGATGTTGTCGCGGAACGTCGAGAACAGCGAGAAGTCGAGCACCGAGAGGCCGGAGTCGCCGCCGCCCGTGGGGTTGGCCGGGTTGGTGGTGAGCCGCGTGTACCACCAAGGCCGGATCACCGCCGAGGCGTTGTCGTTGGCGATCTCCGAGCCAAACCCGGTGCCCTTGACCAGGTTCTCGCCGAACACGAACAGGCCCGGCTTGTGCGCCTTCCAGGTGTTGACGTAGGCCAGCGCGTCGCTGCGCTCCATGTGCTTGAGCGTGTCGAGCCGGATCGCGTCGACGCCCATGTCGAGGTAGCGGGCGATCGCGGCGTCGAGATAGTCGCGCACCGCCGGGTTCTCGGTCGCCAGATCGATCGCGTCGCCGGCGATGCTCTTGCGCTGCAGCGGCGTCGGGCTTTCCCAGTCGCCGCCGGCGATGAAGCCGTCGAGGTGGTACCAGGTCGGATCGAGCCGCGCCGGGTCGACGCCGAAGAACCGGCCGGCGTCGTAGCCGGCGAGCGGCACGGTGACGCCGGTCTTCGGATCGACCAGCGGCGTGGTGCCGGCGGCGTCGCTGGTCTGGCGGGCGGCGAACCACGGCGGCGCCACCGGGTTGTCGTTGTCCTCGCGGAACGGGCTCAGGTAATCGCCGAGGTTGCCCTGGTACGGGCCATTGGCGATCGGCGCGCCACCGGCCGGCCGGTAGTACTTGATCGGCAGGTGATCGATGAACACCTTGCCGCGAATACCGTACTGGCTCGAGTGATTGACCACCACGTCCTGCACGACCTTGAGGCCCTTGGCATGGGCGGCGGTGATGAAGTCCTGGTAGGTGGCGCCCGGCGACTCGAGCCGCGGATCGACCTGGGTCCAGTCGTAAGCGTGATAGCCGTGGTAATCGAGGCCGCTGCGGTTGACCACCGGCGGGGTGACCCAGATCGCGGTGAAGCCGAGGTCCTTGATGTAGTCGAGCTGGCTGATCAGGCCCTTGAAGTCGCCGCGCCACTGCGGATCGCCGGCCTTGATCCGATCGCGGTTGTAGTAGTTATTGCCGGGATCGCCGTCGAAGAACCGCGCGGTCATCACGAAGTAGATGGTCTCGGCGCGGAAGTCGCCGCCGGGCGGGGGCGGCGGAGGCGTCGTGATCGCGCACGCGCCGGTGGTGATCGCGGCCTGCGCCGTGGTCGTGATCTGCTTGCTCGCCGCGTCGAACACGATCTGGTACCGGGTGCAGTCGGTGACCGCCACGTCGCTCGCGGGGTACGCCTCGACCCAGTCGCCGTGGTGATCGATCTTGAACCGCGGCGCGGGGTCCTGCCGGGCGAAGTCGGCGACGATCGAGTGGCGCGTGGTGCCCGCGACCGGCGTCATCGCCGTGGCGCCCCACGCGTTGGGCGTGCCGCGGAACTGCCAGGTGTCGGGCGCGCTCGCGCAGCTGGCCACCGCCTGGACGGTGATCTGCTTGGAGCCGGCGTCGAAGCCGATCTGGTAGCTGCCGTTGGCGACCCGCAGGTCCTGCGCGGGATAGCTCTCGGTCCAGTCGGCCCGGTGATCGATCTTGAACCGCGGGTCGGCCACGCCCGCGAAGCTCTGGCAGGTGGTGAACGTGGTCGCGGTCGCCGCGGTCATCGCCGTGCTGCCCCAGTTGTTGGGTGTTCCGCGAAAGAACCAGCTGTCGGTCGAGGTCGCCGCCGCGACCACCGTGGCCAAGTCAGGCTCCGGCGGTGTGCTCGGTGGCTCGCAGCCTGCGGCAATGGCAAGCGCCATGACCGATGCGATCGGGAACGCGGGGCGACGACATCGCGACATGGCAGACCTCCGGCGAAGCTTGCGCGTCGCGTCTGCAGGCCCCGCGCCGCTGATCGTCTGCGACCGCGGATCCCGACGACAATCGCATCGTGCGGGTGATTCGATGGACGCACTCCATGTTGATGATCGCAACACGGCTGCACGATCACCGCGCGTGCAGCGTTGATGAACGCAACGAGCCTGTCGAGCTCGCCGACCGGCCGGCGGGAGCCCGGCGGCGAGGGCGCCCCTGGCGCGGCCGCCGGCGATTGTCGCGACGCGCGGCTGCGCCCGTGGCCGCGATGCGGTGTAGTACGGCGATGACGCCGCCCGCCCTGGAGCCGCCGAGCCTCGACGAGATCCGCGCCGCGCACGCGCGGATCGGCCGCGACGTGGTTCGCACGCCGCTGGTCCGGCTCGGCGTCGACGGGCCGGCGGAGATCTACCTCAAGCTCGAGAACCTGCAGCCGATCGGCTCGTTCAAGCTGCGCGGCGCGAGCAACGCGATGGCCCAGGCCAGCGACGCGCAGCTCGCCCAGGGCGTGTTCACCGCCAGCGCCGGCAACATGGCGCAGGGCGTCGCGTGGTGTGCCCGGGCCCGCGGCGTCGCGTGCGGCGTGGTGGTCCCCGACACCGCGCCCGAGGCCAAGCTCGCGGCGATCACGCGGCTCGGCGCCGAGATCCACAAGGTGCCGTTCGCGGCGTGGTGGGACGTGCTCGTCACCCGCCGGCACCCGCGGTTCGACGGCCGGCTGTTCATCCATCCGGTCGCCGATCGCGCGGTGTTCGCCGGCAACGGCACGATCGGCCTCGAGATCGCCGAGGACTTGCCGGCGCCCGACGCCGTGGTGATCCCGTACGGCGGCGGCGGGCTGACGACCGGCATCGCGGCCGCGATCCGCGCGCTGTGTCCCGGGACGCGGATCTACGCCGCCGAGCCCGAGACCGCCGCGCCGCTCGCGGCGTCGCTGGCCGCCGGCGCGCCGCGCGAGGTCGCGTACACGCCGAGCTTCGTCGATGGCTGCGGCAGCAAGAGCCTGCTCGCCGAGATGTGGCCGATCGTCCGGGGGCTGGTCGACGGCTCGCTCGCGATGCCGCTCGCCGCGATCGCCGACGCGATCCGGCTCTTGGTCGAGCGCAACCGGGTCGTCGCCGAGGGCGCCGGCGCGGTCGCGGTCGCGGCGGCGCTGGCCGGCAAGGCGGGGCCGGGCAAGGTCGTCTGCGTGGTGTCGGGCGGCAACCTCGATTCGTCGAAGCTCGCCAAGATCTTGCACGGCGAGCTGCCGTGACCTGCCATACATAGAGGCGATGGCCAAGATCGGACCCAACGAGCTGTGCCCCTGTGGCAGCGGCCGCAAGTTCAAGAAGTGCTGCGGCGACCCGCGCGCGACCGATCGCTACACGCGCGAGGATCGGACGGCGGTGTTCCAGCGGCTCAACGACTACATCGACGCGTTCGCCACCGACGAGGAGGACCGCGCCGGCGAGGAGTTCTGGGGCGAGTTCGCGGGCCGCGCCGACGAGCTGCCGCCCGAGCGCGCCGAGCTGTTCGGCGACGTCGAGCACCTGTGGTTCGTGTTCGACCGGCGCGACGCCCAGGGTGCACCGGTCGTCGACCGCTTCCTCGTCGGCGCCGAGCTCACACCCGGGGAGCAGGCGTTCCTGACCGCGCTGCGCCGGTCGTCGATGCGGATCTACGAGGTGGTCGATGCCAGCCCGGGTGTGTCGCTGACCCTGCGCGACGCGATCGAGGGCGGCAGCATCACGGTCAACGAGCGCCAGGCGTCGCGGACGATCGCGCGCGGCGATCACCTCGCCGCCCGGGTCGTGTCCCAGGGTCCGTCGGGCGGCCCCGAGATCGAGGCCGGGCTGCTCCACATCGCGCCGGTGGTCAAGGAGCCGCTGCTGGCGCGGATCCACCGCGAGCGCGCGCGGTTCCTCGACGACCATCGCGGCGGCGATCTCACGGTGTTCTACAAGAACCTGCCGCGGCTGTTCCACGAGGTCTGGGTCGCCACGATGCTGACCTGATCGGCGGGCGATCGAAGTCTCCGGGCGCCCGCCGCCGCGACGGCGACGCGACGTGCGTATACTCGCGCCGCCCAACGTAAACCCCACGCCGGAGGTGGCTCGTGATGAAGATGTATCTGCGACTGACGATCGTTCTTGGAGTCCTGTGTCTGTGCTCGGTGCCGCGCAGCGCGCACGCCCAGCTGCCCAATGGCTACGGCGTCGGGATCAGCGTCGACACCGCGCGCAAGGTCGCGGACGCGGCGATCGCCGAGGGCAAGAAGAGCGGCTGGACGGTGGCCGCCGCGATCGTCGACACCGCCGGCGATCTCGTGTTCTTCGAGCGCATGGACGGCACCCAGGCCGGCAGCACCGTCGTGTCGCAGGACAAGGCGCGGACCGCGGCGCGCTTCAAGCGGCCGACCAAGGCGTTCGACGACGCGCTCGCCGGCGGCCGCCAGGCGATCCTCGGCCTGACCGGCGTGACGCCGATCGAGGGCGGCATCCCGCTGGTGATCGAGGGCAAGATCGTCGGCGCGATCGGCGTCAGCGGCGCGACCTCGCAGCAGGACGGCATGTGCGCCCAGGCCGGCGCCGACACGCTCGGCAAGCAGCCCACGCTGCCCCCGCCGCCGGCCAAGCCGGCCACGCCGCCGCCGCCGCCGCCGAAGAAGTGAGCCGCCGCGGATCTGGGGCCGGCGGAAGCGCCCGGATCGAGCGGCCGTTCTTGTCGTTTCGCCGAACCCGCCGACACGATCTACATCGAGCACGGCTCGTTCGTGACGGCCTCGAGGCCGCGTTCTGCGTCGGCACGGCGCTGGTCGGTGGCCACGCCGGGTTTGCGATGCTTCGCGGGCTGCCGCGGATCGGCGCGCGGCCGGCGCCGGTCAGTTGCCGTCGCTGACGCCCCACTCGTAGCCCAGCCCGGCGACGCGCTCGAGGACGGCGTCGGTGGCGGGTGCGCCGCCGGGGCCGCCTGAGCCAGCGGAGCCGTGGACCTGGGCGAGGTCGGCCACCGCCGCGCGCAGGTCGTCCTGGCCGTGGCGATCGGCGGCGTAGAATCGGACGCGATCGACGCCGGCGAGGCGCGCCGCGAGCAGCTGGAGCAGCGCCATGG
>DASWRS010000292.1:0-2440 GCA_036403075.1 Kofleriaceae bacterium
AGGTCGCGACCTGGGGCGGCTCGTGGCTCGGCTTCACGCAGTGGAGCATCGCCAAGGAGCTCCCGCCGCACCTCAAGGCGATGGCGCCGACGGCGGCGGTCTACCCGGGCATCGACTACCCGCAGGCGTTCGGCATCTTCAGCTGGTACCCGCTGCAATGGCTGACCTTCGTGCACGGCCGGGCGCTCAACACCGGGTTGTTCGCGAATGAAGAGCTGTGGCGCAACGCCAACTGGGAGCAGGTGTCGAGCGGGCGGCCATTTCAGGAGCTCGATGAGATCACGGGGATCAAGGGCACCGTGTTCCGGACCTGGCTCGCCCATCCCCGCGAAGATGCGTTCTGGCAGGCGATCACGCCGCGCCCGGAGCAGTACGCGAAGCTGCGGATCCCGATCCTCACGATCACCGGCCACTACGACGCCGATCAGCTCGGCGCCCTGACCTATTACGAGCGCCACATGGCGTATGGCGCCAAGGACGTCACCGCGCGGCACTGGCTGGTGATCGGCCCCTGGGACCACGGCGGCACGCGCCGCCCGAAGTCCGAGATCGCCGGCGTGAGCTTCGGCCCCGGCGCGGTGATGAGCATGGAGGAGCTGCACAAGGCCTGGTACGACCACGTGCTCAAGGGCGGTCCGCCGCCGGCCTTCCTGAAAGATCGCGTGACCTGGTTCCTCGCCGGCCCCAACACCTGGCACCACGCCTCCGAGCTGAAGCAGGTCGAGGGCGCGCCGATGAAGCTCGAGCTCGATCTGACCGGCGCGACCGTGGGTGACGTGACCCGCAGCGGCCACCTGCTGGCGCAGCCACCGTCGGTCGCTGCCACGGCCACGCTGGTCTCCGATCCTCACTACCTGCCGCCGCGCGAGGAGCTCGAGCTCGATACCTCCCAGTACCTGAAGGATCAGCGCGACCTGTACCGCGAGTCACCGAGCAAGATCATGTGGCACACCGCGCCGCTGGCCGCCGAGACCGTGCTGGCCGGGCGTGCGCGCTTGACGCTGCAGCTCGCGTGCGACCAGCCCGACGCGGATCTGTTCGTCAGCCTGTGGGAGGTGGCGGCGGACGGCAGCGCGATCGAGCTCGCGGACACGGCGATCCGGCTCCGCTACCGCCAGGGTGGCGCAAATCCTGTCCTGATGGTGCCCAACAAGCCCGAGCGCGTCGCGCTGCCGCCGATGATGTTCTTCGCCCGCGCGATCGCCAAGGGCAGCCGGCTCCGGCTGACGGTGGACGCCCGCCCGTTCTTCGGCCTGCAGCGCAACACCCATACCGGCGGCAACCTGGCCTCGGAGCCGCTCGCGAAGGCCCGGATCGCGAAGATCACGATCATGACCGGTCCGGACAGCGGCAGCACGCTGGAGCTGCCGCGGCCCGAGGAGGCCGCGCTGCCGCGCAAGGACGACCCGCCTGGCCGGCCCTGAGCCCTTGGGCACGATTCGGCGCGCCAGGATCGTGAGCTGAAGCCGGAGCCGTCGATGGCCCTGGAAGGCTCGAGATGGCGACCGGGAGCCAGCCGGGACGCGGCGGAGCCCGACAGCCAGCCCGCGGTCGGGGCCCGGCCGGCGCGTGGCGTTGCTGGTCGATGCCGAGCAGCTGGCAGAGCTGCCCGCTCGAGATCCGCGCGGCGCGCCGCGCCCGGGCCAGCTCCGCCGGACGTCCACCGTCGCCGACCCCGCCGGTCGAGTGCTTGTCGACCTTGACGCGCGCGATCCGCGACAGGTCGATCACCTCGCCCGAGCGGGTCATCGCGTCGGCCCACGCGGCGAGCTCGCGATCGTCGAGCCCGCGGGTCGTCGCCGGCTTCGCGATCGCGATGGCAGCGTGGCGCGCCGGCGGCGCACCGCGGGCTCGCGGCCGCCGCAGGCTGGCGACCCGCGGCCGCTCAATGCGTGAGCCGCCACAGCATTGCGCGGACCCGATCCAGCACCGCATCGACGGCGGCGAAGTCGGCGGGCGTGATGTAGCCGCGTGCCCGCGCGATGCGCAGCGCCGTGGTGAGCTCGCTTGCCGAGCCGGCAGCACGGCGGAACAGGTCGGCGCGATCGAGGCCGGCACGCTGCCGCGCTTCGCTGACGTTGAGGGCGATCGATTCGGCAGCGCGGCCGACCTCGTCGGCGAGCGACTTGCGGCGCTGGCGGAGCTTGGGCTCCAGCGGAGCGAGTTGTTCGAGAACCGTGAGTGACATCTCGAGCGTATCGAACATCAGAGCCTCCTTGTGATTGGCTCCCGAGCGCCGGGGGCCGTCGTCGCCCGACACGCCGCGGAGCGCACGTCCCGTGACGAGCGCGGGCACGGCAGCTCGCGCGTCGTCGACCGATCAGCTGTGGGAGCGCCGCTCGCGCCACGTCGGTGGCTCAAGCGCTCGGCGCGGGACGGTGCGCGAGAGCGGCGCAAGGGCGACGGCCCCCGGCGCGGGCGGGCGATCACGGCAGCGGTG
>DASWRS010000293.1:0-44492 GCA_036403075.1 Kofleriaceae bacterium
GCGGTGATCTACATCGACGGCAAGCGCCACGGCGAGACCCCCCTGGTGCGGATCGAGCTGTCACCGGGCCGTCACGTCGTGCATGCGGTCGCGCCCTCGGGCGCCACGCGCGACGTGCGGATCACCATCGAGCCCGGCAAGGTCGCTCCGGCGAGTCGCATCGTGTGGTAGCGGGTGATCGTCATCACGCGGTGGGCGACGGTGCGATCGTTCGCGGCTGGAGCGTCGGTGATAGTCTCAGGCCGGCATGCTCCGGGCCATCACGCTTGCCCTGCTGGTGCTCGAAGGCGTGGCCTGGGCCGACGACCCGCTCGCCGTGGCGCGCAAGGCGGTCGCCGAGTCGGACTACCTCGCGGCGCGGCCGGCGCTGACCACGGCGCTCGCCTCGGGCGGCCGCAGCCCCGAGGACATGGTCGAGATCTACCGGCTCGGCGGGATCGTCGAGGCCGCGCTGGGCGACGCCCGCGCCGCCACCGACGCGTTCACCCACCTGCTCGCGCTGTCGCCCCGGGCCGCGCTGCCGGACGGCACGTCACCCAAGATCCGGCGGCCGTTCGACGCCGCCGCGCGCTATGTCGCCGGCCTCGCCGGCCACGCCGTGCTCGAGGTCAAGACCGAGACCCGCTCCGACCCGCCGGCGATCACCGTGGTCGTGGCCAGCGACCCGCTGAACATGGTCGCGACGGTGCGCGCGGTGTTCAGCGTCGACGGCGGCGCCGAGCGCACCCGGGACGTCGAGGCGTCCGAGCGCACCGATGTGCCGCTGCCCGCGGGCCGGCGGATCGACGCGCGGATCGCGGCGCTCGACGCCCACGGCAACCGCCTGATCGAGATCGGCTCCAGGGACGTGCCGATCGTCGTGACCGGGGAGGCACCGCCGCCGGTGGTCGTGGCCCTGGCCCCCGCGCCGCCGCCTCGCCGGGCGCCCGAGGCCGTGCACGCGACCGCGCGGCCGGTGTACCTGCGGTGGTGGCCGTACGCCGCGGGCGGCGTCGTGTTCGCCGGGATCACCGGCTACTTCGCGTGGTCGGTGCACACCGACACCGGCGAGCTCGATCGGCTCAACGCCGACAGCGTCCACCACAGCTTCGGCGAGGCCAGGGCGGCCGAGGATCGCGCCCGGCGCGATGCGCTGTTCACCAATGTCGGCCTCGGGGTCACCGGCGCGTTCGCGCTCGCCGCCGGCGTGCTGTACCTGACGACACCGCGCGTTCGCACCGAGACGCGCGTCACCGCCGTGCCGGTTCGCGGCGGCGGCGCCGTCGTGCTGGGAGGAACGTTCTGATGCGCCATGCACTGGCCGGGATTGTGGGTATCGGTATCGGGCTCGGGCTCGCCGCGTGCTCGATCAACGTCGACTACACCGGGACGCTGTACCAGTGCGCTCCCGACGGCACGTGCGCCGATGGCTACGCGTGCATCGACCAGCGCTGCGTGCCGACCGAGCCCCAGCCGGCGAAGTGCTCCTCCGCCGTGACCACCGGCGACGAGCACACCTGCGCGATCCGCGTCGACGGCACCGCGTGGTGCTGGGGCCGCAACACGTTCGGCCAGCTCGGCGACGGCACCACCGCCGATCGGACGCTGCCGGTGCAGGTCGCCGCGACCGGGCTGCCGGGATTCACCGCGATCGCGGGCGGCACCGACCACACCTGCGCGCTCGGCAAGGACCACACGGTGTGGTGCTGGGGACGCAACGCGCGCGGCCAGCTCGGCAACAACGCGATCAGCGACAACCACACGCCGGTCCCGGTGCTCGGCGTCACCACCGCGACCGCGATCACCGCCGGCAACCTGCACAGCTGCGCGTTGCTCACCGCCGGCGGCCTGGTGTGCTGGGGCGACAACCAGGCCGGCCAGCTCGGCCGCGGCGGCAGCCAGTTCTCGAGCACGCCGAGCACGGTCGACGGGATCAGCGGCGTCACGGCGGTGTCGGCCGGCGGTGACTCGACCTGCGCGGTCGACGGCAGCCACGCGATGTGGTGCTGGGGCGACAACGACGTCGGCCAGCTCGCCGACGGCACGCAGATGCCGCGCTCGACGCCGACCCGGACGAAGATCGCCGACGCGGTCGGGGTCGCGGTCAGCGCGACGTTCTCGTGCGCGGTGACCTCGGCCGGCGCGGTGCTGTGCGCCGGCCGCAACGACGTCGGGCAGCTCGGCACCACGGTCGCCAGCCCGTCGCCCGTGCCGGTTCCGGTCGCGCTGACCGCCAAGGCGGTCGCGATCACCGCCGGGGCGCGGTTCGCGTGCGCCACCGACGATCAGCGCCGGGTCTGGTGCTGGGGCGAGAACGGCAACTCCGAGCTCGGCGACGGCACGAGCTTCAACCATGCGATCCCGGCGCTGACCAGCTACGCCGGGATCGCCGACGTGTCCGGCGGCGGCGGCCACCTGTGCACGCGATCGACCGATGGCGGGATCAGCTGCAGCGGCTACAACGGCCACGGCGAGCTCGGCGACGGGCTGCGCACCACCGAGGGCACGCCGCACACCGTGCCCGGCGTCACCGGCGCGACCACGATCGCCGCGGGTGGCGCGCACAGCTGCGCGACGCTCGCCGGCAAGACCGTGTCGTGCTGGGGCGAGAACGACAGCGGGCAGGTCGGCGACGGCTCGTGGCTCCGGCGCACCCGGCCGGTCGCCGTGCAGGGCGTCACCGGCGCCACCCAGGTCGTGACCGGCAGCGCGCACTCGTGCGCCCTGATCGAGGATGGCACGGTGCGGTGCTGGGGCCGCAACGGCCGGGGCGAGCTCGGCGACGGCAGCAACGAGACCCACGGGCTGGCCCGCGCCGTCGCCGGGCTGTCGGGCGTCACCCAGATCGGCGCCGGCGACGATCACAGCTGCGCGCTGACCGGCGGCGTCGTGCAGTGCTGGGGCGCCAACAACAACGGCGTGCTCGGCGACGGCACCCGGGAAGATCAACTCGCCCCGGTCATGGTCAAGAACCTGATGCCGGGGGCCCTCGCGATCGCCGTCGGCAACATCCACAACTGCGCGATCGCCGTGGATCATGCGGTGTGGTGCTGGGGCTACAACGGCTCGGGCCAGCTCGGCGACGGCACGTTCACGACGCCGGCGCTGGGCGCGGTGGTCATGGTGAAGACGCTCTCGGGCATCGACGAGATCGCCGCGCACGGCGACTTCACCTGCGCCCACAGCATGGTCGACGGCAGCGTGTCGTGCTGGGGCGCCGGCGGTGACGGCGAGCTCGGCTACGGCGGCTACACGAGCCGCGGCACACCGCAGAAGGTCAGCGGGCTGTCGAACGTCGCGGCGGTCATCACCGGCGGGATCCACGCGTGCGCGCGCAGGACCGACGGCGCCGTTGCGTGCTGGGGCGCGAGCTACACCGGCCAGATCGGTGACGGCACCTACGGCAGCAAGCCCGCGCCGGCGACGATCCCCGAGCTGACCGGCGTCCGCGACCTCGCGTGCGGCGACGAGCACACCTGCGCCGTGCTCGGCGACGGCAGCGTCAGCTGCTGGGGCGACGGCCGCGCCGGCGAGCTCGGCAACGGGATCTCGGCGCGACGAACCCCGGTCGCGCCGCTGTTGCCATGCCCGTGACCGAGATCGTGACCGTCACTTGCCCCGCGGTGGCGGTGGTGGCGGCGGCCTCAGCTGCTCCCACGGCGCCTTGAGGCCGAGGTACTCGCCCCACTCGAAGCCGGCGTCGGACATCGTGCGGAGCTGCGACGGCTCGAGGATCTTGCCGATCTGGCCGTTGGCCTCGTTGAGCAGGCCGCCCAGGCCGCCGGCGTACTCGAGCCAGCCCGAGACGTTGCGCTCGTACGGCGACAGCTGGCCATCGGCGATCGCCTTGTTGGTGTAGTCGAGGACGTCGCCGTAGACCTTGTCGAACGCCTTGTCGAGCTTGGCGCTCTGCTCGGGCGTGACGTGGGCCTTGTCCTGGGCGACCCGGCGCTGGTCCTCGGCGCGCAGCCGCGGCACGGTCAGGCCGGCGCTGATCAGCGGCAGGATCCGCGCCTTGTACTCGGCGTCGGTCTCGCCGTCGAGCCGGCCGAACATCGCGGCGAACTCCTCGGTGCGGCGCGCCCGGCGATCCATCCGGGTCTCGGTCTGCGGGTCGGGGAGCGCGGGCGGCGGCGCCGCGGCGGTGTGGGCGGCGGGCGGCGCGGCGGGGGTCTGCGGCGGGGGCGCGGCCGGGCGCGCGGCGGTCCCGGGCGGGGGCGCGGCGGGGGCCGACGCGGCGGGGCGCTCGGCCAGCGCGGTGCGCAGGCCGCGGTTATCGACGTAGAGCCGCACGGCCAGCGACGCAGCGATCAGCGTCGTTGCGCCGAGCAGCCAGGTAGCGCGTGGCATGCCGGCAAAGCTAGCATGCACACCGATGACGTCCGCTCCGGTGATCGAGGTCCGCGATCTGCACTTTGCGTATCGCGGCGATGCGCGCGAGGTCCTGGCCGGTGTGAACCTGACCGTCTCGGCAGGGCGGCGGGTCCTGGTGATCGGCGCCAACGGCGCGGGCAAGACCACGCTGCTCCGCATCATCGCGGGCAAGCACATGATCGATCGCGAGCGGGTCCAGGTGCTCGGCGCCTCGGCGTTCCACGAGCCGTCGCTGTCGGGCAAGGTCGAGCTGCTCGGCGGCCGGTTCCCGTTCGACGTCGACCTCCGGGTCGATGAGATCCTCGCGCGCCAGCACGGCGTCGATCCGGCGCGGCAGGCCCGGCTGATCGAGGTGCTCGGCGTCGATCTCGGCTGGCACATGCACGCGGTGTCCGACGGCCAGCGCCGGCGGGTCCAGCTCCTGCTCGGCCTGCTCCGCCCGCGCCAGGTGCTGCTGCTCGACGAGATCACCACCGATCTCGACCTGATCGCGCGCCAGGACCTGCTCGCGTTCCTGCGGGACGAGTCCGAGCAGCACCAAACGACGATCCTGTACGCGACCCACATCTTCGACACGCTCGATCGCTGGGCGACCGACATCGTGTACCTGTTCGCCGGCAAGATCGTGGTCGATGCGCCGATCGCGGCCGTGCCCGAGCTTGCCGCCGAGCCGCTGGTCAGCATCGTGGAGCGCTGGCTCCGGCGCGACCTGCGCAAGCCGTAGTACCATGCCCGGGTGGGGGGATCGCAGCGGACCAGCGAGCTGAGGCTGCCGACGATGTCGGTCGCGGTGCGGCTGGCGCTCGTCGGCGCGCCGCCGGCCGCCGTCGAGATGTTCGTGCCCGAGGTGCCGCGGACCGGCCGCGGCCAGCTGTTCGATGACATCGCGGCGCAGCTCGAGGGCGACGCCCGGTTCCTGCCGGTGCGCACCGCGAGCCGGGTCCGGCTGATCGGCAAGCATGCGATCGCCTGGGTCGCGATCGCCCGCCAGGCACCCGACGCACCGCCGCCGCCGGCCCAGGCGACCCTGGCCGCCGAGCCGGCGAGCGAGGCCCCCGAGGAGCTCACGCTGTTCGACCACCAGCACTTCGTCGAGATCGAGCTCGCGCACGGCACCAAGCTGATCGGCACGCTGCTCGACAGCGCGCCCGCCGATCGGTCGCGGGTGATCGATCACCTGAACCGCGCCGGCCGGTTCCTCCGGCTGTGGACCACCGACCAGCACTACCTGATCCAGGCGATCCAGGTCGTCGCGGTCACCGAGCTCGGCGAGGTCTGGTGATGGCCAAGCTCGACGTCTACCTGCGCAGCATCAAGCAGCTCGGCGCCCAGGGCGCGGTCCTGACCTCGGGCCAGGCCGTGACCCTGCGGTTTCCGACCGGTGATCGCCACGCCACCCAGATCACGGCGCACGAGCAGATCGTCGCGCTGGTCCGCGAGATCGCGCCGCCGCCGGTGCTCGAGCAGCTCGACCGGGCGCGCCCGGCGGCGTTCGAGATCGACGCCAGCGGCGGGCGGTGGTCGATCCACGTCGCGCCGCGCGCCGGCGCCTGGCACGTCACGATCGATCCGCTCGAGCCCGTGTCGCAGGTCGCCGCGCCGGCGCCCCCGGCGCGTCCGACACCGCCGCCCCGTCCGCTGGTGTCGTCGCCCTCCGCCGGCGAGGCGGCCGACATGGCGATCGAGCGCGGCCAGTACGGGATCGCGGCCAGCACCGGGCTGCCCACCGGCGGCAGCGCGCTGCTCGACCAGCTGACCGCCGCGGCGCGCGCCGCGTACGCCAGCGACGTCTACCTCAGCGCCGGCTCGCCGGCGTTCCAGCGGATCGGCGGCGAGCTCGCGGCCACCGCGGATCGCGGGCCGATCGACGCCGACACGCTGGCGCGCGAGCTCGGGCAGATCGCGCCGAGCGAGGCGCGCAGCGTGTGGACCGAGCGCGGCGTCGCGGTGTTCACCTACGGCGACGGCGCCGGCCGGGTCCGGGTCACGCTGACCCGCGACCACCGCGGGCCGGGCGCGACCTTGCGGCTCCTGCCGGCGGAGGCGCCGGCGATGTCGGGCCCCGGCGGGCTCGCGCTCGACGGCGTGGCCGACTGGCTGCGCGACCGCGGCCTGATCGTGATCGCCGGCCCGTCGGGCAGCGGCAAGACCACGACGCTCGCGGCGCTGGTCCGGGCGCTCGGCGAGCTGCGCCGGCGCGTGGTCGCGATCGAGGACCCGATCGAGATCGTGCACGTCAGCCCGTGGATCAGCCAGCGCACCGCCGGCGAGCACGTGCCGTCGGTCGGCGACGGCGTGGCCGCGGCGATGCGCGAGGGCGCCGACGCAATCGTCGTCGGGGCGGTCCACTCGGCCGGCGACGCCGCGGCAGTGATCGAGGCGGTCGCCGGCGGCCACCTGGTGCTGACCACGCTGGTCGCGCCGAGGGCGGCGGTGGCGGTCGACCGGCTGATCGACCGGCTGCCGGGGGAGCAGCGCGAGCTCGCCCGTGCGCTGTGCGCGGATGCCTTACTCGGGACGATCGGCCCGGTCGTGACCAGGTCGGGGCGATCGTTCGAGGTCGCAGGCGGCCGGCGCCGCGCCGGGTCAAGCTAACGCCTCGGATTTGCACAGCCAGCGGTTTCGAGGCTATGCTGGAAACCAGCACGTGACCGACGACTATCGCGAGGGTGGGACGTTGATCCTGCAACGTCCGCTGGGCGAGCCGGAGCAGAAGCCTCTGGCCGGCGAGGCGTGCCTGGTCAACCTGCACCCGCCCGGCCCCGACATCGGCCGCCGGATCCCGCTGCTCAACCTGCAGTACATCGTCGGCCGCGACAGCGAGGCCGGGTTCGTCGTCAGCCGCAGCTCGGTGTCGCGCCAGCACGCGCGGCTCTATGTCGACGACGCCGGCAACTGGTGGGTCGAGGACCTGAACTCGACCAATGGCACGTTCGTCAACGAGAGCCGGATCAAGACCACGCAGCTCGCCGACACCGATCAGGTCCGGTTCGGCGACGCGATCTACAAGTTCCTGTCGGGCTCCAACGTCGAGTCGGCGTACCACGAGGCGATCCACAACATGGCCATCCAGGATGGCATGACGGGGATCCACAACAAGCGCTACTTCTCCGAGTTCCTCGAGCGCGAGATCGCGGTGTGCTCGCGCCACGGCCATCCGCTGACGCTGGTGATGTTCGACGTCGATCACTTCAAGAAGGTCAACGACAGCCACGGCCACCTCGCCGGTGACGCCGTGCTCAAGGAGCTGGCGGCGCGGATCCGGCCGCGGATCCGGCGCGAGGACCTGTTCGCGCGCTACGGCGGCGAGGAGTTCGTCTGCGTGCTGCCGTCGACCGCGCTGCCGGGCGGCATCGTGTTCGCCGAGCACCTGCGGACGCTGATCGACGAGCGGCCGTGCCGGTTCGAGAACCTGACCATCCCGTTCACGATCAGCCTGGGCGTCACCACGCTGCACCGCGAGACCGGGGTGGACGTCGCGGCGCTGATCAAGCGCGCCGACGAGAACCTGTACGTGGCCAAGCGCGGCGGCCGCAACCGGGTGGTGCCGAGCCTGGCCGACCTGATTCCGGCCTGATACACCTCCGCGCGTGACGATCGCCGCCAAGACGCTCGACGACCTCGGGTGGCCGACCTACGTCGACCACTGGGTCAAGCGCTGCGCCACCGTGCGCGGCGCGGCGGCCGTGCGCGGCTTCCCGATGTTCGGCGACGCCGCCGCGGCGCGCGACCGCGCCCGGGAGATCGCCGAGGCCCGCGACCTGGCAGCGCGCGACGCCCGGCTGCCGCTCGGCGGCATCGCCGACATCGCCGGGGCGATCGGCCGGGTCCGCAAGGCGGCGGCGCTCGAGGCGGCCGAGCTGGTCGCGGTCGCGTCGACCGGCCAGGCGCTCGGCCGGCTGCGCCTGCACCTGCGCGAGCACGCCGAGGTCGCGCCCCGGCTCGCGGCCCGCGGCGAGGCGATCGCCGACCTCGGCCACGTCTACCTTCCGATCCTCGAGGCGTTCGATGCCGAGGGCCGGCTGGTCGACCACGCGAGCGACGCGCTCGGCCCGCTGCGCCGCGCGCTCGCCGCGATCAAGGCCCAGCTCGAGAAGCGGATGGGCGCGCTCCTGAGCGACGAGCGGTTCTCGCCCTACCTCCAGGACGTCTACTACACCCAGCGCGAGGACCGCTACGTCCTGCCGGTGCGCACCGACGGCAAGGGCTTCGTGCGGGGCATCGTCCACGGCACGTCGCAGAGCGGCCAGACCCTGTTCATCGAGCCCGAGGAGATCGTCGATCTCAACAACCGCGCCAAGCTCGCCGAGGCCGATGTGCTCGACGAGGAGCGCCGGATCCTGATCAAGTTCTCGGGCTGGGTCGCCGAGGAGGCCGACGGGTTCGACGCCGCGCTCGGCGCCGCCGAGACCCTCGACGTGATCGCGTCCGCCGCGATCATCGCCGACGACATCGTCGCGGCCGAGCCGATCGTCGCCGACGAGCCGCGGATCGCGCTGCTCCACGCCCGGCACCCGCTGATGCTGCTCGGCGAGCGGCGCTGCGTCGCCAACGACGTCACCGTCGCCGCCGGCACCGCGCTGCTGGTCTCGGGGCCCAACGCCGGCGGCAAGACCGTCGCGCTCAAGACCGTCGGGCTCGCCGCGCTGATGGTGCGCTGCGGCCACCACCTCACCGCCGAGAGCGGCAGCGTGATGGGCTGGTTCCCCGACGTGCGCAGCGACATCGGCGACGCCCAGAGCCTCGAGAACGACCTGTCGACGTTCTCGGGCCACATGATCAACCTGCGCGAGCTGCTCGCCACCGCCGGCAGCGGCTCGCTCGTCCTGATCGACGAGATCGCCGTCGGCACCGATCCCGAGCAGGGCGCCGCGCTCGCCCAGGCCGTGCTCGAGGCGCTCGCCGCGCGCGGCGTCACCGCGATCATCACCACGCACTACGAGCGGCTCAAGGCGCTCGGCGCCACCGATCCCCGGTTCGCCAATGCCTCGGTCGGCTTCGACCTCGCCCGGCTCGAGCCGACGTTCAAGCTCCACCTCGGCGTGCCGGGCAGCTCGGGCGCGCTCACCGTGGCGCGGCGGATGGGCATCGCCGACGACGTCGTCGACCGCGCCCGCGACCTGATGGGGACCCACGGCGCCCGGGTCGAGGACCTGCTCGCCAGCGTCGCCGACCAGCGCCGCCGGATCGAGGAGGAGCGCGCCGCGTTGCTCGCCGAGCTCGAGGACGCCGAGGCCGAGCGCGCCGCGCTGCGCGTCAACAAGGCCCGCACCCTCGCGCGCTACGAGAAGCAGACCCGCGCCGCGCATGGCGAGGCGCTCGCCGCGCTCAAGGCCGCGCGCCGCGAGATCGACGAGGTCCGGCGCGACGTCAAGGCGCGCGCCGCCGCGGCCGCCGCCGCCAGCGCGCCGCCGCCGACGGCCGACGACGTCAAGGCCGCGACCCGCCGGCTGGCCGATCCGGGCGCGGCCGTCGCCCGGCACGAGCCGCAGCGCCAGCTGCCCCCGGGCACCCCGGCGCGCCCCGAGCAGCTCGTCGCCGGCGCGCCGGTGATCGTGCCACGGCTCGGCCGCGCCGAGGTCGTCGCGCTCCTGCCCGACGATCGCGTCGAGGTCCGGGTCGGCGCGATGCGCGCCATGGTGCCGGTCAAGGACGTGCTGATCGACAGCCACCGCCAGGCGCGCCGCGACCGCGGCGAGCGGCCGGACCGCGGCGAGCGCGGCGACCGCGGCGAGCGCGGCGACCGCGGCGAGCGCACGGCGCGCCCCGACGCCGGAGCATCGCCGGCCAACGGCAACGTCGCGCTGGTCGACGGCGTCCCCGCCGGCGGCCGCGCCAACGCCCGCACGATCGAGACCACGCTCGACGTCCGCGGCAACCGGGTCGACGACGCCGTCGCCCAGGTCGATCGCTTCGTCGACGAGAGCCTGATGGCCGGCCGCGACGCGATCTTCGTCGTCCACGGCCACGGCACCGGCGCCCTGCGCTCGGCGATCCGCAGCCACCTGCAGGCCCACAAGGCGATCGAGAAGCTCCGGCCCGGCGAGCAGTCCGAAGGCGGCGACGGCGTCACCGTCGCGTTCCTGCGCGGCTGACCGGCCCATCCCGCCTACCATCCCGGCCACTGGCCGACCCGCGGGCCGACCCGCGGTCGATCACGGTCGCCGGAGCCCGGTCGCGTTCTCGAGCAGCAGATCGCGCACGGCCTTGGCGCGATCGCGCGACACCGGGACCCGGATCGTTTCGGCGTCGACGGTGCTGCCGACCAGGATCGTCATCTCGCCGCCGTCGCGGTCGATCTCCTGGACGAGGCTGAGGTTGACGAGCCAGTTGCGATGCACGCGCGTGAGCGTGCGACCGAACGACGTCTCGATCGCCGTGAGGCTGAGATCGATGTCGAACTTGCCGTGCCGCGAGTGGACGAACGTGAGCCGGTCGACGGCTTCGAACGCCCAGATGTCTCCCGGGTCGAGGAACACGAGGTTCCTCTTGCGCCGCGCGACGACGCGCAGCGGACCGGAACGGCGCTCGGGTCGCCGCGCGATCAGCCGGCGCAGACATTGCTCGACGCGCTCCTCGCTGAACGGCTTCAGGAGGTAGTCAACGACGCCGAGCTCGAACGCCTCGAGGCTGTGCTGGTGAAACGCGGTCGCGATCACGAACATCGGCGCGTTCGGCGCCTGGGCCGCGGACCGGATGAGATCGAGACCGGTCTGGGATTCGCCGGCGAGCTGGAGGTCGACGAACACGACGTCGATCGGCGAGCCTTCAAGCGCCGCGCGCGCTTCTTCGAGGGTAGCGACCGCACCGGTGATCTCGGCGAGCCTGGTGCTCTCGATCAGCTCGACGAGATAGTTGCGCGTCGGCCATTCATCTTCGAGCACGAGAGCTCGCAGCAGGTTGCGGTCATTGATCATGCGGTAGCTCCACGATCGAACGCATTCCCGAGCTGGAGGACTCGAGGCGCAGGCTCGCTGCATCGGCGTAGCGCAGCGCGAGCCGCCGCCGCACCGATGCGAGCCCGAACGCGCCGGGGCGAGTCTCGGTCGCGGGCAACCCGGGACCATTGTCCTCGACGACGCACACCAGCTTCGCACCGTCGAGCCGCGTGCGCACGCTGACCTCGCCGCCGCCGTGCCGCTTCATCACGCCGTGCTGCACTGCATTCTCGACGAGCGGCTGCAGCAGCAGCCGCGGTACGAGGGCGCGCCTGGTCTCGTCCTGCACGTCCCAGCGAAACGCGAGGTGGCCGGCGTGACGCACCTCGAGGATCTGCGCGTAGCGGCGCAGCCACTCGAGCTGCTCGTCGAGCGTCTGCATCTCACCTTCCGAGCGCAGCGAATCACGGAGCAGATCGCCGAGCGACGCAAGCAGCTTGCGTGCCAGTCGCGGATCATCGGTGACCAGGCCGGCGATCGCGTTGAGCGTGTTGAGCAGAAAGTGCGGCGCCAGGTGGGCGCGAAACTGCGCGAGCTCGGCTTCGACGCGAAGCTTTTCGGATTCGAGCGCACGCACCCGGGCATCCTCGGCGGCGAACGGAAACACGAACGCGAGGGCCCACAGCGCGAAGCTCGTCAGACCCATGCCGAAGCCGACGCGCATCGCATCGACCTCGCCCCACGCACGCTGCGGCTGCAGTTCGTCGATCGAAAACACGGCCGCGCGCGAAGCCGCCAGCAAGATCGCGAACAGCACGCCGGACGCACCCGCACCGATGACGATCAACGGCACGGTTCCGATGTGCCGGCGCGTCGCCCATCGAAACAGCGCGGACGCCCACACGATCACGATCGGGAGACCGACGACGAGCGCCGAGAGCTTCGCGATCAGACGCGCGTGATCACCGGCCGACAGCGCGTCGATGAGGGGCTGGAGCAGCGAGATGCCGACCATCACACCGATTCCGAGAGCTCGCCTGCGCTGGTCCGGGACGCCGTTCACGAGATCAGTCTAGTCCCGCGTCTTCATGAATGCTCTACGGCTGGTCCGCAGGATCCGGCCTCTCGTCGGAGTGCGGTCGATCCGCCGGGTCACGTGCGTAACCTCGTAGAAGGAGGTCGAACAATGAGTCAGCTGAACAACAAGATGGCGGTTCTTCATCACGATCTGGCCGCCCTCGCGGTCGATCACGCCGGCCTCGGCGTCTGGGAGATCGTCGCAGCGACCGGCGCGTGGCACTGCTCGTCGCGCTGCAAGCAGCTGCTCGGGATCCGCCACCCGATGGACCCGATCGATGCCCTGGACGCCGAGGACCGCCGGCGCTTCACCGAGGCGGTCGACCGGGCGATCCGTCACGGCGAGTTCCATCTCGAGTTCAGGGTCCACCAGCGGTGGTTCGCGGCGGTCGGTCGCGTCGTGCGCAAGGCGACCGGGCCCACGTCGATCGTGGGCACGTTGCAGGATATCACCGGGCATCGCGTCGCGGTCGAGGTCTGTCTCGGCGAGGTCGGGATCGAGCTGGCGAAGCCGCTGGCGGCGATCCGGATCGGCGTCGGGCTGCTGCACGACGCCACGGCCTCTCCCGAGCTGATCACGTCGATCGAGGACACGGTCGGCGCGATGCAACGCCTCGTCAACGAGTTGATCGAGTTCGGGCGTTCGGTGGCACGGCCATGACCGCTCGTCCGCAGATCGCGACGCCTCGTCGACTGCCAGCGGCAGCCTGGCGACCTCGCACCTATCGTCTGGTCATGAAGACAATCGCATCCTGCTTGGTCGTCACGCTCGGAGCGTGCTCGATGGTGCCCGAGTATCACCGGCCGACCGTGCCGCTGCCATCGGTGTGGAGCGGCCCGAGCTCCGGCGACGTGATGGTCGACCCGACGTGGTGGTTGACGTTTCGCAGCGACAAGCTCGCCTCGCTGATGAAGCGCAGCCTGTCCGGCAACTTCGATCTGAAGGCAGCGTACGCCCGGATCGAGGAGGCGCGCGGCAAGGCCGAGGTCGCCGGCGCGCCGCTCTATCCATCGCTCGACGTCGCGGCGACCGGATCGAGCGACACGCACACGTCGAGCGTGTTCGCGCAGGCATCGTACGAGCTCGATTTCTGGGGCAAGAACCGCGCGGGTGCGTCGGCGGCGGGGGTGCTCGCGGATGCGAGCGCGTTCGACGCGCAGACCGTGACCATCACGCTCGAGGCCTCGGTCGCGGACTCCTACTTCGAGGTGCTCGCGTTTGAAGCGCGGCTCCACCTCGCGAACCAGATCACCGACGCGGCACGCCAGGTGCTCCAGCTGGTCGAAGCGCAGGCGGCGAGCGGCATCGCATCCGATCTCGAGGTCCAGCAGCAGCGCAACGTACTCGCGACGTTCGAGGCGGCGGTGCCGGCACTCGAGGAGCAACGCGAACGCGCGGTCCACCTGCTCGCGGTGCTGCTCGGTGATACCCCCGAGAGCTTTCGGCTCGCAGGCGAGGACCTCATGAAGATGAGGATTCCGCAGGCACAGCCCGGCTTGCCCGCGGCCGTGCTCGAGCGCCGGCCCGATCTTCGCGCCGCGGAAGCTCGGCTGGTCGCGGCCAACTTCGACATCGGCAGGTCACGCGCGGCGTTGCTTCCCAGCCTCACGCTCACCGGGCAGGCCGGCATCGCGAGCATTCCGTGGAGCCTGGTCGCCGGTCTCGTGCAGCCGCTGTTCGCAGGCGGCGCGCTCCATGGCCAGCTTCGCTACGACCGCGCGCACGCGACCGAGCTGATCGCGAGCTACCGCCAGACGGTCATCACCGCGCTGCAGGATGTCGAGGACGCGCTCGTCGCCGTGCAGCGACTCGCCGAGCTCGACAAGGCCGAGACCGTCGCCGTCGACTCGGCGCGCCGCGCGTCGACGCTCGCGAGAGCACGGTTCGAAGCTGGCACCGCGGACTTCCTCACCGTGCTCACGACGGAGCAAACCTGGTATCAGGCCGAGGATGCGGTACTGCAGATCAGGTTGCAGCGCCTGCATGCGGCGGTCGGCGTGTTTCGCGCACTGGGCGGTAGCTTCGGGAGGGCGTCATGAAGCGCCTCGCGATCATCGCCATCCTGGTCGTCGGAGTCGGCGCGTTCGTCGTGCTCCATCGGAGTGGTCCCAGCGCCGGGGCCGCGGTCGCCCCGCCGGCGGTTCCGGTCACGGTGGGTCACGCGCAGTATCAGGACCTGCCTGTATGGCTCGATGCCGTCGGTACCGTGCAGTCGGTCGATGTCGTCGACGTCAAGGTGCGGGTCGATGGCCAGCTGCAGCGCGTCGCGTTCGCCGAGGGCAGCGACGTTCGACGCGGCGAGTTGCTGGCGCAGCTCGATCCGCGGCCGTTCCAGGCGCAGCTCGAGCTGGCCGTCGCGAACGTCGCGAAGGACCAGGCGCAGCTGGTGAACGCCAAGGCCAACCTCGACCGCTTCCAGAAGCTCGCAAGCCTCGGCGCGGCGCCGACCCAGAACGTCGATACGTTCAAGGCGCAAGTCGCGCAGCTCGAGGCTGCGATCCAGGGCGACCGCGCGATGGTCGACACCGCGCGCCTCAGCCTGGAGTTCACCTCGGTGCGATCGCCCCTCGACGGCCGGGTCGGCATCCAGCGGGTCGATCCGGGGGCGATCGTCCACGCCTCCGATCCGAACGGGCTCGTGACGGTGACGCAGATGGATCCGATCGAAGTGGTGTTCTCGTTGCCGCAGGACGTCCTTCCCGGACTGCTCGCGGCGCCCGGCAAGCTGAAGGTCGCCGCGTACACGCGCACGAACGCGCAACGTCTCGGCGAAGGCGAGCTGTCCGTCGTCGACAACCAGATCGATCCAACGACCGGTCAGATCCGGCTCAAGGCGCGGTTTGTCAACGCGCAGCGCACGCTATGGCCCGGCGAGCTCGTCGCGGTGCGGATCCTCGTGCGCACCGATCGCCACGCGCTCGTCGTGCCTTCGCAGGCGGTGCTCGGCGGCCAGGGCGGACCCTACGTGTACGTGGTCCAGACCGACGGCAGCGTCGCGGTGCGGCCGGTGAAGATCGCCGCGAGCGTGGACGGGATGGCCTCGATCGCGTCGGGGCTATCGACCGCCGACACGGTCGTCGTCGCGGGGCAATCGCGGATCGCCTCCGGCACGCGCGTCGTTGCGAGTGGAGGTGCGTCGTGAAGATCTCCGAACTGTTCATCCGTCGCCGGATCGGCACGTCGCTGCTCGCGGTCGGGCTCGTGCTCGTCGGTGTGGTCGCGTATCTTCAGCTGCCGGTCGCGCCGTTGCCGCAGGTCGAGTTCCCGACGATCCAGGTCAGGGCCTCGCTGCCCGGCGCGAGCGCCGACACGATGGCGACCTCGGTCGCAACGCCACTCGAGCGATCGCTCTCGAACATCCCGGGCATCGTCCAGATGACGTCGTCGAGCTCGCTCGGGCTGACGTCGATCGTGATCCAGTTCGACCTGAGCCGCGCGATCGACAGCGCCGCACAGGATACCCAGACCGCGATCAACGCCGCGAGTGGCCTTCTGCCGAAGAACCTGCCGAACCCGCCGACGTACAGCAAGATCAACCCCGCAGACGCCACCATCCTGTCGCTCGCGCTGACCTCCGACACGCTCCCGCTCACCGAGCTCGATCGCTATGTCGAGGACTTCATCGCGCAGCAGATCTCGCAGATGCCGGGCGTCGGACTCGTCGACTTTCATGGCCAGCAGCGACCCGCCGTCAAGGTGATCCTCGATCCGGACAAGCTCGCCGGCCTGGGGCTGACGCTCGAGGACGTGCGCGGCATCATCGGCGTGCAGACGGTCAACGCTCCGAAGGGCACCCTCAACGGACCGCAGACGGTCGTCGTCCTCGGCGCCACCGATCAGATGACCAACGCCGACGGTTACAAGTCGATCGTCGTCGCCTATCGCGCCGGCGCGCCGATCCATGTCGCCGACGTCGGCACCGTGATCGAGGGACCGGAGGACCTGTTGCAGGCCGCGTGGCTGCAGGGCAAGCGCGCGATCATCCTCGATGTCCACAAGCAGCCCGGCTACAACGTCGTCGGCACGGTCCAGAACATCAAGGATCGGTTGCCGGCGCTCACCGCGTCGCTGCCGCCCGCGGCCAAGCTCACCGTCGTCGGCGATCGCACGCAGACGATCCAGGCATCGGTCCACGACGTACAGCTCACGATGCTGATCACGATCGCGCTCGTGATCGCGGTCATCTTCGCGTTCTTGCGCAATGGCTGGGCGACCGTGATCCCCAGCGTCACGATCCCGCTGTCGTTCGTCGGAACGTTCGGCGTGATGTACTTGCTCGGCTACAGCCTCGATAACCTGTCGCTCATGGGGCTGACGATCGCCGTCGGCTTTGTCGTCGATGATGCGATCGTGGTGATCGAGAACATCACGCGCCACCTCGAGGCGGGCAAGTCACGGCTGGCGGCGGCGATCGAGGGCACGCGAGAGATCGGTTCGACGATCGTGTCGATGTCGGTGACGCTGATCGCGGTGTTCATCCCGCTGCTCTTGATGCCCGGCATCATCGGGCGGCTGTTCCGCGAGTTCGCGGTGACGGTCAGCGTCGCGATCTTCATGTCGGGTGCGATCTCGCTGACCGTGACGCCGATGCTATGCGCGTGGCTGATCAAGCACGACGTGAACGAGCGGCACGGCAGGCTGTACCTGTGGTTCGAACGCGCGCTCGAGCGCATGACGTCCGGGTACGCGACCACGCTCGCGCGCGTGCTGCGGCGCCCGGTCCTCGTGCTCGTGACCATGGTCGCCGTGCTCGCGGCGACGCTCGGGCTGTACACGGTCACCCCGAAGGGCTTCTTCCCGCAGGAGGATACCGGGCTGATCGTGGCCGTCGCGAAGGCGGCACCCGACGTCGCGTTCGACGCGATGTCGGGGCGTATCCAGGCGCTCGCCAAGATCGTGATGGCGGATCCGGACGTCGACAATGTGTACTACTGGATCGGTCCGACGCCGACGCTCAGCCAGGGCCGGATGATGATCAACTTGAAGCCATCGAGTCAACGCTCGTCGAAGGCGGATCAGATCCTCGCTCGGCTCAGCAAGCAAGCCGCGAGCGTGCAAGGCGTGAACCTGTACATGCAGGTGCGCCAGGACATCCAGGTCGGTGGTCGAACCTCGGCTGCGCAGTATCAATACACGCTGCAGGGCACCGACGTGACCGAGCTGTCGAAGTTCGCCGACACGATGCTGAGCAAGCTATCGGCGCTGCCGCAGATCCGCGACGCCAACTCCGATGCGCAAGGCGCGACGACCAGCGCGACGCTGCAGATCGATCGCGAGACGGCGTCGCGACTCGGCGTCACCGCGCAGGCGATCGATGACGTGCTCTACGACGCGTTTGGCCAGCGCCAGATCGCGACGTTGTTCACACCGTCGAACCAGTACAAGGTGGTCGAGAAGGTCGATCGGCAACATCAGCTGACGACCAGCGCGCTCGGTCATCTCTACGTGCGCTCGACGACGTCCGGTAAGCTCGTGCCGCTGTCGATCGTCGCGACCGTCGTCGACGGTGTCTCCCCGATCACGATCAATCATCAAGGGCTGTTTCCGGCGGTCACGCTGTCGTTCAACCTCGCGCCCGGCGCTGCGCTCGGCACCGCGATCGCTGCGATCCAGGCGACCGAGACCACCGTCGGTAAGCCCGCCAGCGTGACATCGTCGTTCCAGGGCACCGCGCAGGAGTTCCAGAGCTCGCTCGGCAACGAGGTCTGGCTGCTGCTCGCTGCGCTCGTCACCGTGTACATCGTTCTCGGTGTGCTCTACGAGAGCGCGATCCATCCGGCGACGATCATCTCGACGCTGCCGTCGGCAGGATTCGGCGCGCTGCTCGGGCTGCTCGCGTTCGGACAGGATCTCTCGATCATGGGCATGATCGGGATCATCTTGCTGATCGGCATCGTCAACAAGAATGCAATCATGATGATCGACTTCGCGCTTGCCGCCGAGCGCGAGCAAGGACTTCCCGCGGCCGAAGCGATCCGGCAAGGCGCGGTCCTGCGGTTCCGCCCGATCATGATGACGACCATGGCCGCGCTGCTCGGCGCCTTGCCCCTCGCGTTCGGCACCGGCGTCGGCGCGGAGCTGCGCGTGCCGCTCGGTGTCGCGATCGTCGGCGGCCTCCTGGTCTCGCAGGTCTTGACGCTGTATGCGACCCCGGTGATCTACGTGTGGTTCGACCGCGCGATCCAGGCGGTGAAGCATCGGCGAACGCACGAAGCCGTTCCTGCCTGAGCGGCTGCGCCATGGCCGTCGTTCTCGTCGCGGCGCGCGCACAGTAAATCGAGGAACGACAACTACGTGCCCGCTGCTGACCGATCGGCGCGCGCCAGCAGGTCGAGGCTCGCGGTGTCGTGGCCGACGTCGCGGCCGGCGCGCTCGGAGAGGTACCACTTGTGCTCGAGCAGCTGGCAGTAGACTTCCTGCGGCGGCCGGTCGTCGCGGATCAGCGGCGCGAGGCGATCGACCATCGGCTGGTAGAAGTGGGTGAACCACTGGTAGGCGGCGACCGCGAGCGGGACGGTGCGGATCCGCTGGTCGGCCATGTCGGCGCGCAGCTCCTGGATCTCGTTCATCATGCGCTGCGCCTGGGTCTCCTCGGCCGAGAGGCCGGTCAGGCCCGCGAGCTGATCGCGGTGGAACGTCCGGTCGGTGACGAGGACCTGCATGCGGAGCTGGTTGCCGCGCTCGGTCGGCTCGAGCGTCACCTCGCCGACCGAGAACCCGAGGCGGTTGAGCGCGCGGATCCGCTCCTCGATGCGGTAGCGCTCGCGCGGCTCGAGGACGACGACCTGGGTGACCTCGTCCCACAGCCGGAGGTAGCGCTCGCGGACCCGGGCCCCCATCTGGAGCACCGGGAAGTCGCGGGCGAGGCGGCCCGCGGCGGCGAGGTCGGTGAGGCCGCCGGCGAGGTTCTCCTCCATGATGTCGAGGTCGTAGGACCGCATGCCGGGCGACTGGTGCGGCCGGACCTCGGCGGTCTCGGCGTCGACCAGATACGCCTGCAGCGCGCCTGCGTCGCGGCGGAACAGGCTGTTGGCCAGCGAACAGTCGCCCCAGTACACGCCGCTGAGGTGCAGCTGCACGAGCAGGCCGGCGAGCGCATCGAGCAGGCTGTCGTGGCGGGTCGCGCTCGACAGCGCCAGCACCTCGCTGTAGGGCAGCGCGTGATCGAGGTAGCGGGTCACCAGGACGCTGGCGTCGCCGGCGAGCGTGCTGGTGAGTGCGTGGCCGACCGCGCGGACCGCGGGCAGCCGCAGATCCTCGAGCCGGCGCAGCAGGTCGTACTCGCGCTCGGCGATGTCGGGCGGCAGCTCCTTGAGCGCGTAGAGCCCCGCGTCGTAGCTGACGAACACCACCGGGTGCCGCGACGCACCGCGTGGCAGCTGCTCGATCCGCGCGCACGAGCCGGCCCACTCGGCGATCGGGATGCCCCACGGTAGATCGAGGAAGTCGGGGTGATCGGGGCGCAGCGACAGCAGGCGAGGCGGCGCGTCCCGGATCATGGCTGTGGCAATGCTACTCGACCGTCCGGTTCCGGTGGGATCCGGACGGGACCCGACGTTGTCACCGCCCCGGCACCGGGCTGTGGTTCACTGCCGCCATGTCGAACCGGGCCGCTGTCCTGTGCCTCCTCGCCGCCTGCGCGCCGGCCACGCCGGCTGCGCCCACCGTCCCACCCGCGGTCGCGCCGCCGGCCGATCGCGCCGTCCTCGTCGTGGTCTGGGATGGGTTGCGCCCCGATGCCGTGACCGCCGCCGACACGCCGAACCTCGCGCGGCTGCGCGACGCCGGCGTTGACTTCGCCGACAACCACGCGACGTATCCGACGTTCACGATGATGAACAGCGCGAGCTTCGCGACCGGCGCGTTCGCCGAGCTGACCGGCTATTACGGCAACGTGCTGTGGCAGCCGTCCGCCACCGGCAACGACTCGGCGGGCAAGCCGGTCGACTTTCGCCAGCCGGTGTTCACCGAGGACTACGCGATCCTCGATGGGCTCAAGGCCCCGAACAAGCAGCTGCTCCTGGTCGACACGCTGTTCGACGCCGCCCAGAAGGCCGGCATGGTGACGGTGACCGTGGGCAAGAACGGCGCCGCGTACCTGCAGGACACCGGGCGCGGTGGCCTCGTGCTCGACGAGAAGGCCGTGCTGCCGCTCGCGTTCGCGAAGCAGCTGCAGGCGGCCGGGGTCGCGCTGCCGCCGACGGCGCCCAATGCCTACGCGGCCGGCGAGCTCGTGCTCGGCGCCGACAACGGCAATCCGGTCGAGTTCAAGCCCGTGAAGAAGCTCAAGGATGGCGTGTCGTCCGATCCCACCGATGACAGCGGCAGCTTGTTCAAGGGCGCGCTCGAGTACCTGGTCAAGATCTACCTCGACCAGGTCCTGGCGCAGAACCAACCTCGGCTCACGGTGGTGTGGCTGCGCGATCCGGACAGCACCGAGCACGGCTATGGCATCGGCACCGCCAACTGGCACGATGCGCTCCGGGCCAATGACCGGCTGCTCGGGCTGCTGGTGGCCAGGCTCGACGCGCTCGGCAAGCGGGACAAGACCGACATCCTCGTGGTCTCCGACCACGGCCACAGCAACGTCTCCGGCCCGCAGGACCTGTTCCCGCTGCGCGCGGTGCGCGACGGCGCCGTTGCCGAGATCGATCCGGCCGGGCACTCGACGTCGGGGCTGGTGCGGCTCGCCGATTTGCTCGGCCGCGCCGGTTTCACCGCGTTCGATGGCCTGGGCTGCACGCTCGTGTCCTCGGCCGGGATTCGCAAGGACGGCTCGGCGGTCTATCCGATCCAGACCGACGCCGACGGCAAGCTGTGCGGCAAGGAGGGCCAGAAGTACCAGTCGCCGCCCCGCAAGGTGCCGGCCGAGCTGCCGCCGCACGCCCTCGTGGTCGCGGTCAACGGCGGCAGCGACTACATCTACGTCCCCGATCACGACCCGGCGCTGGTCGCCAGGACCGTCGGCTTCCTGCAGTCGCGCGCCGAGGTCGGCGCGATCTTCGTCGATGATCGCTACGGCGCGATCCCCGGCACGCTGCCGCTCGGGGCGATCCATGCGCGCAACGCCGCCGGCCGGAACCCCGACATCATCCTCGCCTACGACCACGACGAGAACGCCGCCCTGTACGGAACGCGCGGCACCGAGTTTGCCGGGATACTCGGCGGCGGCAGCTACCGCGGCATGCACGGCAGCTTCAGCCCGTACGACGTCCACAACACCCTGATCGCCGCCGGCCCCGACTTCCGCGCCGGCTTCCGCGACCCGCTGCCCACCGGCAACGTCGACGTCGCGCCGACGATCGCCCGCATCCTCGGCCTCGCGCTGCCGCACGCCCAGGGCCGCCCGCTGCTCGAGGCGCTGCAGCACGGCGCCGCGGTCGGCGACTACTACGTCACGCCGCGGATCCAGCGCCCGGCCGCCCCGGCGACCGGCCTCACGATCCACCTGCCGACCGACGCCGACGGCAAGGACATCGCGCCGAAGCTCACCAGCTACAGCTTCGAGCTCCACACCAGGTCATTGACCCAGGGCGGCCAGACCTACACCTACTACGACTTCGCCAAGGCGACGCGGCACTGATTACTTCGTGATCGACTTGGCGGGGATCTGCTTGGTCAGCTCGGCCTTGCCGGCCGCCGAGGATCGGTACGCCTGCCACTCCTTGCGCAGCGCGGCCACCGTCGGATCCTTCGAGGTCCCGAGCGTGTAGGCCGCCTCCTCGGTGCTCTTGCTGCCGTCGTCGTTGGCCCCGGCGAACCCGCCGCTGGCGACGAACTTCGACAGCCCGTGGCCGAGCCAGGTCTTCGAGACCTTGCCGATGCCGTCGAACACGGCGTACTGGTTCGACGACCAGCCGTCGCGCATCGTGCCCTTGGCGAGGTCGATGCTCAGGTCGGCGGCGACGGGCGGCATCTCGGCGATCTGGAAGTCGGTGGTGAACACCATCTCGTAGTCGCTCGCCGTCTTCACCTTGGCGCCGCCGGCGCCGTCGGACTCGGCGGTGAATTCGCGGCCATCGCCGTTGACGGTCGCCGGGCCCGCCGACGTGTGGCCAAACACGCGCGCCTTGTGCCCGGCCTTGGCGAGCGCGGTCGCCAGGGTCTCGGCGAACGAATCCTTGCCGTCCGCGGCGCTGCAGCCGTACACGAGCACCTGCACGCTGGGCGTGGCGTAGCCGCCGAGCTTGCCGGCGACCGTACCGCCGTCCATCCAGCCGTCCTTGCCAAGGCCGATGTTCTTCGACACGCCGTGGGTGAAGAACGCGACCTCGGCGATGTTGCCGGGCGGGCCCGCGGCCGGCGCCGGCGCCGCGCCGGTGCCCGGTGTCGGCGCTGCCCCGGGGGCCGGCGCGAGCGAGCCGATCGCGGTGCTCACCGCCTGGATCGCCTCGATCGGTTGCCCCGACGCCTCGTCGAACGGCATGTGCTTGCCGGCGGTGAGCGCGCCGGCCGTGCCGCCGATCGTCTTGCGCTGGGCGGCGTGGATGCCGGCGCGAAGGCCGAACTCGTTGTTGTTGCCCTGGACTCCGCGCGCAATCAGATCAGCGTCGGTGGCCGTGGTGTTGGCCTCGGGATCGGAGGTGCCCGCGTCGATCTTGGCGACGACGGACTTGATCAGCGGATGGCCGCCCGCCGGCTTGACGTTGCCCCACGTCAGCACGTCCTTGAGCTTGTGGGTCTGGTAGCTCGCCGTGTTCGCGGCGACGTCGGCCGCCGACGAGAAGTAGCCGACGGCGACGCGGATGCCCTGGTCCTGGCCGATCGCCGTGAGATCGATCCCCGCGCGCACCACCGGCCCGGCCGGCGCGGCGATCGGCGTCTTGTCGTCCTTGACCGCCCCGGCGGGATCACCGACCGTGGCATCGGGTGCCGGGTTGCGCTGGAGGACGGCACGCGCGACCGCCTGCGGCCGCTGCGTCACGGCGGCGCCGCCGCGACCCTCGACCGCGATCGCGGCGAGCGCGTCCGCCTCGTGCTCGGCGGCGTCGCCGGGCTCGCTGACCTCGAGCTGCTCCTGGTGCGCCGCGCCGTCGACCCCGCGCTGCTGCACGGTGTGCACCACCTCGTGCGCCACGAGCTGCTCGCCGGCCTTCGAGGATGGATCGTACTTGCCGGCGGCGAAGTGAATGTCCTGGCCGGCGGTGTACGCCTGTGCGCCGAGCGACGCCGCGGCGGCCTCCGATCGCCCACCGGTGTGGACGCGCACGGCCGAGAGATCAGACCCGAGCGCGGCGCCGAGCTTGTGCTGGAGCGCGCCGGGCAGAGGCTGTCCGCCGCCCGCGCTTGCGGCGTCGTCGATGCTTTCGGTGAGCGTCCGCTTGCCCGGAACCATGCCTGCCTGCGCCGCGCTACCCGAGGCTCCAGGGCGGTCATGACTGCGATGCAACTTCATCTGTAGCCAGCCACGCTAGGCGGCGGACACGGCGGCTGTCAACGACAATCCCGGCGCGGCCCACTCATCGCACGCCTGGCGCACGCCCGCACGGTGCACGACGGTGTTCCGCGGCCGTGCGCCTCGGCACAGGCGAGCACGACGGCCGGCGAGTGGCAAGCTTTGCTCACCCGGGGGGACCACCGGGGGCGCTCGCCGCATGCGCTTGGCACGTTCGACCAGAATGTGCCCGTGCACGACGAGACCACGATCACGGGGAGGAGGCCATCCGGTCAACGTGGTGAGCTTCCCCTGCGCTGACGGCGCGCCGGCTACTGACCGTTGAAGTCGCCGACGCCCTGGACCTGCCACTCGGGCGGCTCGGCAAACAGATCGGTCGAGCCGCCGACGGTCGCGTTCGACATCGACCAGATCACGAACAGGCCGGTGTTGAGGTTGCGCCACAGCACGTCGCTGGTGCCGTCGCTGTTGAAGTCACCGATCCGCTGGACCTGCCACTCGGCCGGCTCGGCGAACAGCTCGGTCGACGCGGCGACCGTTCCGTTCGAGATCGACCAGATGACGAACAAGCCGGTGTTGACGTTGCGCCACAGCACGTCGCTGGTGCCGTCGCCGTTGAAGTCGCCGATGCCCTGGACCTGCCACTCGGCCGGCTCGTTGAACAGCGGGATCGAGGTCGCGAACGTCGCGCTGGACATCGTCCAGATGGTGAACAAGCCGGTGTTGAGGTTGCGCCACAGGATGTCGCTGGTCCCGTCGTTGTTGAAGTCGCCGATGCCCTGGATCTGCGTCTCGGGGCCCTGGGGGAACGGCAGCGTGGTCGACGCCGCGACCGAGGTGCCGGACATCGTCCACACCACGAGCACGCCGGTGCTGGTGTTGCGCCACAGGATGTCGCTGGTGCCGTCGCCGTTGAAGTCGCCGATGCCCCCGACCTGCCACTCGACGGGCTCGTTGAACAGCTCGGTCGAGGCGGCGACCGTGGCGCCGGACATCGTCCAGATCGCCATCAGGCCGGTGCTGAGGTTGCGCCACAGGATGTCGCTGGTGCCGTCGCCGTTGAAGTCGCCCGTGCCCTGGACCTGCCACTCGGCCGGCTCGTTGAACAGCGGGGTCGACGCGCCGACCGTCGCGTTCGACATCGACCAGATCACCATCAGGCCGGTGTCGAGGTTGCGCCACAGGATGTCCGAGGTCCGCTGCGCGTGGCCGTACAGCGAGGCCGCGCCGGAGAAGTCGAGCGCCGTCTGACGATAGCCGCCGGTGCCACTCGGCCGGCACTGCGGATAGTGCATCACCGAGTTCACATCGTAGCTCGTGACCTGCCGGCTCTGCGCCGTCGACTCTCCCGTGCAGGTGATGTGGATGTGCTCGTGGCGGAACCCCAGGATGTGGCCGGTCTCGTGACGCAGGATGCCCTGGAAGTCGCGGCCCCCGGCGGAGGTCGTGATCGCATCGCTGGTGATCAACAGCTGACGATTCGCCCGGGAATCGTCCGGGAAGAACGACGAGGCGAAGAAGTCAGTTGACGAGGACGGAACCACGTTGAACAGGACGTTGTTGTTGGCGTTGCTACATGCCGCGTCCTGATCCGGCCGGTAGATGAACTTGACCGCCACCTGATTGCTCCACGACCGGGTCGCCCGGCCCATCGCGGTGACGACATCGGTCTTCCTCGCGCCGAACTGGTCGCTGACGCAGTACGTCAGGTTGTTCCGCTGGGCGACCGACCACAGGACGTCCGCGCCCATGACGTTGCGCACGGTGAGCGCGGAGCTGGTGGTCGCCAGATCCGCGTAGGCGTCGGCGAGCCACGCGTCGTAGTGCTTGCGCAGCGCGCGCTCGTCGTACAGCGCGATGTCACCGTCGACGATGAACGGGTACGGCGCGACGTCCGCGCGGTGCACCGAGGCCCGGAACGCCTCCCAGGTCAGCGGTGGACTCGCGCTGAACTCCTCCCAGCTCGGCGCTCCCTCTCGGGTCCCGCCGGTCTGGGACATGTCCGGTGCGCGCTCCGTCGCACAGGCCATGACGCATGTGCAGGTGAATAGCCACTTCGTGATCTTCATTCTAAACCTTCCCCACCAGAGAACAGATCGCTCGATTCATGCCCTGGCAAATATTGCCTATCGCAGAGCGACGAATTATCACCCGTTACGAATACACGCTGTCTAGTATCAGCTGGAGTGTAGCGCCATCGCGATCCACGCAAAAACTCCGGCAAAGGCCGGAACCTGTATCACTTCCGGAACACGTGGAACACACGGAGCGCTGCGACGTCTCGCCCTCGAGGAGGGAGGTGACCGCGGCCGGGTCAGCGCGAGAAGCCGTCGGGGCAGCCGGACAGGGAAGCCAGCGGAGCCAGCGGGGCCGCCGGCGCGGGCGGCCCCGCGGCGGGCTTGCCGGCGCGGCAGCGCACGAGGCGGACCGTGCCGGTGTCCTCGAACATCTGCTCGAGGGCCGTGCCGCCGGCGGGCTGCAGCCGGGCGTGCAGCCGCGACTCGATCGCGAGCGAGCCGCCGGCGATGACCGGCAGCCCCGGATCGACCTCGACGTCGCCGTCGAGCGCGCGGAACAGCGCGACCAGCTCGGCCGAGGTGCCGGGGGGCAGCGACGGATCGACGATCGGCTGCGGCTCGGCGACGCGCTGGAGCTGGACGCGCAGCTTCCAGGCGGCGGCGGTGCGCGCGATCAGCGTGTAGGTCGCGGTCTGCTTGGCGACCGCGGGGCCCTGCCGGAGGATCGTGACCACGCGCCAGCGCGCGCCGGGGGCAACCGGCTCGGCGGGCAGGGGGATGATCAGCGTCAGCAGGCGCTGGACGAGCTCGTCTCGGGCACCGGCACTGGCACCGGCGCCGTGCGCGCCGGCCGGATCGTCATCGAACCGGATCGCGCCGATCGCGCCGCGGTCGTCGACCTCGACGGCGATGCGGCGGTCCTGGAGCAGGCTGCGCCATGCCGCGAGGTAGGCGCCGGTCTCGGCGGACGCGGTGGCCGCTTCGCCCGGCAGCGCGCGCAGCGCGAGCCGGCGCGGGGCCTCGGCGGCGATCGTGATCGCGAAGCCGTCGCGGATCGCCGGCAGCGGCGCCGGTGGGCTGAGCTCGCCGCGCTCGAGGCGGCGCGTCGTCAGCGCGGTCCGCGCGGTGATCGCGGTGGCGCCGGCGGCCGGCCGGTAGCGCAGCACCCGCCGCGCGCCCTTGCCCGGATCGAGCAGGCGGAACGACTCCTGGCTCGGCAGCGCGAGCTCCGGCTCGCTCATCACGATCACCCGCGGGCCGTCCGGCGCGGCGTCCGCCCCGACCTCCGGCGGCGGCGCGGGCCGTGCGGAGCCGGCGTCGCGTCCGGGCGGCGGCGGCGCGGGGCTGCTGCACGCCGCCGCGACCGCGCAGGCGATCGCCGCCGCGCATCGCCGCCGCGCGATCACGGCCCGACGACCGAGAACGTGGCCTTGTAGAACGTGTCGTGCTCCCGGATCGCGGGCAGCGCGATCCGCGCGGCTTGGGCCTCGACGCAGCGATCGAGCGTGTTGAGGTCGCGGTCGGGCAGCTCGCCGATCGCGACCCGCACGGTGACGCCATCGGGCGGTGTCAGCGACCGCGGACGCAGCCGGTCGGTCGGTGGCGTGCGCGGGCCCGACCGGGTGATCTCGACCTCGATCACGACCGACGGGAACCGGGCGAGGCAGCCGCGCAGCTGCGGCATCACCCGGCGGATCGCAGTGCGCGCGACCTCGTGATCGAGCGGCGCGGTGCCGCCGCGGCCGATGGTCTCGGGCAGCTCGCCGGCCTTGATGTCGCGGATGTGGTCCTCGGCGCGCTTGCGCCACGGGCTCTCGGGCGCGACGCTGACGAACCGGCGGAAGTAGGCCAGGGCGTACTCGGGCCGCGGCGGCTCGGTGCTGTAGGCCAGCCCGAGCATGTACTCGATCTCGCCGGCGCCGAGCGGCGGCAGCACCGGGTTCTGCAGCGCCGCGAGCTGACGATCGAGCTTCTGGCCCTCGCCGGCCTCGTAGAGCGCATCGGCCGGGCGACGCGCGCGGTCGTACGCGGTCGCGAGCAGGAAGTGGACCGTAGCCTGCGCGGTCGGCTCGGTGGCCTCGAGCGCGGAGTGCAACGCGGCGATCGCCTCGTCGAGCTTGCCCATCGCGATCCGGACCTCACCGAGCCGCAGCCAGATCTCGCCGGTGGCGTTGCCCACGGCGGCGGTCTCGGCGAGCGTGCGCTCGGCGTCGCCGAGCTTTCCGGACCGCGCCTGACACAGCCCGAGCTTGCGGTGCAGCTCGGCCATCGCCCGCGGCGTCTGGTCGTCGCGCGGGAGGTTGGCGTCGGCGGCCGCGTAGTCTGCCGCGCACCGCGCCCAGTCCTTGCGCTCGAGGTAGGCGTCGCCGCGCAGCCGGTGGGCGTCGGGCTCGTCGGGGAGGAGCCGGATCGCGGCGTCGAGCTTCTTGATCGCCTCGGTGGTCTGGTCCGGGGTGCGCTGGTTGAGCGCGTCGGTCGCCGCGCGCACCAGGTCCTGGTAGGGGTGGCGCTGCGGGGTGACCGCGGCGCTCCACAGGTTCGACCGGGCCGCGTTCTCGGCGTCCTTGTCGACTGGCTCGGGCGGATAGCGCCGGGACTGGGCCCGGGCGGACGGGGCGAGCCCGAGCACGGCGAGCAGCCCGAGCAACCCGAGCGGCCCGAGCGGCCCGAGCGGCATGACCGATCTCAGCAAGGCGGCGGGTCCAGCTCGGGCGGCGGCGGCTCGGCGTGCACGTGCCGCTCGCGCAGCGCCTCGACGTGCTCTCGCGCCCGCGGCTGGTACTCGGCGTGCGCGCCGCTCGCCAGGTAGCGGTTCCACAGTGTCAGCGCCGCGCCGTAGTTGCCGAACGCCTCGTTGGCGAGCGCGAAGTAGTAGGCCGACTCGCCCGACGGGACGAAGAACACGGTGCGGCGCACGCACTCCTTGGAGAACGCCTCGAAGCCCTCGGCGCCCTGGCCCTGGATCCGGCGCAGCGCCTGCTCGCCCGAGCCATCGCGATCGAGCGCGACGGCGAGGCCGTAGACCGTCGCCACGCGCGCCGCGCCGACCGCGAACGCCTGGAGGTAGCTCTGGATCGCGTCGTCGAGCCGGTCGAGCATCATGTAGGTCTCGGCGAGGTTGCCGAGCAACAGCTCGTCGGCGCGGGTCCCGGTCATGCCGTCGCTGCGATCGAGCGCGGCCTGGTAGTCGCGCGCGGCCTTCTCGAGGTGGCGGTGGTCGGCGGCGCTGCCGTTGACCAGCTTGGTGTTGAGGAACGCGCGGCGCAGCAGGATCTCGTTGAGCCGCGGATCAAGCGGCGCGCGGGCCTCGAAGTCCTCCCACGCCTTGATCACCGTCTCGGCCCGGCTCATGTTGCTCGGATCGCAGGTCGGCGGCCGCGTGATCAGCTGATCGCAGTTGTAGTACATCTGATCGAGCAGGTTGCCGATCCGGAAGTACGGCTCGCCCTCGCCGGGCCGGGCCTTGGCGGCCGCCCGGTACGCTTCCTCGGCGCGCCGGATCGACTCGAGGTTGTTGATGATGCTGGTGCTCTGGATCGTCGCGGTCAGGGTCGCGGTGTCACCCTCGAGCATCTTGGCATCGTAGACGTCGCGCGCGAGCTGGTCCTCGGGGCGGGTCAACGCGCGATCCCACACGCTGGCGTGGGCGGTCGCGGCCAGGGTCACGAGGACGAGGAGGCTGCGCTGGATCATCACGGCACCGGGAGCGGAGGATGGAGGGGGGGCGGGCCCCCGGGAGCGGCGCGCAAGGCGTCGAGCGCGCGGACGTGCTCGAGCGCGCGCAGCCGCCAGGGCGCGTCGGGCACCGCGGCGTAGAGCGCCCACTCGGCGCGGGCCTCGGTGTACGCCCCGAGCGCCTCGTAGAGCAGCGCGTGGTAGTAGTACTCGTCCTCGGCGGGCGCGAACCGCAGGTCGGCGAGCGCGCGGTGCACGAACGACCCGAGCTCCTGCTGGAGCGCCGCCTGCATCCGGTCGAGGATCTCGAACGCCGCGCCGCGCTGCTCGTCGCGGTCGTAGTGCACGGCGAGCGCGAAGCTCACCAACGTGACCGGATCGGTGAACGAGCTCGACGGCTGCTGCGGCAGCGAGCTCGCGAGCACGTCGATCGCGCCGGCCATCTCGCCGCGCGCCGCGAGCGCGGTCGCCAGGTGGACCGCCACCGCCGCGTGGTTGTCCGCCGAGATCGGCCCCTGGGCGTGGCGCAGCCAGCGGACCGCGTCGTCGAGCTTGCCGAGCCGCAGGTAGATCGTGCCGAGCCGGCCGGTGACCTCGGCCCCGGCGCGCTCGGGCCCCTGGACCCGGACGCAGGCCTCGAGCGCGTCGATCGCCTGGCGGGTCTTGCCGAGCTCGTCGGCGGCGGCGCCGAGCAGGCCGAGCACCTCGGGATTGTCCGGAGACAGCTTGCGCGCGTAGCGCAGCATGCCGTAGGCGTCGCTCACGTGGCGCAGCCGGCGCTCCGGGGCGACGCCCTCGGCGTCGGCGAGCTTGCCCATCGCTGTCCGGGCCCGCGACAGCAGCGCCGCGACCCGCGCTCCGTGCGGCTCGATGATCTCGCGCCACAGCGTGCTCGCGCCCGGGTCGTCGCGCGGCACGGAGCGCGACGGGCGGGCCCCGGCGGGACCGGCCATCAGCGACAGCGCAACGAACGAGACCCAGCGCACTTCGGCAAGTATGCAGGGGGAACCCCGCCGGTGCCATATGCCGCCGGGTGATGTACCCCCAGGTCGGGGTAGTCGAGTCACCGATCGGGCCCTGACCGGACTGCCGTGGTTATGACAGCTTGAACCGGTTCCGGGCTGGCCCGTGGCTTGCTGTCAGGACAGGCGTGGATCGTGGAGTGATCGCGACAGCGACCGAGCTGTTGGAGGCCAGGCATTATCCGGGGGTCGTCGCGCTGTGCTCGGACGCGCTCGATGATGAGCCCGAGTGCGTGCCGCTGCTCTTGACCCGCGCCCGGGCTCGCATGGCGCTGCGCCGCGATCTCGATGCCCAGGCCGACCTGCGCGACGTGATCCGGCTCGATCCGGCGTCTGGCCTGGCGTATCGCCTGCTCGGCGAGCTCGCCGCGCGCCGCGACGAGAACGACTCGGCCGCCGTGTTCTTTCGCGAGGCGCTGCGCCTCGATCCCGACGATCGCGAAGCCAACGACTGGCTGCTGATCGTCGCCGCTCCGTCTCGACCAGCCGCGGCAGCTCCACAACTCCCGGCACCCGCTGCCGCGGCTGGTCATTTTTCTCCCCGGGCGTCGCGCGCCCCGAGCCCGGCGCGGCTCGCGCGCGGCACGCAGCCGCCCGACCCGCACGCAGCCGCCGACGACCGTCCGACCCGGCCATTCGGCCGCGTCGCGGACTCCGGCCGGACGCCGCTCGCCCGGCCCACGCCGCCGCCGCCGGTCGCCGAGGTGGCGGTCCAGGCCGAGGTTCGCATCGAGGCTCCGATCGAGCGGCCGACGCTGACCGGCCGGCCGCCGACCCAGCCGCCGGCCCGCGAGGCGCCGCGGCTCACCTCGCGATCGATCGCGCGGGGCTCGACCCCCGAGCTCCCCGGCTTCGGCGAGTACCTGGTGTCGTGCGGCATCATCAGCCGCGAGCGGCTGCGCGCGGCGCAGGCCTACCAGCGCTCGATGAAGGTGCAGCTGTCGACCGCGATCGTCACGCTCGGCCTGGCGACCCCGCAGCGCATCGAGTGGGCCGCGGTCGCGCACCAGTCGCAGCTCGCCCGACCGTAGCCGGCGCGCCGGCCGCTCCCGCAGTAAGCCCGCCGGGCGCCCGCAACTTGCCTCGCTCTACGGTAACTTCCGGGGCGCATGACAGCAGCCGGTGACGACGCCGAGCGCGAGCGGCTCGCGGACGACCTGCGGCGCGTCCACAACTGGCGGCGCTGGGGGCCGTACCTCGCGGAGCGCCAGTGGGGCACGGTGCGCGAGGACTACTCGGCGACCGGCGAGTGCTGGACGTACTTCCCGCACGATCACGCGCGCAGCCGGGTGTATCGCTGGGGCGAGGACGGCCTGCTCGGGATCTGCGATCGCGAGTGCCGGGTGTGCTTCTCGCTCGCGCTGTGGAACGGCGTCGATCCGATCCTCAAGGAGCGGCTGTTCGGCGTGACCGGCCCCGAGGGCAACCACGGCGAGGACTGCAAGGAGCTGTACTACTACCTCGACGCCACGCCGACCGCGTCGTACCTGAAGGCGCTCTACAAGTACCCGCACCGCGCGTTTCCCTACGCCGAGCTGGTCGACGGCAACCGCGCGCGCACCCGGCGCGACCGCGAGCTCGAGATCGAGGACACCGGCGTGTTCGAGCACGGATACTGGGACGTCACCGCCGAGTACGCCAAGGCCGCGCCCGACGACGTGCTGATCCGGATCACCGTGACCAACCGCGGCGACGCCGCCCGGCTCCACGTCCTGCCGACGGCGTGGCTGCGCAACACCTGGAGCTGGGGCCGCCGCGGCGAGGGCTACGATCCGCGCGGCCAGATCGAGCGCATCGGCGACGCCAGCGTCCGGATCTCGCAGCCGACGCTCGGCCACTTCCGGCTCGACTGCGACGATCACCCGACGCTGCTGTTCACCGACAACGAGACCAACACCGAGCGGCTGTGGGGCATCGCCGGCGCGCGCTACGCCAAGGACGGGTTTCACCGCCGCGTCGTCGACGGCGACCTCGCCGCGGTCAACCCGGCCGGCGAGGGCACCCGGTGCGCCGCGTGGTACGTGCTCGACGTGCCCGCCGGCGGCTCGCACGTCCTGCGGCTGCGGCTGACCCACGACGGCCACGTGGCCGCGCACCCGTTCGCGGAGTTCGACGCGGTGTTCGCGCGGCGCGTCGCCGAGGCCGATCACTACCACCGCATGGTGCGCGACGCGCCGATGACCGAGGACGAGCGCCGCGTGGTCCGCCAGGCCGACGCGGGCCTGGTGTGGTCGCGGCAGTTCTATCACTACATCGTCGAGCACTGGCTCGACGGCGATCCGGGCCAGCCGCCACCGCCCGCGCAGCGCCGGTCCGGCCGCAACCGCGCCTGGCGGCAGCTCTGGGCGCGCGACATCATCGCGATGCCCGACGGCTGGGAGTACCCGTGGTTCGCGGCCTGGGACCTGGCGTTCCACTGCGTCGCGATGGCGCGGTTCGATCCGCAGTTCGCCAAGCAGCAGCTGCTGCTCTTGTGCCGCGAGTGGTACATGCACCCCAACGGCCAGCTGCCGGCGTACGAGTTCGCGTTCGGCGACGTCAACCCGCCGGTCCACGCCTGGGCCGTGTGGCGGGTCTATCAGCTGTCCGGCGAGGCGGGCCTGGGCTACGACCGTGAGTTCCTCGAGCGCGCGTTCGACAAGTGCCTGATCAACTTCACCTGGTGGGTCAACCGCGAGGACGCCGAGGGCGACAACCTGTTCACGGGCGGGTTCCTGGGCCTCGACAACGTGGGCGTGTTCGACCGCTCGCAGCCGCTGCCCGGTGGCGGCGAGCTGACCCAGGCCGACGCGACCGCATGGATGGCGTTCTACTGCACCACGATGGTGTCGATGGCGCTCGAGCTCGCCCGCGAGGAGCCGCCGTACGCCGACCTCGCGCTCAAGTTCTTCGAGCACTTCGTCGCGATCGCCAAGGCGACCAACGAGCTCGGCGGCACCGGGCTGTGGGACGACGACGACGGCTTCTACTATGACCAGATCGCCGTGCCCGGCCTGCCGCCGCGCCGGATCAAGCTGCGCTCGATGGTCGGCCTCGTGCCGCTGTTCGCCGCCGCGTCGCTCGATGACGAGCTGCTCCAGCAGCTGCCGATCTTCCACGATCGCCTGAGCTGGTTCTTCGCCAACCGCCCCGAGCTCGCGCGCACGATCTCGGTGGCCCTCGACGTCGACCGCCAGCACCGCCTGCTCGCGATCCCCAGCCGCGACCGGCTCGAGCGCGTGCTGCGCTACATGCTCGACGAGCGCGAGCTCCTGTCACCGCACGGCGTCCGCTCGCTGTCGCGGGTCCACGCCGACCGGCCGTACCGGTTCGACGTCGATCACGCGCAGTACGAGGTCCACTACGCGCCCGGCGAGTCCGACACCGGTCTTTTCGGCGGCAACTCCAACTGGCGCGGCCCGGTCTGGTTCCCGGTCAACTACCTGATCATCGAGGGGCTCAAGCGCTACCACCACTTCTACGGCGACGAGCTCACCGTCGAGTGCCCGACCGGCAGCGGCCACCGCATGCACCTGGGCGAGGTCGCGCAGGAGCTCGAGCGCCGCCTGGTGTCGCTGTTCATGCCCGACGCCCGCGGCCACCGCCCGTGCCACGGCGGCGCGGCCCGCTACGCCGCGGATCCGGCGTTTCGCGACCTCGTGCTGTTCTACGAGTACTTCGACGGCGACACCGGCCGCGGCCTGGGCGCGAGCCACCAGACCGGGTGGACCGCGCTCGCGGCCAACCTGATCGAGCGGGTCGCCGCGACGCGGGGTACCGGATGACGATGAGGCGGCCATGACCGAGTGGCTCGAGACCGACGGCCTCGGCGGGTTCGCGATGGGCACCGCCGACGGCATCCGCACCCGGCGCTACCACGCGCTGCTCCTCGCCGCGACCCGCCCGCCGGAGGGCCGCATGGTGCTGGTCGCCGACCTCGAGGTCTTCGTCCAGACCGCGACCGGGCGCTACGCGCTGTCGTCGCATCGCTACCGGGGCGGCGTGATCTACCCCGACGGCGCGCTGCACCTCGCCGGCTTCGGCCACCGGCCGTGGCCGCGCTGGGAGTGGGCGCTGCCCGACGGCGCACGGGTCGCGTGCGAGCTCGTGGTCGAGCATGTCGGCTCCGCCACTGCCGCCGCCGCGGCCGGGCCGCGCGTCGCCCTGCGCTGGACCCGCCTCGCCGGCACCGTCACCAGCCTGCACGTCCAGCCGCTGCTCGCCGGCCGCGACTACCACGCGAGCCACCACGAGAACACGGCGTTCCGGTTCGTGCCCGAGCTCTACGGCGACGTCGTCGCCTGGCAGCCGTACCCCGGCGTGCCGGCGATCCACTGCGCGGCCAACGGCCTCTACCACCATGCGCCGGACTGGTACCGCGCGTTCTACTACGCCGACGAGGCCGAGCGCGGCCTCGACTGCCTCGAGGACCTCGCCAACCCCGGCGCGTTCGCGTTCGATCTCGCCAGCGGCCCCGCCGCGATGATCCTGTCGACCGCGATGCTCGCGGGCGAGCCGGTCGCCGTGGCCAACGAGATCTTCGACGCGGAGGCCCGCCGCCGCGCCGGCTTCGCGTCCGACCACGCGCGCGCCGCCGACGCCTACATCGTCGCGCGCCCCAGCGGTGTCGCGCGCCCCGGCGGTGGCAAGACCATCATCGCCGGCTACCCGTGGTTCGCCGACTGGGGCCGCGACACCTTCGTCTCGCTGCGCGGCCTGTGCCTGGCGACCGGCCGGCGCGACGACGCCCGCGCGATCCTCTGCCAGTGGGCGCGCGTGGTGTCGCGCGGCATGCTGCCCAACCGCTTCGACGAGCGCGACGCCACCCCGGAGTACAACTCGGTCGACGCGGCGCTGTGGTTCATCATCGCCGCGGACGCCTACCTCGCCGGCCCGACCACGGTGGACGACCGCGACCTCCTGCGCCAGGCGATCGCCGCGATCGTCGACGGCTACCGCGCCGGCACCCGCCACGGGATCCGCGCCACCGACGACGGCCTGCTCGCGTGCGGCGAGCCCGGCGTCCAGCTGACCTGGATGGACGCCAAGGTCGATGATGACTGCATCACCGCGCGGATCGGCAAGCCGGTCGAGATCCAGGCGCTGTGGATCAACGCCCTGGCGATCGCCGGCCGCACCACCGAAGCCACCCGCGCCCGCGCCGGGTTCAGCCGGTTCTGGGACCCGGGCCGCGGCCAGCTCCACGACGTGATCGACGCCGACCACGTCCGCGGCGCCGTCGATCCGACCTGCCGGCCCAACCAGATCCTCGCGATCGGCGGCCTGCCTCACCCGGTGCTCGACGGCGCGCGCGCCCGCGCCGTGGTCGACACCGTCGAGCGCCTGCTGTGGACCCCGGCGGGCCTGCGCTCGCTCGACCCCGCCGACCCGCGCTACCACGCCCGCTACGCCGGCGGCCCGGCCGAGCGCGATCGCGGCTACCACAACGGCGCGGTCTGGCCCTGGCTCGCCGGCCCGTTCATCGAGGCCTGGGTCCGCGTCCGCGGCGACACCGCCGACGCTCGCCGCGACGCCCGCGCGCGCTTCCTCGCCCCGCTGCTCGCGCGCACCCGGCTCGCCGGCCTCGACCACCTGTCCGAGATCTGCGATGGCGACCCGCCGCACCAGGCGGTCGGCTGCCCGTTCCAGGCCTGGTCACTCGCCGAGGCGATCCGGATCGATCAGCTGCTCGGCTGAGGCCGTCGCGGTGTGCCCCGGGCGGCTCAGCCGCCGCGGGCGCGGGCCTCGAGCGGCTCGAGCACGGCGTAGAGCTCGGCGCTGACCGGCGTGGCGACCCCGGAGTCGCGGCCGAGGCGGACGACCGCGCCGATCAGCTCGTGCAGCTCGGACGGCCGGCCGGCGACGATGTCGCGATGCATCGATGCCGTGGCGTCGTCGGGCAGGGCATCGATCTGCTGCAGCGTCGCGGCGACCACGTCCGGCGGCAGCTCGACGCCGCGCGCGGCGGCCAGGGCGGCGACCTCGTGCATCGCGGCCTCGAGCCGGACGCGGGCCTGCGGGTCGCGGCGCAGGACGCCGAGCGGCACGCGCGCGACGGCGCCGACCGCGGCGTAGGGCGCGAGGAACAGGAACTTGCGCCACCGGGCGCGCGCGATGTCCCGGGTGACCAGGACGTCGACGCCGCCGGTGCGGAGCGCGGCGGCACACGCCTCGACGCGGTCGTGCTGGCCCGGGCGCATCGCGCCGATCGTCAGCGACGGCAGAAAGCCGATCCAGCGGACCTCGCCGGGGCGCTCGGTCCAGCCGATCATCCGGCAGACCGCACCGATGACGCGGTCGTCGCCGAGCGACCGGGCCAGGATCTCGCTGGCCTCGACGCCGTTCTGCATCGGGACCACCAGGGTGGACGCGCCGACCAGCGGCGCAAGCCGCGGCCCGAGCTCGGCGAGCTGCCAGGTCTTGACCGTGACGAGCACGATATCGGCGGTGCCGAGCCTCGAGGGCTCGTCGGAGATCCGGGCGATCGCCACGCTGTGGTCACCGTCGGGGCCGCGCATGCAGATCCCGTGGTCGCGGATCGCGGCGAGCGCGGCGCCGCGCGCGAGCAGCCGGACGTCGTGGCCCGCGCGGGCGAGCAGGGCGGCGAGCAAGCTGCCGACGCCACCGGCGCCGACCACGGCGATCGCGGGTGCATCCGAGGAGGGTACCGGCATCGGCGCAGCATACGCCCTGCCCGGCGCCGCCGCCCCGCCGGCGTCAGTACACGTAGCCGACGCTCAGCCCGACCTGCTCGATCAGGTCGGTGGCGCTGGTGGCCTCGTCCGCGGCGTTCGCGTCGGGCCGGAACGTCCAGCTGTACAGGGTCATGCTGCCCTGGGCGCGGAGCTCGAAGCGGCCGAGGTGCAGCACGGCGCCGAGCTCGCCGTGGTAGCCGACCGCCGACGCACCGAACTTGTAGCGGTCGCCCAGCGGCCCGCCCGACAGCACGATCCGGTTCTCGATGGCGACGTACGGCTCGAGCACGCCGGCCACGAGCGACGCGCGGCCGCCGATCCGCACCGCCTTGTAGCTCGTGTCCGGGACATGGGCCCGCTGGTCGTCGCCGACCCGATCGCCGCTGGTGAACTGGTAGTGGTCGTCGGTGTAGCCGGCCCCGACCTCGACCGTGCCGGTGCTCGCGATCATCCAGCGGTGATGCACGCTGATCTCGAGGCTGCGCCACGACGTGGTGAGCGAGGTGTCGGTCACCTTGGCCATCGAGTCCTTGATCGTGACGTGCTGCGGGTTGACCCCGATCTGGAACCGGGCGTGGAGCGCGAGCCCGGGCAGGACGTCGAGGTGCAGCAGCGTCGTCGGCCACAGCTCGACGATCGCGCCGGTCAGGACCTCGCCGGCCTCGGCGTCGTTCTGCTGGCTGCGGTTCGCCATGGTCGACGGATAGTGAAAGCTGAACTGGCGGAAGCCGATGTCGGTCGCGGCGCGGACCGCGAGCGCCGGCGACCGCGGCGACGCGTCGGACGGTGCGGCGGCGGTCGCCGCGATCACCGGGGCATCTCCGGCGGGGCGCGCCGGCGCGGGCTCGGGGGCGAGCGCCGCCACCGACACGCTGGCCTCGTGGCCGGTCTCGACCTCGACAAACGCGTCGTAGAGCTTCTTGCCGCCGCGCTGGACCACCACGTGGTGGGCTCCGGCGAGGATGTCCTCGAACCGCCGCGGCGCGGTGCCCTGGTCCTGGTCGTCGATCGTGATCGCGGCGCCATCGCCGCCGTCGATCACCAGCGTGCCGTACGCCGGCTTGAGCTTGTACGACACCCGCATCGGCCGCACGGTCTTGCGGGGCACGACCAGGTTCTCGATGATCGAGCGCCGGTTCTCGGCCTCGACGATGATCGGGGTCTCGCCGATCGGCGCGTCGACCGTGCACGGCGTGGTGCAGACCTCGCCGTCCTCCTTGACGTTGAAGTAGACCTTGGCGCCCGGCGGGTCGGTCTCGATCGAGACCTTGCTGGTCTTGCCGCCGGCTGCCGCGCCGCGCACGACGCCGAGCAAGGCGCCGGCCGCGACGCAGACAGCCAGGACCTGCGGCCGTGCCATTGGGCCGATGATAACGCGCGTCCCCCCGGCGCGCCCAGCCGGTTGCCCACCGGTGTCGCCGGACGCCAGGGAACGCGCGGTGCGGCACGGCGCACGGTGCTCGTCGCGATCGCGCGCACGGCCCCGGTGATCTCCTCCGCCGCGGTGATCGCGCGCGACACGGCGTTCAACTACACTTGGTGACATGGAGAGAAGTGTTAAGGGACTGCTCGGCGGTGGGCTCAAGCCCAACGACCCGCGGCGGTTCCTGATCGAGGCGATGATCGGCGCGATGAACGCCGACGGTGTCGTCGATCCGCGCGAGACCCAGGCGATCGAGCGCGAGATCGCGAATCACCCGCTGTTCCAGGGTCTGGGCCCGGCCGCCGCGCGCACGCTGATCGATCTGTCCAACGACGCAATCCGGTTCGCGGGCAACGCCGTGCGCCGGACGCCCGCGATCGCCAAGGGGCTGCCGGCGCGGATCCACCGGCTCGCGGCGTTCGGGATGGCCGCGGAGGTCGCGACCGCCGACCACCAGCTGGTCGAGGGCGAGATCACGTTCCTCGATGCCCTGCGCGGCGCGCTCAGGATCGCGCCGCTCGAGTCCGAGGCGCTGATCGATCACGCGCGCAACGGCCAGCTCGCCGAGTACCTCGAGGACCGGTTCCGCCGGATCAAGTCGCTGGTCCCGGTCGCGTGCGAGGTGTTCGTGCTGCGCGCGCTCGGCCGCGGCATGGCCAACGACGAGGAGCGGTTCCAGATCCGGGACTTCTTCGCCGCGATCCCCGACCTGTCGCTACCGCTCGACGACCTCGACGCCGAGCTGTACCGCGCGTTCCGCAAGCCGCGGCCGCCGGGCGCGCAGGTCCTGGGCGAGCTCGAGCGCGTCGCACAGACCCTGCCCGATCCGATCGATCGCTACTGGATGCTGGTCTACACCCTGGTCGCCGAGCTGCCGGCCACGGTGCCGAGCTGGCGGGTCATTCCGTTCACCGGCGTGATGCAGTCGGCGTTCCGCATCGTGGACATCGACATGGAGCTCGCCGTCGTCGATGCGCTGACGTTCCCGGCGGCGATGCCGCGGCCGCATTGACGACGCGCTACCGCGACGTTCGCGAGAATGTCAACGGCACCGTGCGCCGATCGAACGACGCGCGAGCCGGACGGCTTGCCCTCCTCACGCGGTGCGCTCGACGTGCATAATGGACGACACCCCATGACCTCGGACACGATCGAGCTCGTTGAACGCGTGCGTCGCCGCCTCAAGGAGCACGAGAGCTCCTGCGAGATCGCGGGCCCCGCCCCCGAGTCCGCCATCTCCGCGGCGGAGACCGCGCTGGGTTGCAAGTTTCCACCGTCGTACCGGACCTTCCTGCGCACGTTCGGCGGCATCGCGATTCCACCGCACCTCGGTGTGGTCCACGACTTCGTGGGGGTCGCGGCCGAGCCGCCCGATGCAAGCGATGTGGTCCGCCGCACCCTCCAGGCGCGCGTCGAGCGCAAGCTCGCGGATCACCTCGTCGTGGTCGGTCTCGGCGCACAGCATCAGGAGTGGTTCTGCCTCGACGTCAGCAAGCCGAACAGCACCGGGGAGTACCCGGTGGTGATGTTCGACGCCAAGGACAACGCGCTGGACCAGCAGTTCTACGAGGACTTCGGGCAGATGCTGACCGAGGTCATGGGCTTCGTGGCCGACAACCTGGACCAGCCGCTCGATTGAGCGCTAACGCCCACACCCGCTTCTGCTATAGGTTTCCTGGATGAGCCGGCCGACGTGGGCGAGGTGGGTCACCAGGATCTCCCTGGCGATCGGCGTCGTCGCGCTCGTGCTCACGATCCGCGACACCGGCCTGGCCGCGATCGGCAGTTACTTCAAGCTGATCGGCTGGGGCTGGGTCGCGGTGGTCGTCCTGGAGGTCGCGATCACCACCATGGACGCGACGGCGATCCGCGCGTTCCTGTCGCCCGAGCAGGACAAGGTCCCGCTGCGCACCGCGGTGCTGTCGCAGCTCGCCGGCCGCGCGGTCAACGCGGTCACGCCCAGCGGCAACCTCGGCGAGGCCGTCAAGGTCTCGGTGCTGGTCGACAACGTCAGCGAGTCGCGCGCGGTCGCGACCATCCTGCTCTACAACGTCGTCAGCTTCTCGGTCGAGCTGGTCACGGTCGGGATCGCCGGGCTGCTCATGGCGCTGTTCCTGCCGATGCCCGTCTCGCTGCGCTGGATGCTCGTCGGCGTCGGCGTGGTCGTGCTCGCGCTCGCAGTCGCGATCTACGCCCTGGTCCGCCGCGGCCTTTTGGTCAGCGCCGCCGGACTCGCGTCCCGGATCCCGGTGCCCGGCCTGGCCCGCCTGCGGCGCCGGCTGTGGCACGTCGACCAGCCGTCGCGTTACCTGCTCAACCCCGTGCGCCTCGCGCGCTGGGAGCCGCGGCTGCGCAGCGTCGATGACAAGATGAAGCTGGTCGAGGGTGCCCGGGTCCGCGACCGCCGGCTCGGCATCATCATGGTGACGCTGTCGCGGCTGACCTCGATGACACTGTCGTTCCTGTTGCTGATCGCGATGGGCGAGAAGCTCACGATCGGGCTTGTGGCATCGATCACGATGGGCAGCTTCTTCATCTACATGGCGTCCACGCTGGTGCCGATGGGGATCGGGATCAACGAGGGCGGCTACAACATGCTGTTTCGCGCGCTCGGCGAGAACCCGGCGCGCGGTACGGCGTTGATCCTGGCACGACGTACCGCGCTGATCCTGTACGCGGCGATCGGCCTGGTGCTCGTGACCGCCAGCGAGACCGTGCGGCGCGCGCGCGAGCGCAGCTCGGAGCGTGCGGCGACCAGCGCTCCGTCGCCGGCGCTCGCCGAGGTGCGGCTGGTTGCGGCGCCGCCGGTGGCGCCAGTGTCGGCGTCCGAGATCGCAGATTGATCGACGCTGATAGGGCCGCGCCGCGCAACCGCGTGACGGCCCCGGTCGCCCGCCAGTAGCTCCGCGCCAGTGGCCCCATGGCTCGCTGCGTCGAGCCCTACCGGGGCGGCCGATGCGCTGCAACCGGCTGGAAATTCTGCGGCGTGGCCATCCCGCGCGCCATGGGTCCGCGGGCGTTGGCGCACGGCTTTGCAACGGCATGCCGCGGCGCCCGCGCTTGCCGCGAATCGTGGGATTATTGGTATATCTCTTGTTCCACCTTTACCTCCCGACGGAGCTTCGCCTATGGCGTTCTCGCTCGATAAACAAGGCATCTCGATCTCCGAGATCCACCGCAACGCGTCGCCGGCCTTCCTCTACGAAGCGGCGCTCAGGTTCGAAAAAGGCTCGACGATCTCGTCGACCGGTGCGCTGATCGCCTATTCCGGCAAGAAGACCGGGCGCAGCCCCACCGACAAGCGCGTGGTCGACGAGCCCGAGGTTCGCGACGACGTGTGGTGGGGCAACGTCAACATCAAGCTCGATCCCCACAGCTTCCTGGTCAACCGCGAGCGCGCGGTCGACTACCTCAACACCCGCGAGCGGCTGTACGTCGTCGACGGCTACGCCGGCTGGGATCCCAGGCACCAGCTCAAGATCCGCGTGGTCTGCGCGCGCGCCTACCACGCGCTGTTCATGCACAACATGCTGATCCGGCCCACGCCCGACCAGCTCGCGAGCTTCGGCGAGCCCGACTACGTGATCTTCAACGCCGGCGGGTTCCCGGCCAACCGCCACACCGCCGGCATGACCTCGACCACCTCGGTCGACCTGTCGTTCGCGCGCCGCGAGTTCGTCATCCTCGGCACCGAGTACGCCGGCGAGATGAAGAAGGGCGTGTTCACGATCATGAACTACCTGATGCCCAAGCGCGGCATCCTGTCGATGCACTGCTCGGCGACCCAGGCGCGCGACGGCAGCGACACGTCGATCTTGTTCGGGCTGTCGGGCACCGGCAAGACCACGCTGTCGGCCGATACCAAGCGCCTGCTGATCGGCGACGACGAGCACTGCTGGACCGACCAGGGCGTGTTCAACATCGAGGGCGGCTGCTACGCCAAGGTCATCAAGCTGTCCCGGGAGCAGGAGCCCGACATCTGGAACGCGCTCGGGTTCGGCGCGGTGCTCGAGAACGTCGTGTACGAGCCGACGACCCACCTGGTCGACTACGACAACACGTCGATCACCGAGAACACGCGCGGCAGCTACATCCTCGACATCATCCCCAACGCCAAGCTGCCCGCGGTGGCCGGCCACCCGAAGAACGTCATCTTCCTCACCGCCGACGCGTTCGGCGTGCTGCCGCCGGTGTCCAAGCTGACGCCGGGCCAGGCGATGTACCACTACATCTCGGGCTACACCGCCAAGGTCGCGGGCACCGAGGTCGGCGTGAAGGATCCCGAGCCGACGTTCTCGCCGTGCTTCGGCGGCCCGTTCCTGGTCTGGCACCCGACCAAGTACGCCGAGATGCTGTCCGACAAGCTCAAGAAGCACGACGCCCAGACCTGGCTGGTCAACACCGGCTGGTCGGGCGGCGCGTACGGCGTCGGTGCGCGGATCAAGCTCAAGTACACCCGCGCGATCATCGACGCGATCCACTCCGGCGCGCTGGCCAGCGCTCCGACCCAGATCGATCCGGTGTTCGGCCTCGCCGTGCCGACGTCGTGCCCCGACGTGCCGAGCGAGATGCTGCTGCCGCGCAACACCTGGGCCGACAAGGCCGCCTACGACGAGAAGGCCAAGAAGGTCGCGTCGCTGTTCCGCGAGAACTTCAAGAAGTACGAGGCCCAGGCGTCGGCCGAGGTCCGCGCCGGCGGCCCGAAGCTCTGAGCTTCCTCGCGGAGCGCTCGAGCAACCGTCACGCGGCGGCGCCCGCGCGCCGGTCCCGCCGCTGTGCAAGATCAACACGGCTGTGGCGCGCGCCACGTACGTGGCTTGCACGGCCGGGGATTGCCGGTGGGGCAGCGTTACCCAGCTGTGCGCAAGGTGAACCAGGTCCACGCGCGGATTCGCGGCGTTGGTCGCCGAGCGAGCCTCGGGTCTGGTCCTTGCTCAGCGGTCCCACGAGGTAACCTATGAAGCGCACCACATTGATCACATTCGGTCTCTCGATCGCTGCGTGCAGCTCGTCATCGAGCACGCAGCCCCCGACCGGCGCCGAGTACGACGACACCGCGCAGGCGATCGCCTCGTCGACGGTGACCCGTCAAGGTGACACCCACGGCGCCGGCGACATCTTCGCGATGGCGGACGCCCTCAGCATCGCGCGCGGCAGGCTGCCGATCGGCTTCGCGCTGCGCAGCGACGGCCGGATCCACGGCGACCACATGGGCATCGACAACAGCTTCGTGGTCACCTGCAAGGACGCCGCGGGCGCGACGCTGGCGAAGTGCGACGACACCACGGACTCGGCGACCGTCGACATCAAGTGGACGGGCAACCTGATGACGCCCAGCTTCACGGCGGCGATCGATCGCGAGGGCATGTGGACGATCACCGGCCTGAAGAGCGCGACCGCGACGTTCAACGGCACCAGCAGCTTCTCGCTCGACACCACCGTGCACTCGATCTTCCACGCCGGGGTGACGTCGACCGACACGTTCGCCAGCACCGCCGGCTACGACGCGATCACGATCGCCACCGCCGACCACCAGATCACCGGTGGCTCGGCGAGCTTCGAGGTCAAGGGCCACCGCACCGTCACCGGCACGGCGATGGGCGCGCACGACGTCGACAAGTCGTTCGACGTCACCGCCGAGCTCACGTTCCACGCCGATCACACCGCCACGCTCGTGCTCGACGGCACCCAGACGTTCACGATCGACCTGACGACCGGTAAGGTCACCCGCACCCCCTGATCGCCCGGTCGCGGCGGTCGCGGCGGTCACGGCGGCCGCGGCGGTCGCCGGGGAAAACCTCCCGGGCGCGCCGCGCATCTGTTCTACTCGGCCGTACCGATGGCGACGGTCGAACAGGAGAGCAGTCACCTCCGGCAAGAGCTCGGCCTGGGCGATCTGGTCCTGACCCAGATCCTCTACGTCGTCGGGCTCAGCTGGGTCGGCACCGCCGCCAAGCTCGGCACCGCGCAGATCCC
>DASWRS010000294.1:0-5135 GCA_036403075.1 Kofleriaceae bacterium
CAGTTCCTGTTCCGGTCGCGCGATCGCGGCGACACCTGGGAGCGGGTGTCGCCCGACCTCACGACCAACGATCCGGAGAAGCAGAAGCAGGAGCAGTCGGGCGGCGTGACGATCGACAACTCGTCGGCCGAGATGCACACGACGATCTACTCGATCAGCGAGTCGCCGAAGAACGCCAACGTGATCTGGGTCGGCACCGATGACGGCAACGTGCAGGTGTCGCGCGACGGCACCAAGACCTGGACCAACGTCGTCGGCAACGTCCCCGGATTGCCCAGGGCGTCGTGGGTCAGCTGGATCGAGGCCAGCCGGTTCGATCCGGCGACCGCCTACGCGACGTTCGACCGCCACAACGACGGCGACATGACGCCGTGGGTGTTCAAGACCACCGATTACGGCAAGACCTGGACCCGGATCGTCGGGCCCGACCAGGGCGTGCGCGGCTATGCCCACACGGTCAAGGAAGACACGGTCAAGAAGGACCTGTTGTTCGTCGGCACCGAGTTCGGGCTGTGGATCTCGCTCGACGGCGGCGCGCGCTGGGCGCAGTTCCACGGCGGCGAGTTCCCCAACGTCGCGGTCCGCGAGGTCCAGGTCCACCCGCGCGACAACGACCTGGTGATCGCGACCCACGGCCGCGGCATGTGGGTGATCGACGACCTGACGCCGCTGCGGGCGCTCAGCGACGACGTGCTCCAGAAGACGACCGCGTTCCTGCCGATCCGCGACGTCCAGCAGCGCATGCCGGCGCGCGGCGGCTGGGCCGAGGGCGACGCCACGTTCAGCGGTGAGAGCGCGGGCAACGGTGCGGCGATCACGTACTACCTGCGGTCGCGCCACGTCTACGGGCCGATCAAGCTCGAGGTGTTCGACGCCGCGGGCAAGCTGGTCGACACGATCACGCCGAGCAAGCGGCGCGGGATCAACCGGGTCAGCTGGAGCATGCGGGTCAAGCCGCCCAAGGTCCCGCGCGCGGCGCAGGTCGCGTTCGGCTCGTCGCAGGGACCCCGCGTGGTGCCGGGGACGTACACGGTGCGGCTGACCCGCGGCGCCGACGTCGCCGAGACCAAGCTCGTGATCGGGCTCGATCGCCGCGCGCCGTACAGCGCGGCCGACCGCAAGGCGCAGTTCGACGCCGTGATGAAGGCGCACGCGCTGTTCGGCGACGTGACCAAGCTCGCCGGCCGGATCGACGCGGCGCGCGAGGCGGTGCACGAGCGGCTCAAGGGGATGCCCGACACCGATCCGCTGGCGGGCAAGCTGCACGCATTGCTCGACAAGCTCGAGGCCGCCCGCAAGCAGATCGTGGCGACCACCGAGGGTGGCGCGATCACCGGCGAGGAGCGGATCCGCGAGCACCTCGACGAGCTGTACGGCTCGCTCGATCGCTGGGAGGGCCGCCCCGCGAAGTACAAGCTCGACCGGCTCGACGCGCTGCGCCGCGAGCTCGGCGATGTCGACAAGACGGTCGCGGCGATCGTCACCAAGGACGCGCGTGGGCTCGACGACGAGCTCAAGCAGCACAAGCTCGCGCCGCTGCCCGCGATCAGCGCGCTCGATCGGACCCCGGGCGCGGCCCCGGGCGAGGACAAGCTGGCGCTGCACTGCGCCGCCACCGCCGGACGCGACTGCGGCAACGACGCGGCGGCCGTGGCCACCGACGAGCGCGACTAGCGTCGGACTAGCGTCGATCGATAAGGGGCGTTCCCGTGACCCCTTTGGGGGATGGCCCGGCGAAGCCGGGCGGATCGTTCACGACCGGCGACGTCGCGTCGCGTCGCGCGATCGAGCTTCGATGGCTCCCGACCCATGCGTCGATGTTCAGCGTCGCCGGCGCCCGTCGTCGACCCGCCGGCGCCGAGTCACTTCCAGGCGTCGTTCAGGGTCTGGGCGGTGCCGCCGGCGCCGGTGGTGAGCACGCGGTTGGCGCCGGACTCCCAGACCACGTTGTTCGAGCCGTCCTTCTTGATGTACTTGTATTCGATCCGCGTCGCGGCCGGCAGCGTGACCGTGGTCCGCCAGTTACCGCGCGTGCCGGTGCCGGAGATCCAGGTCAGCGGCACGGCGCTGCCCGGGTTCCAGGTGGCGAGCTCGGTGATACTGCCGGTGACGTAGATGTTCTCGCCGAACACGGTATCGGCGGCCTCGTTGAACGTGACGGTCACGGTGGTGGGCGGCGGCGGGTTGGTCGTGCCGCCGGTGACCGTGGCGCTGACGTGGATCGCCGCGGCGCCGAACGCCGGCGCGGTGATGCTCGCGTTGCCCGATGCATCGACGGTCACGACCGTCCCCGCACAGGTCGACGCGGTGCTGCCGGTCGCCGGCGTGAAGTCCCCCGAGATGACGTCGCAGTAGCGACCGGCCGGCAGGCTGGTGTGGAAGCTCCGGGTCAGGGCGGTGCTCTCCCCGTTGATCACGACGAAACCCATGTTGCCGCGGCCGAATGCGATCTGGTTGTTGCCATTGTCCCACCAGTCGGACACGAACCAGTTGGCGACGGTCGCGTTGCGGAACCCGACCATGTTGCCGATCGGCCGGAAGCGATGCTCGCAGACCCAGCCGCCGATCGACTGGTTGAGGCACGCCGGCTGGGCGACGCCACCGTCCCACGGGCCGCGGGTTGCGCCGTTGCTCGGATCGAACGGCGGGCCGTAGCTGGTGTCGAACGTGGTGGCGGTGTTGAAGGCGTAGCTCGACATGATCACCGGATAGCCGTACGGCCACGCGAGCATGAACACGTTGGCGAGGTCGTAGGTCGGGCCGTTGTGGTAGGTCAGGTAGTTGCCACCGCCGCCATGGCCGCGCTGCTTGTCGTGGTTGTCGGTGAACGCCACGGCCTTGTTGCTGGGCATGAGGCCCCAGCTCTCGCCGAACGTGCGCAGGTCGGCGAGTCGGCCGCCGCCGGCGAACTTGCCGAACAGCTGCGGTCCGTAGGCGAACTCGGTGACGCCGGCCTGGCTGTCGCTGACGCCGAAGTACTGGCTGGGCTGCACCGCCTCACCGGCGGCGCCGATCACCTCGAGGAACCAGTACGGCCGGGTCGCGACCCGGGAGTTGACCGCGCTGACGATCGCCGACAGGTCGGTCGGGCTCATGTGCTTGGCGGCGTCGACCCGGAAGCCCTTGACGCCGATGTTGACCAGGTCGACGAGGTAGTCGGCGATCTTGCCGCGGACGTAGGTCGAGCCGGTGTTGAGGTCCTGGAGCCCGACGAGCTGGCAGCTCTGGACGTTGTTGGCATCCTGGTAGTTACTGACCGTGCAGGTCGCGTGGAAGTCGTTGACGCCGTAGGGCACGCGCGGGTAGCTCTCGACGCCCCACGGATCGTTGCCGGCGCTCGAGATCGTGCCCGAGCCGCTGGTCATGTGGTTGAACACTGCGTCGACGTAGATCCCGACGCCGACCGCGTTGCAGCGGTGGACCATGTCGATGAACTGGGCGCGGTTACCGCTGCGGCTCGCGTCGAGGCTGTAGCTGACCGGCTGGTAGCGCATCCACCACGGGTATGGTGCGCCGTCGCCGCTGGGGATCCAGTTGTGCTCGTTGGGCGGCGAGATCTGGACCGCGGCGAAGCCCTTGGGCCCCAGGTAGCTCTCGCACTCGCGCGCGATGTCGGTCCACTTCCATTCGAACAGCTGGACGAACGCGGTGCGCGGCGGATCGAGCGCGATCACGTCGGGCGGGCCGTGGTTGGGCGGCGCCGTGTCGTGGGTCAGGCACCCGGCGGCGGCCGCGGCCAGGGCCCCGCACAGGGCGATGCCGGCGGCGCGCACTGCCCAGCTCGTGTCCCGGCTGTGGTCGATGTTGCGGTCGATCATTGTGCTGCCTCGTCTGGCATTTGGCGCAGCGATCGTCGAGGATCGGGAGCGCGTTCGCTGCGGCGGTTCTACCACGCCGAGCTCGACTTCGGCGATCGCGTTGCGAAAAGCGCGATTGCCAAACATCGCGGTTGAGAAAAACAACAACGCTTCAGGTCCACGAGCAGGTTCCACGATGTCCCTCCGAGAGAAGAGTCCGTTGCGATCGAGTTGTTGTGACGCGCTGCTGGTTGCGGTCGCGGCTGCGGCGTGTCATCGCGCCTCGCCTCCTGCACCAGCCGCGCCGGGCGCGCCGCCGACCCGCAATGCCCAGAATGCCCCGGCCACGGCGGTGCGAGCGCCGGGCAGCTTTGCCGACAATCCGATCGTCTACTTCGTGATGACCGACCGGTTCGTCAACGGCGATCCGAGCAACGACCACAGCTACGGCCGGACCCGCGAGCCCGTGGCCAAAGACGACGTCGCCACGTTCCACGGCGGCGACCTGCGCGGCCTGACGCAGAAGATCACCGAAGGCTGGTTCGATCCGCTGGGCGTCAACGCCCTGTGGATCACCGCGCCCTACGAGCAGATCCACGGCTGGGTGGTCGGCGGCGACAAGGAGTTCAAGCACTACGCCTATCACGGGTATTACGCCCTCGATTACACCGTGCTCGATCAGAACATGGGCACGCCCGACGACCTGCGCGCCCTGGTCACCGCGGCGCACGCCCGCGGCATCCGGATCCTGTTCGACGTGGTGATGAACCACCCCGGCTACCTCGACATCACCACCGCGCGCCAGCTCGCGATCCCGGTGCTGTGGCCGGACGCCGACAAGGCGACGCTCTCCGACTACCACCTTCATATCGACTACAACAACTTCAAGTTCGGCGACTGGTGGGGCCGGGCGTGGGTCCGCGCCGGCCTGCCGGGCTACCTCGAGGGCGGCCACGACGACGTGACCAAACAGCTCGCGTATTTGCCGGACTTCCGCACCGAGAGCAAGGAGGCGGTCGGGTTGCCGGTGTTCCTGCGCAACAAGCCGGGCACCCGCGCGGTCGAGCGGCCGAACACCACCGTGCGCGGCTACCTGATCGGCTGGCTCACCGACTGGGTGCGCGCATACGGAATCGATGGCTTCCGATGCGACACGGTCAAGCACGTCGAGCCCGAGGCCTGGGCCGAGCTCAAGCGCGCGGCGACCGCGGCGCTGGCGGCGTGGAAGGCCGATCACCCGCAGGGCAAGCCGGGCGGCCGGATCGACGATGCCCCGTTCTGGATGGTCGGCGAATTCTGGGGTCACGGCCCGGCGCGCGGGCCGCTGCACGACGCCGG
>DASWRS010000295.1:0-3273 GCA_036403075.1 Kofleriaceae bacterium
CTGAAGCTCTGGCGAGCGGTGACCCAGCCGGTGACTGCCGGCACCGCGGCAGCCGCCGCATAGCGACCTTGGGGCGGCGGCGGATCACGCCGGCCAGCGGTGGGGTCCACCGCTACGGCTACGCCCTTCAGGCTCCTAGCGGATGTCGTCGACCTTCACGCCGAGTCGCTCGGCGCAGAGCCCGAGGGTGCGCTGCCAGGCCGGGCGGGCGTGACAGCGCTCGTAGTAGGCCTTGATCCTCGGGAATGGCTCCATCAGGTCGGTCTTGCGGATCATGCGCAGGACGGAGGCCATCATGAGGTCGGCCGCCGTGAACTCGGCGCAGGCGATCCACGCGCGGTCTTCGAGGCGGCGCTCGACATGGCCGAGCCAGCGGCCGGCGAGCTTGTGCACCTCCGCCTTGAGCTTGTGGGCGGTGCTGTCGAAGATCTCGATGACGTCGATGCACATCAGGGTCGGCGCGACGGTGCTGACCGCGGCGAAGCACCACTGGGTGACGCGGGTGCGGCCCTGGACGTCGGCCGGGATCAGCTTGCCGGCCTTCTCGGCCAGGTAGAGCACCACCGCGGCCGACTCGGCCACCACGAAGCCGTCGTCGTCGATGACCGGCGCCTGGTGAAAGGGGCTGATCCGGCTGAAGGCCTCGCCGTTGAGCTCGCCGCCGGTGTGGTCGAGCGCGTGGACTCGATACGGCAGCCCGGTCTCCTCGAGCGCCCACTGCGCCCAGAGGTCCTTGGTCTCGCCGCGCCCCTCGGGAAAGATGCGTCCGAAGCCATAGAGCGTGATCATGTCGTCTCCGATCGGCGGCCGGATCCACCGGCCCATGGCGGAGCCTGCCATGCCGGGGACGGTCTCGCCGCGTGGACGCGAGGCGCCGCCGGGCCAACGGCTGGTCCAGCGGAACCGACGGTTCGTCGCCGCCGGGCGCCGGGCCATCCGATGGCCTCTGTTGTCCGGCGAGCCGGCGAGTTACCCGGAGAGCCATGCGAACACTTGCTCTGCTCGGACTGATCGTTGCCTGTCACACCCCTGCCCGCCCCGCGGCGCCGGACCGCGCGCCCGCGCCCGCGCCTGCGCCCGTCGCTGCGCGGCGCAGCCCGGAGCATGCTAGCGGCTTCGAATACCAGGTCCGCTCCGACTTCTTCGACGGGCTGCGGGGGGACACGGCCGCGCTCGATCGCGCGGTGAAGGTGTGCGAGGACGCGCTGGCCAGACAGCCCGATCACGCCGAGGCGCTGGTCTGGCACGGCGCGGGGATGATGGCGCGAGCGCGCCTGGCGTTCGGCGCAGGCGACCGTGCGACGGGCATGAAGCGCTACCAGCAGGGTCTGGCCGAGATGGATCGCGCCGTCGCGCTGGCCCCCGACCAGGTCGGCGTGCGGATCCCGCGCGGCGCGGTGCTGCTCGTGGTCGCGGCGTTCGTCCCCGAGCCCGAGAAGTCGCGGCTCGTGGCGCGCGGGGTCAGCGACTACGAGGTCACGCTGGCCCGCCAGGCGCCGAGGTGGAGCGCGCTGACGCTGCATGCGCGCGAGCAGCTGCTGTACGGGCTGACCGATGGCTACGCGGTGCTCGGCCAGGCCGACAAGGCGCAGGCGACCTACCAGCGGATGATGGCCGACGCCGCGGGCTCGGAGCTGTTGCCGCGGGCCAAGGCGCGCGCGGCGGGTGAGCCGGTCGACGGCGCGGCGCCGTGCGGGGCGTGCCATGGGCGATGACCGGCCGGCGCGAGCGGTCGCCGCGGCTGCGTCGGGGGCGTAGGATGGCGGAGGTGGCCCGCCCCGCCCCGCTGTCCCACGTGCTCGGGCGCTGGCTCGTGGCCAGTGTCGTGCTCGGGGGCGTGGTCGGGGCGGTGTTCTCGGCGCGGCGTGGTGGCACCGCGGGGGAGCTCGCCGAGGCGGCGGCGATCTCGACCCTGTACGCGGCGTCGATCGGACTGCCGCTGGCGCTGGTGTTCCGCCGGCTGCGGCCGCGGCTCTCCGGACCGGTCGAGCTCGGCCAGTGGGCGATCTACCTGGGCGTGACGCTCGCCGTGACGCTCGCCGGCACGCTGGTCGCGAGCCTGGTGCTGGTCGCGCTCGACGTGGTGTCGGCTGGCCAGCTGGGTGTGCTGTACCGGCAGGGACTGCAGATCTCGCTCGCGATCGCGGTGCCGGTGTGCATCGGCGCCGCGACGTTCACCACGCTGCGCAACCGGCTGATCGCCACCGAGGTGTCGCTGCACGCCAAGGAGCGCGAGCACCAGCGCGCGCTGGCCCTGGCGGCGGAGGCCAAGCTGGCCTCGCTCGAGTCGCGGGTCCGGCCGCACTTCCTGTTCAACGCGCTCAACAGCGCGATCGCGCTGATCGCCGAGGATCCGCGCCGCGCCGAGGACGTGCTCGATCGGCTCGCCGGGCTCCTGCGGTTCTCGCTCGACACCGCGGCGGCGACCGTGGCGCTCGGCGCCGAGCTGCGCGTGGTGATCGACTACCTCGAGATCGAGCGGGTGCGGTTCGGCGATCGGCTGCGCTACGAGATCGACGTGCCCGATGAGCTTCGCGGCGTGCAGGTCCCGGCGTTCGCGGTCCAGACCCTGGTCGAGAACAGCGTCAAGCACGCGGTGTCGGCGCAGCGCCACGGCGCGCGGATCGCCGTGCGCGGGTGGCGCGCCCCCGGCGGCGTGCGGCTCGAGGTCAGCGACGATGGACCGGGGTTCTCGGGCGAGATCTGGCAGCCGGGGCACGGGCTCGACGCGCTGCGCGCGCGGCTCGATGCGCTGTACGGGCCGGCCGCGCGGCTGATCGCCCCGGTCCCGCCCGACGCCGGCGAGGGCGGCGGAGCCCGCGTGGCGATCGAGCTGCCCGAGGTTCCGGCATGAGGCGCGTGTTCGTCGTGGACGACGAGGCGCTCGCGCGGCGCCGGCTGATCCGCCTGCTCGAGACCACCGGGCGGGTCGAGGTCGCCGGCGACAGCGGCGATCCCGAGGAGGCGCTCGCGGCGGTGGCGGCGATCGCCGACCTCGACCTGGTGTTCCTCGACATCGCGATGCCGGTGCTCGACGGCTTCGAGCTCAGCGCGCGGCTGCCGCCCGGGCTCATGATCGTGTTCACCACCGCGCACGACCAGCACGCGCTGCGCGCATTCCAGACCAACGCGATCGACTACCTGCTCAAGCCGGTCCGGCAGGACGAGCTGGCGCGCGCGCTCGACAAGCTCGACCGGCTGCGCGCGCTGCCCGCGGCCGACGCCCAGGCCCAGCTCGCCGGCGCGATGGCCGGGATCCTGGCGGCGCGCGGC
>DASWRS010000296.1:0-18015 GCA_036403075.1 Kofleriaceae bacterium
CGCCTGCCCAGGATCAGCTCGTTCTTGGCCGAGTGCTCCCAGCCGACCAGCTCGGTGACGGTGACCTTGTAGCCGTGGGCCTCGAGCGCGAGGCCGCGGACCACGTTGGTCAGGTGCGAGCCGAGCTCGCGGCGGTGCAGCGCATGCGCGAACAAGGCGGCGATCGCCGGATCGTCGGGGCGCGCGGTCTCGAGCTGTCGGGAGACCTCGGCCTGGCAGCACGGCACCACGGCGACATGGTCGGCGGTGTGCTCGATCGCCAGCGCGAGCGCATCGTCGGTGGCGGTGTCGCAGGCGTGCAGCGCGGTGACCACGCCGGGGCGCCTCGGCAGGGCCGCGTCGGCGATCGCGCCGGTGACGACCTGGAATCGATCCTGCCCGAACCGGGCCGCGCGCTCGGCGGCCTGCACCGACAGCTCCGGCCGGGCCTCGATCGCGATCAGGGTGCCCTTGCCGGCGGGACCGATCACCAGCTCGTAGAGCAGGGCGCCGAGGTAACTCTTGCCGGCGCCGCAGTCGACGATCAGCGGATCCGCCGCGCGCGTCATCGCGTCGTCGAGCGCCGGGCGCAACAGGCTCACCAGGTGGCGGATCTGCTTGAGCTTGCGCCGCGCGTCGGCGTTGAGGTGGCCGTCGCGGGTCAAGAGGTGCAGGTCCTGGAGCAGCGCGATCGACATCCCGCGCGGGACGTCGGGATCGATGCGCGGATCGTGTTTCACGCCGGCACCTTAGCGCGGCCGGCGCCGCCGGGCAGGGCGGCGACGCTGCGATGGTTCGCATCCGGGCCGTCGCCGGCCGCGCACCGCGGGAAGATCGAGTCGCGGCGACGTTCTCACGGCAATGGAGACGCGCCGCCGGAGGTCCGGCGGCGGCAGCACCACGAGTCAGGCAACCGGCGCCACGGGGCGCGCTCGTCCCGTGCCCGATGCCACGTAGAAGGAGAGCACCATGAAGAAGCTGAAGTTGAACCGCGAGACCGTCGTCATCCTGACGAGCTCGAACCTCGAGTACGTCCACGGCGGCAACCTCGCCGGCACCGTCGTCATTCGCACCACCGCATGCCCGGTGCTGACCAATGGTTGCACCGGCGGGCCGTGCGTGCAGACGATCACGTCCGGTACATCGGTCATCAATCCCAGCGGCGGCTGAGCCGTTCGCGACCGGTACACCGGAACACCTGGAATTCGAGCACGGCGCGCCGATCCGGCGCGTTGGCCGGTCGACCACCACCGCGCTCAGGCCGCGAGCGCCTTGACCCGCGCCTGCACGGCGCGCAGCAGCCGCTCCGGCGCGTGCGGGGCGAGGCGCTCGACCACGGCGGACGCGATCGCGGCCAGCAGCGGCCGGTACCGCGACGCGCGCCGCACCGGCGGCCTCGTGCGCTGGAGTGCCCGGGACGCGGCGGCGTCATCCGGAGGCGCGGCGTCGCCGGCATGCCCCGCGAGATGCGCCAGGCCGGCCACGGCGGCGGCGCGCTCGGCCGGGGTCGCGCGGGCCAGCGCGTTCGCCAGCTGCTCGACCGCCGCGGTGAGGGTCGGCGGCGCCGTCGCGGCGGCCATCGCGGCGCAGTGCGGGCACGTCGGCTGCGTCGCGAGGTTATAGGCGCGGCGACACGTCGGGCAATGCAGGTAGCTCATCGAGAGAACCTGCGCGCACGCGTCCACGGCAGGCAAGTTTTTGGCGCAAGCGCCGCCGGCACCGCCGTCCTGGTCCAGCTTTCGACCGGTTTCTCCGGGCGCGCGCTAACAATGAGCGATGCTGACTCTGTTCTATGACGATCGCCCGCTCGCGCGATGGCTCGCCGATGCGGGGCCGTCGATCTTCCTCGCCGGCCCGACGTCGAGGGGCTGCCGCACGCGCTGGCGGCTGGATGCCCTCGAGCTGCTCGGCCGCCGCGGATTCGCCGGCGCGGTGATCCTCCCCGAGTTTCGCGACCGGCTGTTCAGCGAGGCAGCGGCTAGCGAGTTCGCCGGTGATGCATGTCCGGCTCCCGGCATGCGACCGGTGTCCTACAACATCCTCGCGTGGGAGACGAGCGGGATCGAGGGCGCTACCTGTGTCCTGTTCTGGATGCCATTCACGATCGCGGCCGAGGACGACCCTGATTCGCTGCCCGGGTTCACGACGCGCGCCGAGGTCAGCCGCGAGCTGGCGCGCGCGCCTGATCGCATCGTGCTGGGCATGCCGGCCGGAGCGTTCTCGAGCGGGCACATCCGCTATCACGCGCACCGCGGCGGCGTTGCGATTCACGACACCCTCGCAGCGACGATCGACGCGGCGCTCGCACGCCTCGCATGACGTGCCGGTCGCAGTGGTCCCAGGTTCGCCGGCGGTCAGCCGTGTTCACCGCGCGAAGTCGATCACGATGCGCGCGAGGTCCTCGCCGCAGTCCTCCTGCAGGAAGTGGCCGGCGCCCTCGACCGTGGGATGGACGCGGCCGGCGGCGCCGGGAATCTTGGCCTGGAGCACGCGGTCGCCGCCCCGCGTGATCGGATCCTGGTCACTGAACGCGGTCAGGAACGGCTTGCTCCAGGTCTCGAGCACCGCCCAGGCCGCGCGGTTCGCGGCCGACGCCGGATCGTCGGGCCGGGTCGGCACGAGCAGGGGGAACTGGCGGGCGCCGGCCTTGTAGCGCTCGTCGGGGAACGGTGCGTCGTAGGCGGCGAGGACCTCGGGGGTGAGCGGCTTGTGGCAGCCCGACTTGACGATGCCGGAGATCGGCAGCTCGGGCACGGTCTGCGAGAACCGTTGCCAGGCAAAGAACGCGTCGGGCGGCCGGAGGTCGCCGCTCGGCAGGAACGTGTTGGCCGCGACGATGCGCGCGAAGCGGTGAGGCTGTTCGGCGGCGAGCCGCAGGCCGAGCAGGCCGCCCCAGTCCTGGCACACCAGCGTGATGTCGCGGAGGTCGAGCGCGGCGACGAACGCGGTGATCCAGTCCATGTGACGCTGGTAGGTGTAGTCGTCGCGCGCGGCGGGCTTGTCGGAGCGACCAAAGCCGATCAGGTCGGGTGCGACGGCGCGAAACCCGGCCGCGACGAGCGGCGGGATCATCTTGCGGTAGAGATAGCTCCACGACGGCTCGCCGTGCAGCAGCAGCACCGGCGGGCCGTCGCCCTCGTCGACGTGGTGCATGCGCAGGCCGCCGAGCTCGACGTGGTGGGGCTCGAACGGGTAGCCAGGCAGATCGCGGAACCGCTCGTCGGGCGTGCGCAGGATCTCCATGCGCCGACGATACCAGACGCGCGACGGGCGTCGGTTCGTCGCGCGCCGCGACGTGCCGTCAGGCGCCGCTCGCCAGCGCGGCCTGGCGGGCGCGGAACGCGCGGGTCTTGACCGCCGCGACCGAGACGCCGAGCTCCTTGGCGATCTCGGTCTCGGTGCGGCCCTCGCCGTAGCGCTTCCAGAACACCGCGGGGTACTTGGCGCCGAGCCGGGCGACCGCCTCGGCGACGACGCCGAGGTCGGCGCGCGCGATGACCTCGGCGCGCAGGTCGGTCGGCGCGGCGACGCGATCGAGCCACGGCGTCGACTCGTCATCGGCGCCGGTGCCACTGGACGGGATCTCGCGCGCGAGCCGGCGCTGCTTGCGCAGGAACATGAGCGCGGCCGTCGCGGTCACGCGGTACAGCCAGGTCGTGTAGCGCGAGTCGCCGCGGAACGCGTCGCGGTAGCGGTGCGCCAGCAGCATCGCGTCCTGGGTCACGTCCTCGGCGTCGTGCTCGTCGTGCACGTACTTCATCGCGACCGATTTCACGTAGGCACGGGTGCGCTCGAGGTCCGCCCCGGCCCGCTCGGATGTCTGCATCGAACCCTCCTGAGAGGTCTGGATACGCATCCGCCGCGCCAGCCCTGTCCAGGGCGCTGGGCAAGTAGTTCAAGCTAGTTAGTTGGTACAGGACCCGGTAGATCGTCCAGCTGGCTGGACGCTGTCTAGACAGCTGGACAGCATCGGCTACGCTGGTCCTCGTGGTCAACGCAGTCCGCCACGTGCTGGTGGTCGACGCCCATGCCGAGGGCGTCGCGTACGCGACCTCCGCGCTGTCCGGCATGGAGCTCGAGGCGGTCGCGACCCCGCCCGCCGCGCTGGAGCGCGTGGTCGGCTCGGCGTTCGACGTGGTGATGCTCGATCCCGAGCTCGGCGATGGCGACGATGGGGCGCTCGCGCTGCTCCACCGGATGCGCACGGTGGCTCCCGACACGGTGGTGGTGATCTGGAGCGATCAGCCGACGGTCGGGTTCGCGGTGCGTGCGATGCGCGCCGGCGCCCTCGACGTGCTGAAGAAGACCGCGGCGGCGGCCGAGATCCGCTCGGTGGTCGACCGGGCGATCAGCCACGGTGCGCTGGCGCGCGAGGTCCGGCGGCTGCGCGGCGAGGTCGAGCGCGCCCGCGGCCTGGGCGAGGTGATCGGCGAGTCGGCGCTGATGCGCCAGCTGCTCGCGATGATCGATCGGGTCGCGGCGTCGGACGCCACCGTGCTGATCGTCGGCGAGAGCGGCACCGGCAAGGAGCTGCTCGCCCGCACGATCCACCGGGTCGGGCCGCGCTGCGACGGCCCGTTCGTCGCGTTCGATTGCTCCGCGCTGGCACCGAGCCTGCTCGAGGCCGAGCTGTTCGGCCACGAGAAGGGCGCGTTCACCGGCGCGAACCGGGCCCGCCGCGGGCTGTTCCGCGAGGCCCAGGGCGGCACGATCTTCCTCGACGAGATCGGCGACATCGACGCCAGCGTCCAGAACAAGCTGCTGCGCGTGCTCCAGGAGCGCGAGATCAAGCCGGTCGGCGGCGACCGCCCGGTCGCGATCGACGTCCGCGTGGTCGCCGCGACCAACAAGGACCTGAAGGCGCTGGTTGCGCGCGGCCAGTTCCGCGAGGACCTGTACTGGCGGCTCGCGGTGGTCCCGATCCAGGTCCCGCCGCTGCGCGAGCGCAAGGAGGACATCCGTCACCTCGCGGCGCACATCCTGGCCCGCCGCCGCGGCGCGGCCAAGAGCTTTGCCGGCAGCGAGGCGCGGTATCCGACGCAGATCACCGCCAAGGCGCTCGCCCGGCTCGAGTCGTACCGCTGGCCGGGCAACATCCGCGAGCTCGAGAACGTGCTGTCGCGCGCGGCGATCCTGTGCGACGGCGAGATCATCCGGTCGCACGACCTCGACATGCTCGGGCACGATCGGCCGCCCGCCGGCGCCGGCGGCGGCGAGGCCGGCGACGAGCGCGTCGAGCTGCCGCCGATCGACCTCGACCGGCTCGGCGACGGTGAGGGCCTCAAGGACCTGACCGAGCGCGCGGTGCGCACCGTCGAGCGCGCCGCGCTGGCCGCCGCGCTGCGCCGCGATCGCAACCCCGCGATCGCCGCGCGCCGGCTCGGGATCAGCCGTGCGTCGATCTACACCAAGATGAAGACCTACAGCCTCGGCGCCGACGGCAGCTCGTCGGCAGACTGACGCACCGCGGGCCGCGGGCTACGGTGTGGCGATGCAATACGAGCTCTACTACTGGCCCGAGATCCAGGGGCGCGGCGAGTTCGTGCGCCTCGTGCTCGAGGACGCCGGGTGCGACTACGTCGACGTCGGCCGCCAGCCCGACGGCTACGATCGGATCACGGCGGTCCTGTCCGGCGAGCGCGACGGCGTCTTGCCGTTCGCGCCGCCGGTGCTGTACGCCGGGCCGATCGTCGTCGCGCAGACCGCCGCGATCACCAGCTTCCTCGGCGCGCGCCACGGGCTGGCGCCGGCCGACGACGCCGGGCGGCTGGCCGCGCTGAGCCTCGCGCTCACGGTCGCCGACCTCGTCGCCGAGGCGCACGACACCCACCATCCGACGTCGGTCGATCAGCGCTACGAGGTCCAGAAGCCGGCCGCGAAGGACCGCGCGGCGGCGTTCCGGCGCGCCCGGATCCCCAAGTTCCTTGGCTATCTGGAGCGCAACCTCGAGCGCAACGGCGACGTCCTGGTCGGCTCGGCGGTGTCGTACGTCGATCTCGCCGCGTTCCAGGTGGTCGAGGGGCTGTCGTACGCGTTTCCGCGCGCGATGGCCCGCGTCGCCGGCGACATCCCGCGGCTGCTCGCGCTGCGCGACCGCGTGGCACAGCGGCCGCGGCTGTTGCGCTACCTGACCTCGCCGCGCCGGCTGCCGTTCAACGATCAGGGGATCTTCCGGCATTACCCGGAGCTCGATGGCTAGCCGGCGGTGCGGCCGGCCGCGCGCCAGGCTAGGATCGGCGGCGGTGCCGCGATGACCGAAGGCTGGCGCGTGGTGGCGCGTATCGGCGACGTCCAGCCGAACGACGTGATCGCGGTGACGATCGACGGCGTCGAGATGGTGCTCGGCCGCGACGGCGACCGCTACTTCGCGGCCCAGCGGCGCTGCGTCCACCTCGGCGGCGATCTCGCCGACGGCATCGTGTCGCGCGGCCACCTGATCTGCCCGCAGCACGCCTGGCGGTTCTCGACCGCAACCGGTTGCCACGCCGAAGCATCCGAGCTCTGCCTCGTGACCTACGCGGTGCGCCTGGTCGACGGCCACATCGAGATCGACCCCCGGCCCAGGACGCTACCGCGCGCGGTGCCGTGACGCGCAACCAGGAGGATCCATGACCGCAGCGACGGTGAGCTTGATCGAAGGCGATGGCATCGGCCCCGAGATCACGGCCGCGACCGTGCGGGCGGTCGAGGCCGCCGGGGGGCAGATCACCTGGGAGCGGGTCGACGCCGGCGCCGGCGCGGTGGCCAGGCACGGCGATCCGCTGCCGGCGGCGACGCTCGCGTCGATCCAGCGCACGCAGCTGGCGCTCAAGGCGCCGCTCGCCACGCCGAGCGGCGGCGGCTACCGCTCGGTCAACGTGACCCTGCGCCAGCACTTCGACCTGTACGCCAACGTCCGCCCGGCGCGGACGATCCCCGGCGTGCCATCGCGGTTCACCGGCGTCGACCTGGTGATCGTGCGCGAGAACACCGAGGACCTCTACGCCGGCATCGAGCACTACATCGATCCGCGGCGGACCGCGGCCGAGTCGATCGCGATCATCACCCGGTTCGGCAGTGAGCGCGTGATCGTCTACGCCTTCGAGTATGCGCGGCGCCACGGCCGGAAGAAGGTCACGCTGGTCCACAAGGCCAACATCCTGAAGATGTCCAACGGCCTGTTCCTCGACACCGGCCGCGAGGTCGCCGCTCGCTACCCCGACATCGCGTTCGACGATCTGATCGTCGATGCCACCGCGATGAAGCTCGTGGTCGCGCCCGAGCGGTTCGACGTGATCGTCACGATGAACCTGTTCGGCGACATCCTGTCCGACCTCGCCGCCGGGCTGATCGGTGGCCTGGGCGTGGCGCCGGCCGCCAACATCGGCGACGGCGGCTGCGCGATGTTCGAGGCGGTGCACGGGACCGCGCCCGACATCGCCGGCAAGGGCATCGCCAACCCGAGCGGGCTCATGCTGTCCGCGGCGATGCTGCTCGATCACGTCGACCAGCGCGACGCCGCCGCGCGGCTGCGCGCCGGGGTCGTGGCGGCGCTCGCCGGCCCCGAGACCCGCACCGGCGATCTCGGCGGCCGCGCCAGCACGGCGCAGTTCACCGACGCGGTGATCCGCGCGATGTCGCGGTAGCGGCCGCCTCAGCTCGGCAGGCGATCGCCGAGGTTGCCGCGCGACGGCGCCGTGGGCGGTGGGATCGCCGGCTCGGGCTCGGGCTTGGCCGGCGCATCGCCGAGCGTGACCGACAGTGCGTCATCGATCTTGGTCATCGTGCGGATGTCGAGCTGGTTCTTGACCTCGTCCGGGATGTCCGCCGTGTCCTTGAGGTTGCGCTCGGGCAGGAACACGATGTCGATGCCGGCGCGGTGCGCGGCGATCACCTTCTCCTTGATGCCGCCGACCGGCAGGGCGTGGCCGCGCAGGTCGATCTCGCCGGTGACCGCGACATCGTGGCGCACCGGACGGCCGGTGAACACCGACACGATCGCCAGGGTGAGCGCGACGCCCGCCGACGGGCCGTCCTTCTTGATCGCGCCCTGGGGCAGGTGGACGTGGAGGTCGCTGTTCGCGAGCTTCTCGGGATCGATGCCGAGCCGGACCGCGTTGGACCGGGTCCAGGTGTACGCGGCCTGCGCGCTCTCCTTCATCACGTCGCCCATCTGGCCGGTCAGCTTGACCTCGCCCTTGCCCGGGTAGATCCGGCACTCGATGAACATGATGTCGCCGCCGACCGGCGTCCACGCCAGACCGGTGATGACGCCGACCTCGGGCCGGCGGCCCGCCGTGTCGCTGACGTGGCGGGGCGGGCCTAGCAGGTCCTCGAGCTGAGCCCGATCGAAGTGGATCTCCTGGGCGCCTTCGGCGATCCGCACCGCGGCGCCGCGGCACACCGCCGCGATCTCGCGCTCGAGGTTGCGGACGCCGGCCTCGCGCGTGTAGCTGTGGACGATCTCGGTCAGGACCTCGTCGTCGATCTCGAGCTGGTCCTTGCCCAGGCCGTGCTCGCCGAGCTGCTTGGGCAACAGGTGGTTCTTGGCGATCGCGAGCTTCTCGAGGCTGGTGTAGCCGGACAGCTCGACCATCTCCATGCGATCGAGCAGCGGCTGGCTGATCGTGTCGGTCTGGTTCGCGGTGCAGATGAACATCACCTTGGACAGATCGACCGGGACCTCGACGTAGTGGTCGACGAAGTCCTTGTTCTGCTCGGGATCGAGGACCTCGAGCATCGCGGCGGCCGGATCGCCGCGCATGTCGGCGGCGAGCTTGTCGATCTCGTCGAGCACGAACACCGGGTTCATCGAGCCGGCCTTCTTGAGGCCGGCGACGATCCGGCCGGGCAGGGCGCCGATATAGGTGCGGCGGTGGCCGCGAACCTCGGCCTCGTCGCGCACGCCGCCGAGCGAGACCCGGACGTACTTGCGGCCGAGCGAGGACGCGATCGACTTGCCGAGCGAGGTCTTGCCGACGCCGGGCGGCCCGACGAGCAGCAGGATCGGCCCGTGCTTGTTGGGCGCGAGCTTCCGGACCGCGAGGAACTCGAGGATCCGGCGCTTGACCTTGTCGAGACCGGAGTGCTCGGCCTCGAGGATCGCGCGCGCCGCGGACACGTCGAGCCGGTCCTCGCTGAACACGTTCCACGGGATCTCGAGCAGGTTCTCGACATAGGTCCGCGCGATGTTGTACTCGGGCGACGACGACGCCATCTGGCTCATCCGCGACAGCTGCTTCTTGGCAACCGCGCGGACCTCGTCGCTCATCTTGCTGTCTTCGATCTTCTTGCGCAGCTCGTCGATCTCGGCGTTGTCGTCCTGCTCGCCGAGCTCTTCCTGGATCTGCCGCATCCGGTCGCGCAGCACGCGCTCGCGGTGGGTCCGGGATGACTCGCCCTCGAGCTCGGCACCGATGTCGGCCTTGAGCCGGAGCACGGTGGCCTGGCGCTCGAGCGACGGGATGATGCGCTCGAGCCGCCGCATCGTGTCGCCCTCGATCAGCAGCATCGTCAGGTCGTCGCGCTCGAGCTCGAGGTACGGCGCGGCGGCGTCGACCAGCTTGTCGGGATCGACGATCGCCTGGACCTGCGCCCGGGTCAGCTCGCCGCGCGGCTCCTTGGGCTCCTTGGCCTCGCGGCCCTCGCGGCCTTCGCGGTCCGGCTTGGCCTCCTTGGCCTGGGCGTCGGTGACCACGGCGAGCAGGTAGTCGCGGACCTTGGACGTGGTGGCGATCAGGTGCTCGGCGGACGCGCTCGACGTCGACTGCATCGCCGAGACGCTCGCGATCAGGAACGGCTCGGTCGCGACCAGCGCGTCGATGTGGACGCGCTCGAGGAACCGCATCACGCAGGTGAACCGGCCGGGCGAGTGCTTGACGACCTGGACGATCTCGGCGCGCACGCCGACCTCGTGGAGGTCGCGCTGCCCGGGATCTCGGACCGCCGGGTTCTTCTGGGGGATGATGACGATCAGGTTATCGTCGCGGGTCGCTGCCTCGATCGCTCGGACCGACGCCTCGCGCCCGATCTCGAGCGGCCCGACGTGGCCCGGCAACTGGACCTCGGTCCGGAGCGGGATGACGGGGTATTGACCAGCAGTCTCGGTGTGTTTGGTCACGACTCCTCGAGTCTACGACGTTTCAGTCGTTGTGCCCGCGTTTGCGCAGGCGAGTTGCGAGCTGGGTCAAGAGTTTTTTGGCCTCGTCGTCCAGCTCGGGTGGAACGTCGATCTGCACCGTGACGTAATGATCGCCATGGCCGCCGGCGTGATCCGGCATGCCCTTGCCGCGGAGCCGCAGCTTCTTGCCGCTCGACGTCCCCGGCGGGATCTTGACCTCGGCCTTGCCGTCGATCGTGGCGACCGTCGCGACGGTGCCGAGGATCGCGCGATCGAACGCGATCCGGACGTCGGACGCGACATCGCTGCCGTCGACGCGCAGCCACGTGCCGTCGCTGGCCTTGATCGTCTGCTCGAACTCGGCGTCCTGCGCGTCGCGGCGCCGGCCCCGGCCACGGGGCCGCTCGTCGTCGAGATCGACCTGGTCGACCCGGACCCGGCCGCCGCGCCCGGGGGCGTTGCTGAAGAACTGGCCGAACAGGTCACCGAGATCGAACACGCCGGGGCCGCCGCCCTGCGAGGTGTACGTGAAGCCGCCGGGGAACCCGCGCGCCATGCCGCCGCCGGCGCGGATCTCGTCGTACATCGCACGCTTCTTGGCGTCCCCGAGAACGTCGTAGGCGTTCGAGATGTCCTTGAACCGCGACTCCTTGGCCTTGTCACCGCCGGTCGAATCCGGATGGTATGCCTTGGCGAGCTTGCGGTAGGCCCGCTTGATCTCGTCGGCGCTCGCCGACGAGCCGACGCCGAGGGCCTTGTAGTAGTCGACGCCTGGATCGAAGTCGATCTGTTGCGGCATGGCTTACGCGGCGGCTCCCTTGGTGAGGCGGTGGAACACGATGCGATCCCCCTCCACGGTGGCCTCGAGCTGGTCACCGGTCTGGAAGTCTCCGGCGAGGAGGTGGATGGCGAGCGGATCGATCACGAGCTTCTGCAGCGCACGCTTGAGCGGGCGTGCACCGTATACCGGATCGTAGCCAGCTTCCGCGACCCGTGCGACTGCCTGGTCGGTGAGGTGCAGGGCGATCTGCCGCTCCGCCAGCAGCCGGTCGAACCGGGCGAGCTGGATCCGCACGATCTGGCCGAGCTGGGCCTCGCCGAGCGGCTCGAAGAAGATCACCTCGTCGATCCGGTTCAGGAACTCGGGGCGGAACGTCGCCGACAGCTCGCGCATCGCGAGCTTCTCGATCTGGTCGCGGTTGTCCCGGGTGAGCTTGAGCAGGTGGGTCGAGCCCACGTTGCTGGTCATGATCACCACGGTGTTGCGGAAGTCGACCGTGCGGCCCTGGCCGTCGGTCAGCCGGCCGTCGTCGAGCACCTGGAGCAGCACGCTCCACACATCGCCGTGCGCCTTCTCCATCTCGTCGAGCAGCACGACGGCGTAGGGGTGGCGGCGGACCGCTTCGGTCAGCTGGCCGCCCTGATCGTAGCCGACGTAGCCCGGCGGGGCGCCGACCAGCCGCGACACGGTGTGCTTCTCCTGGTACTCGGACATGTCGATCCGGATCATCGCGTGCTCGTCGTCGAACAGGAACTCGGCGAGCGCGCGCGCCAGCTCGGTCTTGCCGACGCCGGTCGGGCCCAGGAACAGGAAGCTGCCGATCGGCCGGTTCGGATCGTTGAGCCCGGCGCGCGCGCGGCGGACCGCGGCGGCGACCGCGGCGACCGCGGCGTCCTGGCCGACCACGCGCTCGCGCAGCCGGTCGTCCATCCGGGTCAGGCGCTCGACCTCGCCCTCGAGCATCTTCTCGACCGGGATCCCGGTCCACTTGGCGACCACGGTGGCGATGTCGTCCTCCGTGACCTCCTCGCGCAGGAACCCGCCCTTGGCCCGCAGCTCGTCGACCTGGGCGGTCTCGCGCGCGGTGTCGCGCTCGAGCTCGGGGATCGACCCGAACTGGAGCTCGGACGCGCGGGCGTAGTCGCCCTGGCGCTTCAGCCGGTCGGTCTCGGCCTTGAGCTGCTCGAGCTTCTCCTTCTTGGTGCGCAGGCTCTGGATCAGCTCGCGCTCGCGCTGCCACTGCGCCTTCATGCCGGACGCCTGCTCCTTGATCTCGGCGATCTCGCGCTCGACCTCGGGCAGGCGCTGCCTGGCGCGGCGATCGTCCTCGCGCTCGAGCGCGGCGCGCTCGACCTCGAGCGTCATCACCCGGCGCTCGAGGTTGTCGATCGGCGTCGGCACGCTCTCGATCTCCATCTTGAGCCGCGACGCGGCCTCGTCGACCAGATCGATCGCCTTGTCGGGCAGCTGGCGCTGCGGGATGTAGCGGTGCGACAGCCGGGCGGCGGCGACCAGCGCGCCGTCGCGGATCCGGATGCCGTGGTGGACCTCGTACTTGTCCTTGAGGCCGCGCAGGATCGCGATCGTGTCGGCGACCGAGGGCTCCTCGACCATTACCGGCTGGAACCGGCGCTCGAGCGCCTTGTCCTTCTCGATGTGCTTTCGGTACTCGTCGAGCGTGGTCGCGCCGATGCAGCGCAGCTCGCCGCGCGCGAGCGCGGGCTTCAAGAGGTTCGCCGCGTCGGTCGCACCCTCGGCGGCGCCGGCGCCGACCAGGGTGTGGAGCTCGTCGATGAACATGATGACCTCGCCGTCGGCCGAGGCGACCTCCTTGAGCACGGCCTTGAGCCGCTCCTCGAACTCGCCGCGGTACTTGGCGCCCGCGATCAGCGCGCCGAGATCGAGCGAGCAGATCCGCTTGTCGCGCAGCGACTCGGGGACGTCGCCCTTTGCGATGCGCTGGGCGATGCCCTCGACCACGGCGGTCTTGCCGACGCCGGCCTCGCCGACCAGCACCGGGTTGTTCTTGGTCCGGCGCGACAGGATCTGGATCGTCCGCCGGATCTCCTCGTCGCGGCCGATCACCGGATCGAGCTTGTCGGAGCGGGCGAGCTGGGTCAGGTCGCGGGTGTAGCGCGCGAGCGCCTCGTACTTGGCCTCGGGATCCTGGTCCTGGACGCGCTGGTTGCCGCGCACGGCGATCAGCGCCTCGAGGATCGCGTCCTTGGTCGCGCCGGCGCGCCCGAGCGCCTCGCCGGCGGCGGACTTGTTCGCGGCCAGCGCGAGCAGGAAGTGCTCGGTCGAGATGAACTCGTCCTTCATGGTCTCGGCCTCGCGGCCGGCGGCCTCCCAGACGTCCTTGAACGCGCGGCCGGCGTCGATGTCGAGCGCGGCCCCGCGGGCGCGTGGGAACTTCTCGAATGCGCGGTCGAGATCGGCGCGGACCATGCGGGGGTCGGCGCCCAGCTTGCCGAGGATGCGCGGCACCACGCCGCCGTCCTGCTCGAGCAGGGCGACGAGCAAGTGCTCGGGACGCACCTCGGCGTGGTGGAGCGACATCGCGGTGTCGCGGGCGGCGGCGATCGCCTCCTGGGCCTTGACGGTGAGCTTGTCGAGCTTCATGACGGGGCCAACGTAACCACGCTTACATAGCCGTCAATACTCAGGTGAGTACGGGAGTTAGCCTGCGACTACAGCGTATTCGCCGCGGGAGTGCCGGCCGCGGCGGCGCGTAACTTGGCGAGATCCAGCAGTCCTCGCCGGGCGAGCTCGGTGATCGCGGACGAGGCCGCCGCGAGCTGGAGCCGTCCGGTCCGGCCGACCAGCTCGGCCAGCGCGTGCGCGATCTGCCGATGCGCGTCGTCACCCAGCGCGGCGCGCAGCCGCTGCGCGAGATCGGTATCGCCGACCAGGGCGGCCGCGACCAGGGCCCGGCCGAGCGCGGCCTCCGGGGTCGGGCCGTTGATCAGCGCGCCCTTGTCGGCCAGCTCGGTGGCGACCTCGACGATGCCGGTCGGATCGTCGGCGCGCCAGTAGACATCGAGCAGGCGGCGCAGCGTCGGGACGTGGCCGGGATCGAGATCGGAGGCGCGCAGGAACACGTCGTCGGCGCGGTCGAGGTCGTTGACGTGGACCAGCACCGCTTCGCCGAGCTGGTACAGGCGCTCGGCGCGGTGGCCGGGCGTTGGCGCGAGCGGGACCAGCTGGTAGAGGTAGCGGGTCGCCGCCGCCCAGTCGCCGCGCGCGGTGTGGACCTGGGCCAGGGCCTCGATCGCGCCGGCGTGCTGCGGGTGATCGCGCAGGATCCGCTCGAGCTGGGCGACCGCCTCGTCGAGCTGGCCGGCGTCGCGCAGCAGCTCGACCACCGCGAACTGGATCGCGAGCTGGGCCTCGTCGTCGTCGAGCGGCACCAGCTCGAGCACGCTCTTGGCCGCGGCGAGCGCGACCGGCAGCTCGCCGATCCGGGTCGCGAGCTCCTGGACGCGCATCATCACGTCGCGGCGGCCCGGCGCCAGGCTCGCGGCGAGCTGGGCGAGCTGGAGCGCCTCGCTGTCGCGGCCGAGCTGCTCGGCGATGATCGATCGCCGCAGCGCGAGCTCGTCGTCGCCGAGCACCGACTCGCCGCTGCCCAGGTCGCGGTAGATCAGGTCCGCGGTGGCAAAGTCCGAGAGCCGGAACGCGAGCGCGCCGCGCGCGTCGAGCGCGCTGACGTGGCCGGGGTCCTCGATCAGCGCCAGGTCGTAGGCCCGCGCGGCCTGATCGAGCGCGCCGATGTCCTCGGCGAGCCGGGCGACGTCGAGCCAGGCCGTGGCGCGTTCGTCGGCGGTGTCGGCGCGGCTGACCCGCGTCCGGGTCAGCTCGGTCAGCGCCGCGAGGTCGCCCGCGGCGCGGTGGGGGTTCGCCAGCGTGCGGAACGCCGCGGGGTGGCCGGGCTCGGCCCGCCACAGCTGACCGGCGAGCTCGAGCGCGGCGTCGAGGTCGCCGGCGGCCTCGGCGCGGTCGAGCTGGGCCGCCAGGTCGGGCTCGTCGGCGTCGGCGGCGGCCTGGCGGCAGCGCGCCGCGGCCTCGAGCAGGCCGGCCCGGTCGGCGGGGCGGGCGTGGCCGGCGGCCTCCTCGTAGAGCCGGGCGGCGTCGCTCGATCGGCCGATCGCCTCGTAGCGCCGGGCGAGCGGCAGCTTGACCGCCGGGATCGTCGGATCGAACGCGAGCGCCTGCTCGTAGTTGGCCTGGGCCTGGGTCGGGTCGTCGAGCCGCTCGTCGAGGATCATCGCGAGCTCGAGGTGGAGCGCGCCGCGGTCGCGCGGGTTGGCGGCCGCGGCGATCTCGCGATACATCAGCGACGCCGCGAGCGGCCACTCGCCGCGCACCATCGCCGCGGTCCGCAGCTGGTGCGCGATCTCGGGATCGGCCGGCGAGCACGCGTGCGCCTCCTTGAGGCAGCGGTACGCCTCGGCGTCGCGGCCGATCGCGTCGCGGTACATCTTGGCGCGGCGGCGCCACAGCGCGGCGCGCTGCGCCGGGTCGTCGAGCAGCAGCAGCTGGCGGCCGATCGCCTCGGACGCCGCGGTCACGTTGCCCGACGCCAGGTAGATCGACTCGAGCACCTCGAGGATCGCGAGGTCGTCTGGCCCCGCCGCGGCGGCGCGCTCGGCGGCATCGATCGCGCCGGGCCAGTCCTCGCTCGCGGCGAGCTGGCGGGCCTCCTCGAGATCGGTGGTGCCGCGCGCCTCGATCTCGCCCGAGACGATCGCGTCGTCGCGGCCGAGGGTCTCGGCCCGCTCGGCCGCGAACGCGCGGCGCGTCGAGTCGTAGCTGTCCGAGTGCGCGATCGCCTCGTAGAGCTCGCGCGCGGCGGCGTAGTCGTCGGACGCGGCGAACGCGTCCGCGAGCGGCATCCACACCGGCGGGTAGCTCGGGTCGGTCTCGTACGCCCGGGTCCACAGCGCGGCCGCGCGGGTCGCCTCGCGGTTGTCGCGTGCGATCGCGGCGAGCTCGTGCAGCGCGATCGCCAGGGCGCGGCCCCGGCTGGTGCGCGCCGTCTCGTCGAGCAGCTCGCGCCGCAGCGCGGGCTCGCGATCGCCCAGGTGGGCGAGCAGCGCGAGCAGCACCGCCGGATCGTCGGGATCGGCGCGGCGCGCCGCGAACAGCCGCTCGCGATCGGCGGACGCCGCGGCGCGCAGCAGCGCGAGGGTGGTCTCCTCCGGCGTGCCGGTGATCGTGACCGACGGCACCACGCGTTCGGGCTCGGGCTCGGGCTCGAGCTCGGGCTCGGGCTCGGGCTCGGGCTCGGGCTCGAAGGCCGGCGGCAGTGGCAGGGCAGGCGCGAGCGGCTCCGGCGCGGGCGGGAACAGCCGGGCATCAACGGCGGCATCGGCGGCATCGGCGGCCGAGGCCCCGACCGGCACCACGACCGGCGGCGGCTCGACGACGCGCGGCGGCTCCGGCACCGCCGGCAGCGTGGCGCCGGGGCGTGCTGGCGGCCGCGTCTGGGCCGCGAACGGCGCGGTCTTGCGCGCCGGGATCAGCGGCCGCTCGGGGGGCAGCCAGGGCCCCGACTTGAGATCGGGGTTGGATACCGATTGCCACTCGCCGCTGGCATCGTCGGTGCCAGGTGCGCCGGCGGTCGGCGGACGGGGTCGCAGCGATCCCATGCCGGACCTGGTCATCGCACGCGGGACCAGCTTGATCCGGCCGAGCGGGGCCGGTGCGCTCGCCGGGCTCGCCTCGCCGGGGTCTACCGACGACGGCGGCGCGGGCCCCGCTGCTTCGTCGACCGGCTCGATCGCACCGAGCGATCCCACGGCGCTGCCGGACGACTCGTCGGTGTCGGCGCCGCGCTCGATGGCCCAGATCGCCGTGATGCGGCCGCTGCCACGAGTTGCCGTCCGGGCCGCGGGGGACTCCGGCGGATCGGGGAGCAGATCGGGTTGGCTACCGGGCTCCTCCTCGCTGGCGTCGGCCGGCTGCTCGGCCCCGGCGACGTCGTGCAGCTGATCCACCCCCGGGCCGGCGGCCTCGGCCGCCGGGAGCTCCGCTTCATCTCCTGTCGGGAAGGGGTCGGTGGGGCTGTTGTCTCGCGCCTCGGTCGCGGGGAACGGGTCGGTGGGGCTGTTGTCTCGCGCCTCGGTCGCGGCGAAGGGGATGGTGGGGTTGTGGTCTCGCGCGTCGGTTGCGGGGAAGGGGATGGTGGGGCTGTTGTCTCGCGGGTGGGCCTCGGCAGGATCGATGACCGAGCTGCTGCCTTGCTGGTCGGCTGCAGGGCCGGCAATCGCGGGGCTGCGGTCCGGCTGGTCGATTTCGGTGCCAGCGACGGCCGGATGATCCTGCTGGTCGGTTGCAGGGACCACGATGTCGGGATTGCTGCCTCGCTGGTCGGCCTCGGTGCCGTCGATTGCAGGGCGACTGAGGGCAGCCTCTTCGTCGGCACCGACGGCGGGGCTGCGGTCTTGCTGGTCGGCTGCCGCGTCCTCGACGGCCGAACGATCCTGCTGGTCGGTTGCAGGAACGGCAATCGCGGGGCTGCGGTCTCGCTGGTCGATTTCGGCGCCGCCGAGCGCCGAACGATCCTGCTGGTCGGTAGCGGTAGAGGTTGCGTTCGCGGGAACGGCGATGGCGGGACTGCTGCCTCGCCGGTCGGCTGCGGTGCCGTCGATTGCGGGGCGACTGAGGGCAGCCTCTTCGTCAGCACCGACGGCGGGGCTGCGGTCTCGCTGATCGACTTCGACGCCACCAACGGCCGAGCTGTCCAGCTGATCGGTTGCGGGAACCGCGATTGCGGGACTCCGGTCTTGCTGGTCGGCTGCGGCGTCCTCGACGGCCGAGCGATCCAGCTGATCGGTTGCAGGAACGGCGATGGCGCGGCTAGTGCCTCGCTGGTCGGCTGCGGCACCAGCGATCGCCGAGGTATCCGGCTGATCGGGTGCAGGAACGGCGATAGCGGGGCTGCTGCCTGGCGGGTCTGCAGCCGGCGCGGCGTTGGCCGCACCGTGATCCTGCGGGTCGGCCGGCGGGACGGCGATGGCGGGGCTGCTGCGGATCGGCTGGCTGGTCTCGGGAATGACGATGCCGGGGATGCTGTCGTCCGACCGCTCGGCGGCCGCGGCCGCGGGCACGGCGATGGCGGGGCTGCTGGGCGGTGGGTCGCTCGCGCCGGCAG
>DASWRS010000297.1:0-13636 GCA_036403075.1 Kofleriaceae bacterium
CCGCGCGCAAGCCCGGGCCCGGCACGGCGGTGCGCAACGCGGTCAAGCTGCCGTCGGGGCCGCTCGACCTGCCCGTGGCCGCGGCGGCGCGCCTGACCGCGCAGCCGATGCCGGCGCAGCCACCGCCGCAGCTCGCGCAGCTGATCGCGAACCAGCCGCACGTGATGAATGTGGCGCCGGCGCCGCAGCCACCGATCAATCCGCGGAGCGCGATCGCCGCGGCGCTGCCGACCGCCGCCGCGATGCCGATGCCACTCGCGACCATGCCGGCCGCGATGCAGGGCCAGCCGATGGGCCGGCCGATGCCGATGGGCCCCCCGGTGCAGCCGCCGATGCAGCCGCCGCCGCACCTGCAGCAGACCCTGCTCGCGCAGCCCAGCCCGCTCGCACAGCAGCTGCAGCAGCTGCCGTCGCACCTGCAGTCGAACCCGGCCGCGGTGCGGCCCACGATCGCGCTCAATCCGCAGCAGCAGCAGTCGGCCGCGGCGGTCGATGCGCTGTTCAACGGCCAGGGCGGCCAGGGCGGCCAGGACGGCCAGGGCCCGGCCTGGGCACGCGCGACGATGATCCCGGGCGGGCCGGCGCCCTACGCCGCGCGCGCCGGCGACGACCCGAACCGGCAGCCCGGCATCGATCCGCAGATGCAGGTCGGCCACGGCTCCGGCGGCGTGCCGATGGTCGCGTTCGGCGCCGAGCCGAGCTCGTCGGGCAGCAGGTCGGCGCGGAGCGGCCGGCGCCGGCGCCGGATGCAGTTCCTGATCTGGGTCATGATCGGCGCGGCGGTGATCGGCGGCGGCGTGCTCGCCGGGTTCCAGATCCGGAACCTGCGGCTGCGCCGGCAGATCGCCGCGGCGCGCGATCGCGCGAGCGATCTGGCCCGGGCCGACACCTGGCAGGGCTGGATCGGCGCGCGCGACGGCCTGTACAGCATCGCGCAGGCGTCGCCCACCGGCGACAACCGCGCGGCGCTCGCGCGCGCCCGCGGCGTGCTCGCGTTCGAGCTCGGCGACGGCATGGCCGATGCGCGAGCCGCGGTCGATGGCCTCGCCGGCGACGGCGGGCTCGATCGCGACCTTGCCACCGCCTACGTCGCGCTCGCCCAGCGCGACCCCAGGCTCGCCCACGACGCCGCCGAGCGCGCGCTGCAGGACGCGCCCGACGACGCCGCGGCGCTCTACGTCTCGGGTCAGGCCGCCCTGCTCGCCGGCGATCTCAAGGCCGCGATCACCGCGCTGCGCGCCGCGGCCGACCACGAGCCGCGCCCGCACTACCTGGTCGCGCTCGCCCGCGCGCTCGGCGACAGCGCGGCGTGGGACGACGCGCTGACCACGGTCGAGCGGGTGCGCGACAACCCCGGCGCGGTGATCGCCCGGGCGGTGCTCCTGTCCGGCGCCAGCCGGCTCGGCGGCACCACCGGCGCCGAGGTCCGGGCCCAGCTCACCAAGCTGATCGCCGACGGCGCCAAACCGGGCGACCAGGGCGTGTCGCCGGCCCAGATCGCGTTCGCCGACCTCGCGCTCGCGCGGGTCGACTTCGCCCGCGGCGAGGCCGGCGCGGCGCGCACCGATTACCTCGCCTCGCTCGGCCTGGGGCTCGACGACCAGCGGTTCGCCGAGGAGCTCAGCGACACCGTGCTCGCGATCGGCGAGCTCGAGCCCGCGCGCAAGGCCGCGACCCGCACGCTCGAGCGCTGGCCGCAGAGCCGGCGGGCGCGGATCACGCTCGCGCAGGTCTGGCTCGCGCTCGGCAAGCCCGCGGCCGCGCTCGACGTGCTCGCGAAGCCGGCCGATCTCGCGGCGGCGCCGGTCGGCCAGACCGTGCGCGGCCAGGCCCGGCTCGCGAGCGGCGACATCGACGGCGCGCGCGCCGACTTCGACGCCGCGCTCAAGAAGCTTCCGGGCTACGAGCCGGCGCTGGTCGCGCGCGCCTGGCTCGACCTCGCGGCCGGCGACGTCGACGCCGCGCGCAAGCGGATCGAGCCGAGGTTCAACCCGCGGACCGCGACCACGCCGGTGATCGCGGCCTACGCCGCGATCCTGCGCGCGACCGGCGACCCGGCGTCGCGCGACAAGGCCCGGTCGCTGCTCGAGCGCGCCGCCGCCGGCCCGCCCGGGCCCGACACCGCGCGCGCCCGGCTCGAGCTCGCGCGCCTCGCCCGCGACGCCGGCGACTTCCCGGCCGCGCGCACGGCCTACGCCGAGGCCAGCCGCGCCGGGAGCCTCGACGCCCGGCTCGAGAGCGGCCTGCTGCTGATCGACGACGGCGATCCGCGCGGCGGCCGCGACATCCTCGAGCAGCTGCTCAAGCAGGCCGGCGACCATCCGCCCGCCGCGCTGCTGCTCGAGACCGCCCGGGCGCGCACCCTGATGGGCGAGCACGCGGGGGCGTTCGCCCTGCTCGCGGCGGCCGACAAGGCGCCCGGCGTGGTGCGCTGGCAGCTCGATCGCGAGCGCGGCCGGCTCGCGCTCCACAAGGGCGACACCGCCGGCGCCGCCCAGCTGCTCGAGCGCGCGCTCGAGGCCTCGGGCGCCGACCTCGACACGTTCCTGCTCGCCGCCGACACGATCGCGGCCGACGACAAGCAGGCCGGGCTGACCCAGAAGCTCCGGGCCGCGATGCCGACCCGGCTCAAGGGCGTTCCCGAGCTCGACATCATCGCCGGCAAGCTCTACCTCGCGGCCAACCAGTACGACGACGCCGAGAAGGTCTACAGCGCCGCCCGCGACGCGCTGGGCAAGGGCAAGGCGTCGCGGCGGCGGCACGCCCAGGCCTACTTCGGGCTGGCCGCGACCGCGTACTACCGGCGCGATGACGCGACCGCGATGTCCAACCTCAAGACCGTGTTCTACGAGGACCCGTCGATCGACGCGGCCTACCTGTTCGCGGCCGAGATCGACCGGCCCCGGGACCCGGCCCGGGCGCTGCAGAGCGCCCAGCAGGCGGTCGCCTACAACCCCGACTCGATCGAGGGCTGGCGGATGGTCGGCACGGTCGCGGCGCAGCTCGGCAACCGCAAGCTGCTCGACGAGGCGATCCACCGGCTCGGCGATCTCGCACCGGGCAGCGACCCGCTCCACCAGCTCCAGCGGCTCAGGTAGCTCAGCGCATCGCGAGGATCACGGCGATCGCGGCGGCCGTCGCGAGCAGCACCATGATCAGCGCCACGACCAGCCACGACGGCTTCTTGCCCGGGCGGTGGCGGTGGTGCCCGGTGCGCTCGGGCTCGAGCATCTGCTCGAGCGACTCGATCTCGGGCGACGGCGTCGGGGCCGGCATCTTGTCGCGCGGCATCGGCCGGCTCGAGCGCTGCCGGGTCGACGGATGCTGCGCCGGATGCTGGGGCGGGTGCTGCGGCGGATGCTGCGAGGCCAGGCCCATCTCGCCGGCCCAGTTCGAGGTGTCGATGAACGCGCTCGGATCCAGGCTCATCGAGCCCTCGGTGGTCCCGGTCTGGGGCGCGCCGCTGCCGTCGACCAGCGAGGTCATCTTCTGCATCTCGTCGAGGATCAGCGCGTCGATCAGCGAGTCCTTGGGCTCGGCCGAGCGCTTGCGCATCATCTCGACCTGGGTGTCGCGGACCAGCGTCGCGATGTCGCGCGAGGTCACCTTCATCCGGTGCGAGAACAGGAACTGGGTCAGCGCGTCGCCCAGGTCGGCGGCGCTCTGGTAGCGATCGTTCGGGTCGCGCGCCAGCGACTTGCGCACGACCTGCTCGAGCTCGGCGTCGACCTCGGGGTTGAGCGCCGCGATCGAGGGCACGCGGGCCTGGCGGACCAGCTCGACGGTCTGGTAGTCGGTGTCGCCGTAGAACAGCCGGCGCCCGGTGAACAGCTCCCACAGGATGATGCCGACCGCGAACACGTCGGCGCGGTGGTCGACCTCGAGCCCGCTCGCCGCCTCGGGCGACAGGTAGCTGAACTTGCCTTTGACCACGCCGGGATCGGTCGACTCGATCTGGCTGTTGGCCTTGGCCAGCCCGAAGTCCACCAGCTTGACCTCACCGTTCTTGGACAGGAGGATGTTCGGCGGCGAGATGTCCCGGTGGACGATGCCCAGCGGCTCGTTGGTCTCGGGGTGCTCCAGGAAGTGGGCGTACTGCAGCGCTTTGCAGCACTCGCTCATCAGGTAGACCGAGTGGCCGACGTCGATCCGCTTGCCCTTCTGCTTGTGGCGCTCGATCAGCGCCTTCAGGTTGCAGCCGTCGACGTACTCCATGACCAGGAAGTACGCGTTGTCCGGGGTCTTCGAGATGTCGAAGACCTGCACGATGTTGGCGTGCTGGAGGAACAGCGACAGCCGCGCCTCGTCGAGGAACATCGAGACGAACTTCTGGTTCTTGGTCAGGTTCGGCAGGATGCGCTTGATCGCAACCGACTTCTTGAACCCTTCCATCGACTCGGCCACGCCGCGGAACACCTCCGCCATGCCGCCATGGTCGAGCCGTTCGGTGATCGTGTATCGGTCGCGCATCCCCGACGACGCATACTACCAGAGGTTGTCGGCGCCGGGAAATCGCCGGCAATCCGCGGGGTGTCGCCGACGAGCCTACTGGGGCCCCTCGTCCGCCTCGACCTGCTCGCGGGCGGTCTTGCACTCGAAGCACAGGGTGGTGACCGGGCGGGCCAGGAGCCGCTTGAACCCGATCGACTCGCTGCATTCCTCGCACTCGTCGATCTCACCGGCCTCCAGCCGGGCCATCGCCTCCCGGATCTTGCCGAGCAGGAACGTCTCGCGGTCGTGGAGGCGCAGCTGGGTGGAGTAGGTCTCCTCCTCGGTCGCCTCGTCCATCGAGTCCCGGCCGATCCGGTCGCGGTCGCGGTCCATCGTGAAATCGAGGGCGGAGTGCGCGTGGTCGGCGAGCCGGGTGAGGTCGGCCTGCAGCCGCGCTTTGAGCTCAGTGGTCTGCTCCGGCGTCAACATGGCTTCAGTCTACGAGCGACGGCGGTGCCGTCAATCGACCGGGCCAGCCGTGCAACGGATCCTTGAATGTGCGTGCGGCCGCGCCCGGCGAGCGCTTGCGCGCCGGGCCGGCCGGCGATCGCCTCCCCGACCGCTTGTGCAGCGCCGCGGGCTCGGCGACCATCCCCGGTCCTGCGGAAGCTGCGTGCGTGAGCCGCGGCTCAGACACGGGGTTCGTGGACCGGTTGCGGAAACCTTCCCTCGGTGCAGCAAAAGCGCCGCGAGGCGCGTGGCTCCTCGGTGGCCGGCGATGCGCCCGACGGCGAGGAATGGATCGAAGCCAGGCGGCGTTCGTTTGACACGGACACTGCGAGCATCCCCGAGGAGCCCCGTGACATCACCGACCCGCTGGAAACTGGCCTGTGCCCTGTTCGCCGCGATCGCCGGCTACAGCACGTTGTCGCATCGCGCCGGCGCGAACGCCCCGGCGGCGGCCGCCACCGCGAGGACCGCGTCGATCCCGTTCCTGATCCGCCGTCCGCTGCACGTCACCGCCGAGGCCGCGGGCGTGTCCCGCAGCGACCTCGTGGAGCGCGTGCTGCGCGCGCGGTCGCTGCGCGACGTCCAGACCCTGGCCGACAAGCTCGGCGCGGTCGGCGACGACGACACGGTCGACCAGCTGGCGCCGCTGCTGATCGACGGCCGGCGCGGCGTCCCCGAGGCGATCCTGGGCTGCTACGGCGCGATCGGCACCGAGCACGCGGTCGCCGCGCTGCTCGAGCACGCCGACGACGATCGCCCCGCAGTCCGCGCCGCGGCGATCGCGGCGCTCGGCTCGACCCAGAGCGCTCAGGCCGAGACCCGGCTGACCCAGCTCGCCCGCAAGGCCGGCGATCCGGCGCAGGGCGCGGCGATCGGCGCGCTCGGTACGCTCGGCAGCGACGCCGCGATCGCCACGCTGATCGACCTCGGCCAGAGCACCGACTACGCGGTCGCCACCGCCGCGGTGTCCGCGCTCGGATCGATCAACTCGGAGGCTGCGACCGCGGCGCTGCGCCGGCTGATCGACGCGCCCGACACCCGGGTCGCGGCGGCCGCGATGGCGTCGATCGAGACCATCGACGAGGTGCTGCTCGGCAAGCTGAGCGCCGTGGTCCGGACCGGGGACCCGCAGCTCGCCGCGGCCGCGATGCACGCGCTGGCCAAGGCCGGCGAGCCGGCGCTGTCCGTGCTGCGCGTCGCGGCGCTCCATGGCGCTCCGCACACCCGCCACGCCGCGGTCGCCGCGATCGGCCAGATCGGCGGCGCCCGGGCGACCCAGGTCCTCGGCGAGATCCTCAACACCGGCGACCGGTCGGTCGCGACGGCGGCGGCCGGCGCGCTCGCCGGGATCGGCGGCAAGGACGCCCGCGAGCTCCTGATCAACGCCGCGCTCGGCGACCGCGCCGAGATCTCCGGCGCGCTCGGCCAGCTCGCCGAGATGGACGGCGAGGACGTCGACCAGGCGCTGCTCAGCGTCCTCCGGTCGGGCTCGAGCTCCGATCGCCGCGCCGCGCTGCCCAGGCTGCTCAAGGCCGGCAACCCCGATGCGCTGCAGGCCGCGATCGACCTGGCGCACGGCGGCGCGCGCAACGACCGCTACGAGGCGATGCGGCTGCTCGCCGACTCCGGCGTGCCCCGGGCGTTCGACTCGCTGGTCGACATCGCCGGCAAGTCCCGCGGCCAGACCCGCGTGATGGCGCTCGAGCTGCTCGCGCAGTCGCGGCCCAACGACGCGGGGGTCGCCCGGCTGCTCACCGACTCGCTGCGCTCTGGCCGGCGAGACGAGGCATCGTATGCCGCCGGCGTGCTTGGCCGGATCGGCACCGAGCCGGCGCGCCAGGCCCTGGTCGCCGCGCTGTCGGGCAAGGACAAGGAGGTCGCCACGGTCGCGGCCGCCGCGCTGTCCCAGTACGGCGTGACCGACTCGGTCAAGACCGCGCTGCTGTCCGCCGCCCAGGGCAACCCCGAGGTCAAGCAGCAGGTGATGCAGCAGCTGCTCCAGGCCGGTGCGCCGGAGGGCATGCGGTTCGCCGAGGACCTGCTGAACGGCAAGGACGCGGGCGGCGCGAGCTCGGCGGTGTGGGCGCTCGCCGGCGCCGGCACCCCCGAGGCAAGGCGGCTGATCGAGCGCGCCCTCGCCGCCACCGATCCGAGCGTGCGGATCGCGGCGATGTCGACGCTCGCCCAGGACGGCGGCGACAAGGCGACCGAGACGCTGGTCAGGATGAGCCGGGATCAGGACGCCCAGGTCCGGGCGAGCGCGCTGTCGACCCTGGGCCAGATCGGCTCGGATCGCGCGCAGCAGACGATCTTCGACGCCACACGGTCGGCCCGGCCCGAGGACCGGGTCGCCGCGATCTCCGGCCTGTCTTCGATCGACGATCCGAGGGCGAGCGCGCAGATCGCCCAGATGATGCGCGACCCGGACGTCAGCGTCGCCCAGGCCGCGATCGGCTCGTCGTACAACGGCGGCCCCGAGGTCGACCAGGCGCTGGGCCACCTCGTGCGCGATCCGGGCGCCCGCCCCGAGCTGCGGATGATGGCGGCGCACCAGCTGCGCAACCGCGGCGGCGAGCTCGACCCCGCGATCGAGCAGGCGGTGACCCAGCTCGCCGGGCCGGCGGGCGACGGCGCCGGCTACGGCGGCGTGATCGTCCGCGACGTCGAGTGACCGCCGCGGCGCGGTCGACACGGCCTGCGTGCCGGGTCCCGGCGTCACGCCGGCAGGTACACCCGGAACACCGTCCCGGCCGGCTTGCCATCCTCGACGTCGATCCAGCCGTCGTGCTCCTTGACGATGCCCGACACCACCGCGAGCCCCAGGCCCGTGCCGCCGCGGCCCTCCTTGGTGGTGTAGAACGGGTCGAAGATCCGGTCCTTGATGTCGGCGGCGATGCCGATCCCGGTGTCGGCGACCGCGACCGCGACGAAGTCCTGCTCGGCGCTGCCCTCGAGCCCCGGCCGCGTCCGCCGCACCAGGGTGGTCTCGACCACCACCGAGCCGCCCTCGGGCATCGCCTGCACGGCGTTGATCAGCAGGTTGATCAGCACCTGCTGCAGCCGGTCCGAGTCCCCGGCGACCCGGGCGGCCGGCGCGGTGCGCTCGAGCCGGACCTTGACCCGCGCGCTCGCGAACTGGCCGGCGAGCAGCTCGATCGTCGAGGCCGCGATTTCGTTGAGGTTGACCTCGGCGGGCTCGGCGGCTCCGACCTTGCGCCGCGTGAAGTCGAGCAGGCGCTGGATGATCCGGGTGATCCGCGCGGTCTGCTCGGCGATGATGCCGGCGTTCTTCTCGACCGCCTCGGGATCCTTCGACTTGCGCTGGATCGACCGCGCGCGGCCGGCGATCACGTTGAGCGGTGTGCCGACCTCGTGCGCGATCTCGGCGGCGAGCTGGCCCAGGGTCGCGAGCTTCTCGGTCTGGCCCAGGCGCTGCTCGAGCGCGAGCTTGGCCTCGTTCTGGCGCTGGGTCTCGCCGCGCGACTCGCGGAGCGAGAACGTCATCTCGTTGAACCGCGTCGCGATCGCGCCGATCTCGTCGTCGCGCTCGGACAGGATCACGTGCGACAGGTCGCCCTTGGCGACGTCGTCGATGCCGCCGAGCAACTTGGTGATCGGCCGGCTGACCAGGCGCATCGCGAACACGCCGACCATCACCGTCGTGATCCCGACGATCAGCAGCACCAATGTCACGACGCGCGAGATATCGTCGCTGGTCGCGTCGATCACGTCCGCCGACCGGGCGATCTCGAGCATCCCGACGATCTCGGGCTCGCCGTGCTCGGACGCCGCGCGGATCGGCAGGTCGTAGTAGTACTGCCCGGCCTCGATGTCGGCGCCGGACCTGGGCACGAGGACCATCGCGTTCAATCTCCGGAGCTGGGCGGCGGTCGCACCGCCGTCGGGGGCGCCGGCCCGCCGGGCGCTCGGCAGCACCGTCACCTTCCAGCCGCCCGCGGCGCGCTGCAGGTCGCGCATCGTCGCCTCGCTGGGCGCCCGGAACGCCGACGGCGCCGCCTCGATGTCGAAGCGCAGCGCGGTCGCGACCGCCCGGGCCTCGCGCTCGAGCGTGGCGCGCCGCTCGGTCCGCCGGGTCCGGAGATCGAGCACCGCGTACGACGCCGACGCGAGGGCCACGACCAGCGCGGTCGCCATCGTGATCCGGGTCGCGACCTTCACCGCTCACCGGCGGGCCGAACCGGGCCCGGGTCGTCGCTGGGTCGCTCGGGCATCGCCGGCAGCGTCATCGCCGGCACAGTGTAGCCGCTTCCGCGGCGGCGACCCCGCGCGCGGCTACGTCGTTCCGCCGGTCGCGCTCGGCGGTACGTCGACGGGCTCCGGCTCGGCGCGCGCGCGCTCGACCTGAGCCACCGGCTCGGAGCGCTCGCGCTTGACCCGCACCGGCGTGGCCTCGTGGCCGTTGCCATGGCTGCCGTTCGCGGCACCGCCGTGGCTGTTGCTGCCGTTCGCGGCCCCGCCATTCCCGGCACCGCCATTCCCGGCACCGCTGTTGCTGGCGGCCGCGGCCGCGGCCGGAGACAGCTTGGCCACCGCCCGCTTCTTCTCGGCCTTGTCCTTGTCGGCGAGCTTGGCGAGGTCCTTGCTCTGGGCCTCGCGCTCGCGCTCGAGCTCGCGCTCCTCGCGGCGCTTGTCCTTCATGCGCCGCAGGCCTCCGACCATGATCTCGGCGATCAGCTGGTCGTACTCCATGCCGACCGCCTGGGCGATCAGCACCAGGTCCGAGTACCCCGGCGTCAGCCCCGGCAGCGGATTGACCTCGAGCACGTAGATCCGGCCGTCGGCGTCCATCCGCATGTCGACCCGGGCGACGTCCCGGCAGTCGAGCGCCCAGAACGTGGCGCGCGCGATCTTCTCGATCGCCTTCTGCTCGGCCTCGGTCAGCTTCGCAGGGCACTCGTAGTAGACGTGCTCCTCCCACTCCTGCTTGACCGCGTAGTCGTAGACCGGCCGCTTGGTGTCCTTCTTGAACTTGATCTCCATCGGCGGCAGCACGCGCGGCCGCTTGTCACCGAGCAGGCCGACCGTGAACTCGCGGCCGGCGATGTACTCCTCGACCAGGGCCGGCTGGCGGTAGCGCTCGATGATGCTCTTGACCGCCGCGCGCAGCTCGTCCTCGGTGTCGCACACGCTGGTCGAGCCGATGCCCTTGCTCGAGCCCTCGGCGTTGGGCTTGACGATCAGCGGGAACTTCATGTCCGGCGACAGCCGCTCGCGCGCCGACTCCATCACCTGGAACTTCGGCGTCAGGATGTCGTGCTGCAGCAGCACCTTCTTGCCGAGCGCCTTGTCGAGCGCGATCGCCAGGGTGGCCGAGTCCGACCCGGTGTACGGGATGCCGAGCAGCTCGCACAGCGCCGGCACCTGGGCCTCGCGGTTGCGGCCCTCGACGCCCTCGGCGATGTTGAAGATCAGGTCGACATCGGCCTCGGCGAGCACCCGCGGCAGATCCGGCGTGGCCTCGAGGTGGACCACGATGTGGCCCTGGCGCGCCAGCGCGTTGGCGATCGCGATGATCGTCTCGGGCGGGTCCCACTCGGCCTCGTCGTCGCCGTCGTGACTGCGCTTGACGTTGTAGGTGAAGCCGACGCGGATCGTCTGCGCCTTGCGCTGGCGGCCGACCCCGAGCTGGCTCGCCGTGGCCAGCCCCGAGCGCAGCGCGGCAGCGTTGAGCACCGCGGCGATCGTGGCGTTGTAGGTCAGGCCGACCTGCGCCGTCGCCGCGAACAAGGACGAGCTCGACGCCAGCGCCGGCAGCGCGTTGGCCTCGAGCAGGTAGATCCGGCCCTCCGCTGTGACCCGGTAGTCCAGCCGGGCCAGGTCGCGCAGCCCGAGCGTGCGGATCGCCTCGCTCGAGATGCTGCGCAGCCGCGCCGCGACGTCGCGCGGCAGGTTCGCGGGGCAGCGGTACTGCACCTTGCCGGGCTCGACGTTCTTGAGCCGGTAGTCGTAGATGTTGAACGCGCGGTCGCCGGTCGTGGGCGACTGGTCGTACGTCACCTCGACCGGCGTGAGCAGCCCGTCGTCGTGGCCGACGCCCTCGATGAAGCCGACCGCGATGTCGAGGCCGGCGATGTACTCCTCGACGAGCACGCCGTCCGGGTACTGGCGCAGCGCGCTCTTGAGCGCGCCGGGCAGATCCTTGGGCTCCTTGACCACCGACGAGCCGAGCGCGCCGTTGTAGATTCCCTTGCTCGAGCCCTCGTGGTTGGGCTTGACGATCACCGGGAACGCCAGGCCGGCGCCGCGCTCGATCACCTGATCGAAGTTACGGACCGTCACCAGCATGCCGCGCGCGGTGTCGATGTTGGCGCGCTGGACGATCAGCTTGGTCAGCCACTTGTCGAGCGTGACCGCGTCGGTGTACGCGTCGCTGCCGGTGTACGGGATGCCGAGCTCGTCGAACAGGGCGGGGTAGAACGCCTCGCGCATCCGGCCGCCCTGGCCCTCTGCGGTGTTGAAGATGATGTCCGGATCGATCTGCTCGAGGCGCTCGAGCAGGTTCGACGCCGGGCCGGAGACCTCGATCTTCTCGACCTCGTGGCCCGCGGCCTCGAGTGCGGATGCGATCGCGCTCACCGTCTCGGCACTGTCGTACTCGGCTTCCTTTTCGGTCTCGCGGACGTCGGTCAGCCGTAGGTTGTAGGTGAACGCGACCTTCATTGGGTGGATGCGATCAGTAGCAGAGCGGTGTGACAGCCGAACAGTCAAGGGAAACCCAGGGCTAGCAACCGGCGCACCGATCACCGGCTTCGTACGTCATAACTAGGCATGCGCTGCCGCGGGCTCGTCGTGTGGATCGCTGGCGTTGTCGTCGGCGCGGTCGGTGCCGCCGCCTGTGGGAGCGCTCCGCGACCCGCGCTCGTGCGCCCGGAGCGTGCGGCATCGATGACACCGGCGCACGATCTTGCCGGGGCCAGGAACGCCGCACCACGCTCCGCGCCCGGCGATGGCGGGATCACCGAAAAAGATCCTCGTGTGGTGGATCTCGACATCATCCGCATCACCGCGCGCACGCCGGCCCCGGGCGGCGAGCCCGAGCTGACCGCGGTGGCGTCCGCGGATCTGTTCCGGCAGGCCGGCGAGGCGGCCAAGGCGGGCCGTCCGCGCGACGCGATCGCGACCTACCGCCAGCTGGTTGCCGAGTTTCCCGAGTCGCAGTTCGCCCCGGTCGCGCTGTTCAACGTCGCGGCGCTGCTCGACGCGCAGGGCGACCTCACGGCGACGATCACGGCGCTCGAGGAGCTGGTGGCGAAGTACCCCGGCGCGCGCGAATCGATCGACGGCCACCTCTACATCGCCGCGCTGCAGGCCGATCATGCGCAATGGTCCGAGGCGGCGGCGACGCTCCAGGCCGTGCTGGCGCGCACCACCCTCACGTTCGCCGATCGCGTCGAGGCGTTCGCGCGCAAGGGCTACGTCGAGCTCGAGCAGCGGCAGCTCGATGCGGCGGAGGCGTCGCTGGCCGCCGCGGTGGCCGAGTGGCGAAAAGCCCCACGGATCGATGACCCGTACTACATCGCGATGGCGAGCTACTACCGCGGCGAGCTGATGCACCGCAGGTTCGCCGAGGCCCCGGTCCGGAGCGGGGACGACGAGATGGTGGCCGACCTCGAGGCCAAGCGCGCGCTCGCCGTGCAGGCGTATGATCGGTGGCGCGAGGCCCTCCGCTTCCACCACGCGTACTGGGCGACGGCCGCCGGCTACCAGATGTCGCAGATCTTCGTGGAGCTCTGGGAGGCGCACGTCCAGGCGCCGTATCCCCGGCGGATCGACCCGGCGACCCGGCCGACCTACATCGCCGACGTCCACCTCCGGGTCCGGCAGGACCTCGAGAAGGCGCTCGAGGGTCACCGCATGAACGTCGAGCTCGCGAAGGCGTTTGGCGTCGACACCACCTGGAGCCAGGGCAGCGCGCGGCAAGCGGTCGCAATCATGGAGCTGCTGGCGAGGGACACCGCCGGGAGGTACGTCACCCCGCCGAGCTGACGGTGGGGCCAACCGGGCGATCTTCTCGTCGATATCACGAGGACCGATCGCGACGGTACTTGACGAGTCTGGGAGCGTCGTCTATACGTGCTGGCCTCCAACCGGCCTTACCCGAGCAATCCTGCTGGCGTAGCTCAACCGGTAGAGCACCTGACTTGTAATCAGGAGGTCGCGGGTTCGAGTCCCACCGCCAGCTCCGAGAAACCTTAGCTTCGACGACTATTTGGAGGGATGCCCGAGCGGCCAAAGGGAGCAGACTGTAAATCTGCCGGCTTATGCCTTCGGTGGTTCGAATCCACCTCCCTCCACGGATCGGCAACGAGACGACAGGATTGCGGGTGTAGCTCAGCTGGTAGAGCTCCAGCCTTCCAAGCTGGTTGTCGAGGGTTCGAGTCCCTTCGCCCGCTCCAACGAGTTCCAGGTCAGCAGCGAGACATCACCACGAAGATCATCCGCCCTCGTAGCACAGTGGCAGTGCACTTCCTTGGTAAGGAAGGGGTCGCGAGTTCAATTCTCGCCGAGGGCTCGGCTACGTAAACCAGGGAGACAGCCGTGTCGAAAGAAAAGTTCGTCCGCAACAAGCCGCACGTCAACATCGGAACGATCGGTCACGTCGACCACGGCAAGACCACGCTGACGGCTGCGATCACCAAGGTGCAGGCTGCCAAGGGCTTGGCGAAGTTCACGG
>DASWRS010000298.1:0-11144 GCA_036403075.1 Kofleriaceae bacterium
CGTCGTTCTCGCCCAACGGCCGCGCGATCGCGTTCGCGCGCGCCGGCCAGGGCGTGTTCATCGCCAGCGCCGACGGCACCGGCAAGGCGGTCAAGGTGTGGAGCGGCTCGGCGACCGGCGTCGACTGGGGCCCGGCCCCCGGGCCGTAGCCGGGCCGTGGCCGGCGTCAGCGCTGCGAGCCGGCGCCGCCGCCGTGGTTCCTGTCCTGGCCGAGCAGGTCGAGCATGCGCTGCTTGTCGGGGCTATCGTACTCGGCGTTGGAGAACGCGTCGGACGGGTACGCGCGGGTGGTGTAGCTGCCGGTGAACGGCGGCATCTGCTCGAGGTCCGGATCGCGGCCGGGGGCGTAGCGCGCGCCACGCAGCTGGCCGAGGTGGAACGGGCCGTGGGCGTCGGCGTCGACGATGACCTTGCCGAAGAACACCAGGTCGGCCGCCTGCGTGCCGGCCGCGAGCTCGCCCTTGAACCGCGACCACGCGACCGGCTGATCCGCGGCGTCGAACAGGTTGGCGTCGATCACGTAGTGGCCCGGCGTGGTGACCGCGACGCCGGCGTGGACGACGAGCGAGCCGGCGTCGATCGCCTCGCGGAAGCTGCCGGTGAACCGCGCCGGGATGCCGCGCTCCGGCGTGTACTGGAAGTCGAAGTGGGCGGCCTGCCGGCCGTGGCCGTGGTCGAATTCGAGGTACATGCCGATCGCGGACTGCCGCGGCAGATCGAGCCGGGCCGGCGCGAACACCGCGGTCTGGATCGGCCCGGCCGGGGCGAACACCACGGGGATCGGGTGCGGCGTCGGGTCGGCCGGATCGAGCACCGTGGCGTAGGCGCGCGTGATCGTCACCGCGATCGGCTTGCCGTCGCGGCGGACGTCGAGCGTCGCGGTCAGGGTCTCGTCGCCGATCACGAAGTAGCGATCGGCGGTGAACCGGTACGTGATGCCGGCGCCGTGATCGTCGGGCCGCATGGTCTCGTGGCGCTGGTTGGGCTGCAGCAGATCGACCATGTCGCGGGTCAGCGGCCGCGACGTCGGCGGGTACACGTTGGCCTTGCGATACGCGGTCAGCGGATCGTCGGTCGACAGGCCCGGCGTGCCAGCCGAGGCAGCCGACGAGGCAGCCGGCGCGACCGCCGGCGGCACGGCGAGCCGCGGCGTGCTCGGCGAATGCGCCTGGGCAGCCGGCGCGGCGGGGACCGATGCGGCGACCCGGGCGCCCGCGGCCTGCAGCGGGTCGCGCGCGGTCAGCCACCACACCGTGGCGGCGGCGACCAGCGCGGCGACGGCGATCGCGATCGAGGTCCGTCCCGGCCAGCTGGCGGGCCCGGACCGGTCACGTCGTATGCTCACGGAGCGCACGGAGCGCACGAATCACGGACAGCCGGTGGTGAGTCCCCCGTCGTTGCAGATCATCTTGAGCTTCATGTCGAGGTGGTTGAGCGAGCCGTACTCGCACGAGAACCAGGCCTGGTGGCCGGCGTACTTGGGCGCCGCCTCGCAGATCGAGCTCCGCCCCGAGGTCGTGGTGTAGCCGCCGGCCGAGGCCTCGGACACCGCGCCGTCGTCGTGGCCGGGCAAGATCGCCGACTGCGCGAACGGTGCGAGCCAGCCATCGCCCGCGACCATCCCGGTGACGATGCCGTGGGTGTCGTTGTGGTTCCAGCCGTTGCGATGATCGCTGGTGCCGATGTGGCCGGCGAGCGTGCAGCCGCCGAACACCTCGCCGATGAAGCCGGTGCCGCCGAGCTCGCTGCCGCCCTCGTTGCTCGCGCTCGCCGCGACGTAGCCGATGTTCCACGGCGTCGAGAACAGCGCGAGCGTCCGCGACATCACCGCGCCGCCGTTCGAGTAGACGTAGACGTAGCAGAGGTTTGCGCCGGTGCAGTAGGTGTCGAGCGTCGCCTTCATCTGCGCCGTCGCGGTCGCCATGCTGTCGCGCTGGTCGATCGGCGCGTTGATGCTGGTCTCGCCGGTCCAGTGGCCGAGCGTGTCACCGAAGCTGGTGCTGCAGATGCCCCCGACCTGGATGTCGAAGACGTTGGCCTGGGCGGTCATCGGGAGGGCGAGCGCCGCGGCGATCGCGAGCTGGAAGAGTTTGGTCATCGCCGGACCATCGTCGGGACCCGGCCGCGCGCTTTCAAACGAATTGACTGGCGATCTTCCAACAGCCACCCGACACGGTGCCCTCCGCCGGGGCGATCGCGTGACAGCATACGAAAGCGTACACGGCAGAATGCTGCGTGCCGGCCGCCACAGGTCGAACCGCTGGCGAATCGCGGAATTCATGCCGCACTACGCCACAGCCCGGGCCCTTGCGCGCGTGTATGCCCACGCGTCGCACCGCGCCCGTACCGGGAGAGCGCGCGAGATCCAGGGCGCACATCGCGTGCGCTCGCAGGGCGCGGCTGGACGGGCGCATGGCGCGCCCTGCACGCGCGATCTCCGCGAATTTCCGATGGACCGCTTCGTGCTGGTCGTACCGACATGCCGGTCCCGTTTCCTCACCGCTACAGCACGTCGCTGTGCCGCACGTTCTCGTCCCGCGCGCGGATCGAGGCTCCGCCCCGCCCCGCGCTCCACGGCGGTCCGTCCCCGGAGCTCGACGGCGACGTCGATGCATGGTCGCCGGAGCACATGCTGCTGTCGTCGCTCGGCCTGTGCATGCTGACCACGTTCGAGGCGTTCGCCGCGCGCGACCGGATCGAGCTGCTGGCGTGGAACGCCCGGGTCAGCGGCATCGTGGAGCAGACTCCCGAGGGACCGATGTTCACCTCGATCGTGCTCGAGCTCGACATCGAGCTGTCCGGAAACGTCGACCAGGTCGAGATCACGCTCGAGGACGCCAAGCGCTACTGCCTGGTGCAGAATGCGCTGCGCGTCCCGGTGGTCGTCGAGACCGAGGTCCGCACGCCCTACGATTGCGCCGAGCCCCTCGACCTGCCGCCGCAGCTGGCGCACGCGCCGCGCGAGCTCCGCGCGTTCTAGCGCCGCCGCCGCGCGGTCAGCGCCGGCCCATCACCGTCTTGCAGGTCTTGGTGTAGAGGTCGCGGAACCGGTTGTGCGGATCGGTGATCGCCTTGACCGCGTCGTAGTTGTGCTTGTTCCAGATCGACCAGAACTCGTCCTCGTCGTAGTAGTTGTGGGCGATCAGGGTCTTGATCCCGCCGAGCTCGCGGAGCTTCTCCTCCATCAGCCGGTGGTAGTTGTGCGGGCCGCGCTGGCGCATGCCGTAGATCGCGAGGTCGAGGAACAGCTGGTCGGTCATGGTCTCGTAGAACGACGGCGCCAGCCACTCGTAGTCGCGGACCCGGCGGTACGGCACGCACCACAGCGGATAGAACTGGAACGTGCGCTCGTACCAGGCCAGGAACTCCGGCACCTTCGAGAACGGCACGAACACGTCGAGCGTGACCGTCGGCTTCTCCGAGCGCAGCAGCCAGCGCAGCTTCTCGCCGAGCCGGAGCCACTGGGTCGACGCGAGGAAGCGGCCGAGCACGAGCCGGCCCAGGAACGACTTCGGCCGGACATTGGTGACGCCGCGGTCATAGCGAAAGAAGTAGTCCGGCGTGGTCAGGTAATCCTCGGTCCGGGTCCGCGTGCTCTGGTAATAGATCTTCATCCAGGTGTAGTCGCTGGTGTACGGCGCGGTGTCGACGAACTCGCCGGCGCACAGCACGTAGCAGGTCGGCGAATGGATGATGCCGTCCATGAAGTCGATGTCGCGGGCCTCGAAGTGGCGCCGGATCGCGGCCTGGTAGTCGTCGATCGTCGGGTAGGTCTCGTAGCGCAGCCGGACGTACGGCCGGGCCGGCACCAGCTTGAACGTCAGCCGGGCGAGGATCCCGAGCGTGCCGAACGCGAAGTGCATCATCTGGAACACCAGCTGGTGCTCGTTGCTCGGCGTGCAGACCAGGACCTCGCCGGTGCCGGTGATCACCTCGTACTCGAGGCAGGTGTCGTGGAACCCGCCGTGGACGAACGACATCGACTCGATCGAGCCGCCCGCGACCGCACCGCCGATCGTGATGGTCTTGAGCTCGGGCACGACGATCGGGACCAGGCCGTGCGCCAGCGTCGCGGCGACGAGGTCGACGAACGTGACCCCGGACTCGGCGACGCAGATCCGCCGCACCGGATCGATCTCGAGGATCTCGGTCAGGTCGCCGACGTCGATCTTGTCGTCGTGGTGCCGCAGATCGTTGGCCTTGGGCACCTGGTGCGAGACCGCCTTCTTGCGCAGCGACACCGGCCGGCCGAGTGGCTGCTCGCGGACCTGTCGAGCAATCCGTCGCACCTTGTCTCTGTGCCTGTCGGCCTGCCTGTCGGCCTGCTTGCCGGCGTGCCTGTCGGTCTGCCTGTCCGGGGGCGTGTCGACCATGACGTCCATCTTCGATGGGTAGCGAACCGGGGCGACGGTGTCACGTCGGCTCCGCGTGAGTTTCGCCCCCGGGCGCTATCCCAGCTGGATGTACGATCCGGTCACGTGGGACACCGGGCGCTCGGGCGCACCATCGACCCACAGCCGCACGACCCCGCTGATCTTCGTCTTGCCGGCGCGCAGCAGCTCGGCGCGCGCGATCAGGTCGCCGCCCGCCGCCGGCCGCAGGAACGCGATGTAGAGCTCCGAGGTCACCGCCATCGGCGCGAGCCCGAGCACGGTGAAGGTCGCGAACCAGAACGCGCAGTCGGCCAGCGCGAACTGGGTCGGCCCGGAGATCAGCCCGCCGGGGCGCAGCTGGGTCGGGTCGTACGGCCAGCGCACGACCGCCAGCCCCGGGCCGGTCTCGATGCAGCGCTGCCCGGTGGCATGGGCCGACGGAAACTCGCGCGCGAAGAAGGCGTTCACGGCATCGGCCGTCGGGATCTCGAGGGGCACGCGCGGACCATATCGCGAAACGGCCGGGGAATTCAGCGCCGGCGATTTCAGCGATAGACGCTCACGCCGAGCGCGAGCATGTACTGCGCGTTGTGCCCGTCGGTGATGATGTCGCCCCGCAGCTCGACGCCGACGTGCCTGCGGTGCACGAGCTCGCCTCCGAAACCGAAGATGGCGAGCGGCGCGGTGGAGTCGCGGCACACGGTCTCGAAGTCGCACGCCCGCGACTCGCGCACCTCCACCAGGCGAGCCTCGGCGAATCCCGCGCCGTACCACAGCCGTGCGCCACCCCCGACGATTCTGGCGCTGCCGCCCTCCTCGACCAGCAGCGCCGCCGCGCCCAGCGACGCGAACACGCTGACGCGCGAGCCGATGACCCAGCCGACCCGCAGATCGGCCATGCTGATCAAGCCCACGCCGAGGCTGCCGGCGAGGAACACGCCGTCGCGGTCGGCCGCGGTCGCGGCTGTGCCGACGGGCGGGGCCACCGGCGTCACGCCGGGCGCGCCGAGCGGGCCGGGCGGACCGATCGCCGGAGCTGCCGCGGCGGCGGGCGCCGATTGCGCGTGTGCGGAGCCGGCGGCGGCGACCGCGCCGAGCGAGACGCCAAGCGCGAGGCAGAGCCGCAGGCCAGGCCCGACGCGGCGAAGACGGACAGCGTGGTGCATCGCCGCGACCATGTTCAAGCGCCATGCCGCGACCTAATCGAGCGTGCCTGCTGTCGAGCTCGGATTCGTGTCACGACAAAGCTCGCGATCCTCCGACAGCAATGTCGCGGTCGGCGCCCCGACTGGCAAATCGCGGTAGGGCCGGAGCGTGCGGCAGGCGCGGCTACCCGAGCCGCTCGCGGACGGCGATCGCCAGCGAATCGGCGACGCCGATCCGGTTGGTGGCGTGCGGGATGGTGTCGCAGGTGACGATGCCGCGCGCGCCCGCGTCGATCAGCGCATCGGCCAGCGCATCGGCGAACACCGCGTGGATCGCGACGCACATCGGCGGCGCGCTGCCGGCCGCCCGGAGCTGGCGCGTCGCCTCGATCATCGTCCGCCCGGTCGACACGATATCGTCGATCACGACCGGGGTGTGGCCGTTCCACGCGCGGTCGGGCGCGGTGACCGAGACGTCGCGATCGCCGCGCCGGGTCTTCTCGAGGATCACGAACGGCGCGCCGCAGCGCTCGGCGACCGCCGACACCCACTGCACGCTCTCGGCATCGGGGCCGATCAGCACCGGGTGCGAGACCTCGGCGGCGATCCACCGCGCGATCGCCGGGGCCGCGCGCGCGACCGTGGTCGGGATCGTGTACACGCCGGCGAGCGAGTCGATGCGGTGGAGGTGCGGATCGACCGTGACCAGCCAGTCGACCGTGCTCGACACCAGGCGCGCGAAGTAGCCCGCGGTGACGCCCTCGCCGGGCTTGAACCGGCTGTCCTGGCGCATGTACGCGAGGTACGGAGCGACCAGGCCGACCCGGGTCGCGCCCAGATCGCGCGCGGTGCCGGCGAGGAACGCGACGCGCAGGAAGCTGTCGCCGCTCAGGTTGCCGACGATCGCGACCTCGCCGCGGAGGTCGCCGTCGATCTGGACGTACAGCTCGCCGTCGGGGAACTGCCGGATCTCGGGCACGATCACCCGGGCGTCGAGCCGTTCGCCGAGCTCCCGCGCACGCGCTTCGCTACCTGGGACGGCGATCAAGGCCAACACCGCCCCATGGTATCAGAGCGCCGCTGGCGCAGATCGCGCCGGGGCCGAGGATCGCCGCGCGAGCCGCCGCGCGCGGCTACAGCGCCTTGAGCGGGGTCACGCGCAGCAGCATCGGGATCACCCTGCCGCTGGTCACGATTGCCATGTGCTCGAACTGGGAGCGGATGTAGAGCAGCTTGGCGCCGCGCTCCCGCCGGGTGAAGCCCGCGACCGACGACGGGATCTGCTCGCGCGCGACCGCAAACCGGTAGCGCCGCGCGAAGCTCGACGAGCCCTCGGCGGTGCTGGCGGCGACGACGATCAGCTTGTGGTCGTCGGCGCGCTTGCCGCTGGCGATGAACGCGTCGAACGCGGCCTCACCGGCGTACAGCGCGTCGAGCAGGATGATCTGATCGACCAGGCGGTGATCGACCCACTGCATCACGGTGCGAAACGCGCCGGAGTGGCCGATCACCACGACCGGGCCGTCCGGCAGGTGGATGTTGGCGCGGGTGACCGCGCGGCGCAGGTCGGTGAGCGCGGGCCACTGGACCTCGTCGTCGTTGCTCGCCGGCGCGTCGGGCACGATGAACATCGCGTTCTGGCGGCTCGCCTTGAACTGGCGGGCGAGGTCGTGCTCGCGCCACGCACCGTCGGCGTCGGTGTAGTAACCGTGGACGTAGACCACCGTGCCGGCGGTCTCGCGGTCGTAGTCCGGCGGCACCCAGACGTGCACCGCGCCGCGCGCGGTCTTGATCCGGAAGTGCTTGCCGCCCAGGACGGTGTCCTCGCGCTTGTCGAGCCGGAGGTCGCCGTCGTCCTCGACGTGCGACGGCGGGAGGTGCAAGCGCGAGCTCATCGACAGCCGCGCGCGGTGGCGCGGCCTGGGCGTCGGCGGCGGCTGCATCGGCCGCCCCGGCCCGTGAGGCGCGCGCGGCGCGTTCTCGTCCGGAGCCCCGCCGGGGGTCCCGGGGTCATCGCGGTCCTCTCGGTCCTCGCCGGGCGGCGCCGCGTCGGGTTCATCGCGGTCCGGCCCGGCCTGCGGCGCGGCTTCCGGGGCGGCCGGCGGATCGTCGGCGCGCGCGACCTGCGTCACCAGGGTCGCCCCGAGGACCCCGACGAGGACCTGGACGAGGATCCGGACGACGACCGCAACGAACAGCTTCATGGTTTCGGCTCCGCCGGCTGCGTGATCATGAGGTGGACCGCGGTGCTGGCGTCAGGATAGCCATACCGGAACCCCAGCTTGCGATGGGGCTGCGACGACCACAACTTTACCATCGCCTCCCCCGTCGCCTTGTCGGCTTCCTCGAGGAACGGCCCGCTGAACGAGCCGTAGGTGACCTGGACGAACCCGGCCTTCTTCGCAAACCGCGGCGGGATCCCGGTCGAGTCCGACGCCATCCACGCCATGTTCGCGAGCAGCAGGTCGCGGATCTCGGAGAACCCGTCGAGCCACAACAAGTAGCTCGCCGCCTTGGTCATCGCCGAGAACTTCCCCTTGGCGATCAGGTGCTTGTGCAGCGGCGAGTCCTTGAACGCCGAGTTGGCGAGGTTGGCCGCGAAGTGGCGATGGACGACCACCGGCGCCTTCGGATCGCCGGCCTTGCGGAACGTCAGCTCCATGTGGCTGAACGCCTCGGAGAAGTCGGTGTCGACCCAGTTGCCCTTGACCCGCTTGGCCTTCTTCGGCGCCAGGGCGTCGATCTCGGCGGAGGTGAGATGGTGGACCTTGCCGTCGGGCTCGAGCGTGACGAACCGGAGCGACACCGGCTCGAACCCGAGCGCCGTCATGCCGGTGATGTGGAACGACAGCTGGCCGGGGATGCCGCCGCGCTCGAGCTTGCGCATGTTCTCGCTGGTCGAGTCGTACAGGGCCAGGAGCCCCTCGCTGGCGTCGCGGTACGCGGCCAGCGCCGCCCGCAGCTGCTTCTTGTCGAGCTTGGCCAGCCGGGTCGGGTCGCCGGCGTGCTCGAGCGAGATCGTCGTGATCTCGCGCGCGTCGGGGAACGTCACCAGCGCCGAGCCGAGGTCGCCGCCGCCGAACGGGTACACCACCGTGGTCGGGACCGTCGCCGGCCGCAGCGGCGCGAAGAACGCGCGCGCCGGGGTGACGTACTTCTCGGTGTAGTGCTGGTAGCGCTTCGCCATCTCGGCGCAGTGCGCCTCGACGGTGGCGGCGTCGATCGTCGCCGGCAGCGGGTCGCTGCCGCCGCACGCAACTACCCGATAGAACAGCCGGGCATCGCGCAGGAACTCGGCGGCGCCGTCGTCGGCGGTGGCGGTCGCCGGCGCCAGGGCGGCGAGCCCGGCGACCAGGACGGCGGTGATCATGGCGGTGACGGGCGGGCGCGGCATCGATGGCTGGATCCTCCGGGCGGCGGCGCCCCACAGGCCGTACAGAGACATAGGACGTCCGGCCGGATGACGCCATTCTTTGACCAGACCGAGGCGGCACCGTGCGCCCACGCGACGGGCCACGTCAGTTGACCTCGCCGCCGCGGTCGCTCGCCGAGCCGGGCTTGGGGCCGACCAGGCTGTGCAGCACCGCCCGCGCGACCTCCTCGCCGGCGGCGTCGCGCAGCACCACCGGGACGTCGTACCGGGCGCGCGCGGCGCTGCGCGGGATCGGGGTCTCGCCGATCGCGGTGATCGTTCCGCGGGCTTTCTTGGTGTACTCGATATCCATCCCGCTCACGATGAAGCGCGCGTCGTCCGGCAGCGAGTACATGAGTGCCACGTTTCCCGCGAGCTCTGCCAGGTTGGCAAGCGCGATCGCGTGGACGCTGTCGAGGTGGTTGCGCACCGCGCGCCGGTCCGGCATCTGGACCTCGGCGTAGCCGGCCCGCAGCACGGTGACCGTGGCGCGGATCGTGCCCGTGTACGGCGCCATCCGGCCGACCAGGCGCGAGAACACCCGCTTGCCGGCCGGCATCCCCGACAGCAGGTTCCACACGTCGCGCAGGAGGTTGCGGCTGCCGTCGAACCGGGGCAGCCGGACAGGGAGACGATCGGCGAGGGCCATCCGCGCGAAGCTACCAGCCGGCCGCGAGATTTTCATCGGAACTTCGTCGCCGCCGCGCGCGGGAGAGGTAGGATGATCCTTGTCCATGAACACCACACGCCTCGCCTGCGCGCTGGCGGTCCTGGGAGCGTGCAGCAGCCCTCCCAAGAAGCACCTGACCCAGCAGGAGATGATCGCCTCGGATCCGCTGCCGCTCGCGAAGGGCGCGACGTGGACGTACAACGTCACCGTCAAGCGGTTCGACGCCGATGCCGACAAGGAGACCACGCGGAACCTGACGTGGACCACCGAGGTGATCGACGCCAAGGCCGGCAACGGCGTCACCGCGTACCGGGTCAAGGGCTGGCCCACCGACCTGGCCGAGTTCGAGCAGGCGCCGGTCGCCAGCGAGAAGACGATCCTGCGCAGCGGCAACAGCTTCCTGTTCGGCGCCACCGCCGAGCCCACGCTCGACGGCGCCGAGGGCTGGTTCAGCTGGCCGGTGATCGACGGCCAGCGGATCTGTCCGAGCGCGCAGGTGGTCTATTGCTGGCAGGTCAGCGCGGTCGAGACCGGCTATGCGCTGTCGTTCTATACCGGCCCGGACGAGCAGACCTTCGAGCTCGAGCCCGGCACCGGCGTCGCGCGGTTCCACTACGCGCACCACGGCACGACCAACGAAGTCGAGGCCAAGCTCGTTTCGTACGCCAAAGGCGGCAAGCACTGACGTATCGTGGGCCTGGTGTCTTCCCGGCCCGACGAGCCCAGAGCGTTCCCGGTCCTGGCGACCGGCGACGCCGAGGCTCCGACGCTCGACGTATCCGGCGCACCCGACTCGTTTGACGCGATCCTGCGCCGCGTGGTGGCGCCGGCGGCCGCCCCGCCGGTGCTCGACGCCGGCAGCGAGCTGGTCGGCCGGTTCCAGATCACCCGCGTGCTCGGCGCCGGCGGCATGGGCACGGTCTACGTCGCGCGCGACGCCACGCTCGGCCGCGAGGTCGCGATCAAGGTCCACCACACGGCGGGCGGGGCGCAGCGGCTGCGCCGCGAGGCGGTCGCGATGGCGCGGCTGGCCCACCCCAACGTGGTCACGGTGTTCGAGGTCGGCGACGTCGCCGGCCGGCCGTTCGTGGTCATGGAGTACATCACCGGGACCACGCTGCGCGCCCACCTCGCCGCCGCGCGGCCGGGTGTCCGCGATGTCCTCGCGCTGTTGATCGCCGCCGGCGAGGGCCTGGCCGCGGCGCACGCCGCCGGCCTGGTCCACCGCGACATCAAGCCCGAAAACGTCCTGATCGGCGCCGACGGCCGCGCCCGGGTCGGCGACTTCGGCCTCGCCCGCGAGCTCGATGCCGAGGCCGAGGCCGATGCCGAGGCCGAGCCCCAGGTCGCGGCGACCGCGTCGGTCACCGCGTCGGCGACCGCCTCGGCGACCGCCTCGGCTCCCGACCTGCGCGCGCCGGTGACGCAGACCGGCGCGGTGCTCGGCACGCCGGCGTACATGGCGCCCGAGCAGTTCGCCGGTGCGCCGGTCGACGCGCGCGCCGATCAGTTCGCGTTCTGCGTCACCGCGTGGGAGGCGCTGT
>DASWRS010000299.1:0-18463 GCA_036403075.1 Kofleriaceae bacterium
AGACCACGGCCTCGGCGCGGATCGTCGACTCCGTCGTGGTGGCGTGGAAGTGGTTGAAGAACTGCAGGAACGGCGACGGCTCGGCGAAGACCGCCTCGTTGTAGACCCGGACCGCGCCGATCACCTTGCCCCACGGCGCCGAATCGGGCTCGAAGCCGCGGGCGGCGAGCGCGCGCGCGACGCTGGCGCGCTCGAGGGTCGACAGCGCCTGGATCCAGTCGCAGTCCGGAGCGCGGGCGGCGCAGCGCTCCTCGGCAGCCTCGCGATCGTGCCGCACGGCGGCGTTCGATCGCCGTCGCAGGGGGACCGGCGGCGGCGGAGGCTCGACCGACGGCCCCCCCGGCCCGGGCGGATTCGCGGGATCGGCCGGGTTCACCGGGTTCACCGGGTTCGCGCGATCGGCGGGCGCCGGGGTGGCCGGACCCGGTGGGCCTGCCGGACCGGCCGGATGCGGAGCGCGTGGATCCGCGCCCGGCGAGGGCGCCTGTGCGTTCGCACGCGCGCTGCCTGCCAGGAACACGCAGACGATCACGGCACAGCGCACGACGACATCGTACACAAGCCGGGTGCCCGGCGGTGACCGCGGCGCGGGCTTGCGTCACACGGCCGTGACCTGGGTCTACGCATGCACCGGATTGCCACGGCGTGCCGCCGCCGCTGCCCAGCTATGGCGCGATGCCCCAGGTCACGCGTGGGTTCTTGCCGAGATCGTGGACGAGCGTGACGCCGGTCAGGCCGGCGGCGACGAACCGCGCGCGGACCGCGTCGGCCTGGTCGTAGCCGTGCTCGACGACCAGCGCGCCGCCGGGCGCCAGGTGGTCGCGCGCGGCGCCGCAGATCCGGTCGTAGAACGCCAGGCCGTCGCGGCCGCCATCGAGCGCGATCACCGGCTCGCGCCGGACCTCGGCCGACAAGGTCGGGATCACCGACGACGCGATGTACGGTGGATTCGCGGCGATCAGATCGAAGCGCTCGCCGGCGACCGGCGCGAACAGATCGCCCTCGCGGACGTCGATGCGATCGGCGACGGTGTTGCGCGCGGCGTTCCTGCGCGCGAGCGCCGCGGCCGCCGGTGACAGCTCGGTCGCGACCAGCTGCGCGGCCGGATACTCGCGCGCCAGGCTGACCGCGATCACGCCCGAGCCGGTGCACAGATCGAGGATCCGGCACGGCGACGCGCGATCCGGGCGCGCGATCCGGGCGACCTCGATCACGGTCTCGGTGTCGGGTCGAGGCACCAGCACCGATGCCTCGACGTGGAACGGCAGGCCCCAGAACTCGGTCTCTCCGACGAGGTAGCTGACCGGCTCGCCGGCGAGCCGGCGCTTGATCAAGGCGCGGTAGCCGGCGAGCTCGGCGTCGCCGAGCGGCTTGTCGAAGCCGGTGTAAAGCTGGACTCGCGAGCAGCCCAGGACGTGCGCCAGCAGGATCTGGGCCTCGAGGCGCGCCGCGGTGATCCCCGCTTCGGTGAAGCGCTGGGTCGTCCAGTCAAGCACGCCGAGGGTGGTCCACGCCACGCATGGCGTATACCACGGCGCTTCGCACCCTCGGCGCGCCGCGCCCGTGCCGTGACCTGCCCTCGCACTCGCCCCTGCTCTCGCACTCACCGCGCCCGCCGCCCTCGCCCTCGCACTCGCCCCGCCCGCCTTCGCACTCGCCCCGCCCGCCTTCGCACGCGCCCCCATCCTCGAGCTCGACCCCGCCCGCGCCCCGTCCGGGAGAACGCCAGCACGCGCGGGGAGAACGCCGGCACGCGCGCTGGCGACGCGGGTCTGGCCCCTCACTCCGTCTGTTAACCGCCGGATTGCTGTCGTGCGTCCGTGCCATCCTCACGACCCGCCGGCGAAGGACCACCCGGCCTGGGAATCTATCTCCGTTCGTGGCCAGCCCGCGGTCGCTGCGCTGCGCGTTGACGCCTGCGCGTGTATGCCTGCGACCCCGGATCTATCTCCGCTCGGCTCAGCCCGCCGTCGCTCCGTTGCGCGTTGACGCCTGCGCGTTCACGCCTGCGCGTGGATGCCTGCGACCTGCAAATCTATCTCCGCTCGTGGCGCAGCCCGCCGTCGCTGCGCTGCGCGTTGACGCCTCCCAGGTGCCGTATCCGACCGTCTTCGTGCATCGAGTACGTCAGCCGACCAGGAGGAGATCGGCATGGTTGATCCCGGTCGGGCCGGTCACGACCAACGCCCCGACCGCGGCGAGCGCGGTGCCGGCGTCGCACGCGGCCAGCGCGGCGGCCGGATCGATCCCGGCGGCGGCGATCGCGTCCCAGGTGGTGCCGTCGATCCAGGCGCCCGCAGGCGACGCGCGATCGGCCGGCGGTGGGCCGTCGATCCCGTCGGTGCCGACCACGAAGGCGCCGCGCGATGTGCCACGCAGATCGCGGGCGAGAAGCAGCGCGAGCTGCTGGGCGCGACCGCCGGCGCCGTGCCCCGGCGGGACCCGCACGGTCGGTTCGCCCCACGCCACGATCAGCGGCGCGGCGCCAGGACCCGCGCCGCCGCCGCTGCCTGCGTGACCCGCGCCGCCGCCGCTGCCTGCGTGACCCGCGGCGCTGCCGCTGCCTGCGTGACCCGCGGCGCCGCCGCTGCCTGCGTGACCCGCGCCGCCGCCGCCTGCGTGACCCGTGCCGCCGCCGCTGCCTGCGTGACCCGCGCCGCCGCCGCTGCCTGCGTGACCCGCGGTGATGGCCAAGCCGGCGAGCTGTCGCGCGACTGCCTCGACGTCGCCGGACAGGGGCGCCTCGAACAGCCGCGCAGCGAGGCCGCGCATGGTGAGTGCGTGGACCGCCGCGTGCGCCGCGCTCGCCATCGGCGCGATCACCGCCGCGTGATCGTCGCGCACGACCCGGCGGACGGGCGGCTCGGGCCCGAGCCCGGCCGGCGCCGCGATGCCCAGTCCCGCGAGCACGGCCTGCGCCCGGCGCCAGGTGGCCGCTGCGCCGTCGTCGACCAGCATCCCCGGCGCGGCCAGCCATGGGCCGACCGTCGGCCCCGAGCCGATGACCGCGAGCGGATCGCCGATCACGTCGCTGACCGCGAGCGTGACCACCGGCGCCGCCGAGGCCAGCGCCAGCCGGCCCGCCTTGATCGCAGACAGCGCGCCGCGCACGGCGTTGATGTCGTCGATCGGGGCGCCGGCGGCCATGACCTGGCGCACGGTGGCGACCAGCTCGTCGAGCCAGGTGAGCGGCAGCTCGGCGAGCGCCGAAGCGCCGCCCGAGAGCAGCGCCAGGACGGCGTCGGTCGGGCGCGCCGAGCGGACCAGCGCGAGCAGCGCGGCGCCGGCCGCGACGCTGCGCTCGTCGGGCACCGGGTGCACGGCCTCGAGCAGCCGCCAGCCGGCCGGCAGCTCGCCGCCGCCGCCCGCCGGGACCACCGCAAGGCCGTCGGCGACCTCGCCCGCGCCGCGCGCCATGGCGAGCGCGGCCTTACCGACCGCAATCGCGAGCCGCCGCCGCCCGGCCAGCCTGACGGCGAGCTCGGGCGCAGCGAGCGCCACGCGCACCCGGCTCGCGGGATCGCAGGCGGCGACGACCTCGCGCAGGACGGCCTCGGCGAGCTCGCGGTGGAACGGGTGCTGCGTCATCTGCGCCTTGCCATCGATGTGCGAACCGGCGTGGACCGGCAGACCGGCGGGCCGCCCGTGCAGCGGTACGGGTTCGCAGGATAGCAAGCGCGACCCCGTAGGCGGAGGCCCGCTGCGGAAGGCGCGGCCTACGTCGCGGCTGGCCGGCGGCCTGACCTCGGAGAGCATCCAGGGGCACGCAACGCGCAGCGCAGCGACGCGGGCTGGGTCACGTAGCGAGATAGATTCCCAGGCCGGGTGGTCCTCCGGCGGTGCGTCGCGGAGATGGCACCGACCTCCGATCGCAATACGGCCGTTAACAGACGAGCGAGTGGCCCAGACCCGCAGTCGCCAGCGCGCGTGCACGCGTTCTCCCCGGAGGCGCGGCGGAGGCAGAGGCGGCGAGGGCGCGGAGGCAGAGGCGGCGAAGGCGCGGAGGCGGCAGGCGCAGGCAGAGGCGGCGAAGGCGCGGAGGCGGCGGGCGGCATGGTAGCCTCGCCGGCGATGCCGTCCGAGCTGGCGGGCGGCATGGTAGCCTCGCCGGCGATGCCGTCCGAGCTGGCGAGCGCCGAGCTGATCGCTCCCCGCAAGCGTCCCCTGGGCTTCGAGCTCGCGCTGGTCGCGGTGGTCGCGGTGGCCGTGCTGGTCCCCGGGATCTGGAGCTACTCGCTGGTCGACCCGTGGGAGACCCACTACGGCGAGGTCGGCCGGATGATGTTGCAGAACCACGACTGGGTCCACACCGACTGGCCCCAGGAGGGCGAGGGGTTTCGCAGCAAGCCGGTGCTGACGTTCTGGCTGATGGCCGGCGGGATGCGCGCGCTGGGCCTGGCCGCCGACGGCGGCTACTCGGGCGAGATGGTGCACGACGCGCGCACGATGATCGCGATCCGGCTGCCGTTCATCCTGTGCGCCGTCGGCGGCCTGATGCTGATGTGGTGGATGCTGGCGCGGCTGGTCAGCCGGCGGCTGGCGTGGCTCGCGCTGCTGGTCGTCGGATCGTGCCCGTTCATGTGCCTGATCGCGCGCCAGGGCATCCCGGACATGCCGCTGACCGCGTGCGTGATCGGCGCGCTGGCGCTGTTCGTGATGGCGATCGAGGACGGCGAGCGACCGATCGTGCCGCGCGGGACGCTGCGCCTGGGCCGCCGCGCGGTCGTGTGGGATGCGCGACATGTCGTGCTGGGCCTGGTCGGCGCCGTCGTGATCGTCCAGGCGATCTACGATGCGATCTACTTCGCGCAGTCGCCGCAGATCGTCGTGCGCGGCCGGATGCCGCCCGCGGCGCTGTGGCTGCCGCTGGTGATGGTGCTGTGGCTGTTCGCGATCAACCGCGACGGCTGGCTGATCCTGCGCCTGCCCGCGATCCTGATCGGCGGCATCATCGTGGCGATCCGCAACGAGCCGATGCCGCGGCGCGCCCCCGGGCAGTCGCTGTGGCGCCATGTCTGCGACAACGTGCTGCGGCCGTGGGAGCGCCACGCGCTCGACCGCCACGCGGCGCGCGCCGTGGTGTTCCTCGCGATCCCGGTCGCGACCGGGGTCGGGTCGGCGGCGATCCTGTCGCTGATCCGCCCGGCCAGCTTCGTGCTGCCGGCGCTCGCGATCGCCGGCGGCGTGACCGTGATCTGGGCCTGGGTCGGGATCGCGACCCCGGGCCGCTGGCCGCTGCCCAGCTGGAGCGACGCGGGCGCGATCACCGATCGGCTGCTCGCGATGTCGCCGATCACCACGATGCGGCAGCTCTACCTGCTCGGCTGCTACTCGCTGCTCGGGATCAGCGTGCTGGCCAAGGGGCCGCCCGGGCTCGCGGTGGTCGGCACGGTCGGCCTGTTCCACGTCGTGCTGCTCGGCCGCTGGCGCGCACTCTACGAGGGCGCGTTCGAGCTCAAGCGCGGGCTGCTCGTCATGATCGCGACGTTCCTGCCCTGGCACATCGCGATGTACCTCAAGGACGGCGTCCGGTTCATCGACGAGTACCTGTTCTTTCACATCCTCAACCGCGCCGGAGCCGGCGTCGACAACTCGCCGGGCACCTTCGAGTACTACACATCGCAGATCGGCCACGGCATGTGGCTGTGGGCCGCGCTCCTGCCCGCCGCCGTCGCCGCGACGATCCTGCGCGCCCGCACCGACACCCGCGAGGGCCGGGTCCGGTTCCACGTCGCGCTGTGGGCGATCGCGGCCGTGGCGTTCTTCTCGCTGGTCCAGACCAAGTTCCACCACTACATCCTCCCGGCGGTGCCGGCGCTCGGCCTGCTGGTCGCGTTCTTCGTCGACGATCTCTGGGCGCGGCGCGACCGGCTGCACCCGATGTTCGCGCTGATCGGGATCGCGATCGTGCTCCTGATCTGCCGCGACCTGATGCACGAGCCCGAGCGCTGGATCGAGATGTTCGTGTTCCGCTACGACCGGCCGTGGCCGGGGGCCGAGCCGTGGCAGGTCGACCCGTCCGACGGCCTGCTCGGCCTCGGTGTGGCCGCGGCGATCGCGATCGCGGTCGCGGCCACGCGCTGGCGCCGGCTCGGCGTGGTGTGCCTCGCCGCGGCCGGGCTCGCGATCTGCGTCTGGGCGCTCCAGGTCTACATGCCGATCGCCGGCACGCACTGGGGCATGCGCGAGGCGGTGCGCGCCTACTACGACCAGCGCACGATCTACGGCGAGAAGCGGGTGTACTTCGGGCTCGGCGAGCTCTACGACGACTGGCACGACGCCGGCGATCGCTGGCGGTTCCAGACCCACGTCCCCGAGACGCTCCAGGTCGGCCAGCCGATGACGCTCCGGCTCCAGGTCAACCGCGCCGAGGACGAGCGCATGACCGAGCAGGAGCTGTCGCTGGTCGGCACCGCGACCGCGATCGGCGATCACACCGTCGAGGTCACCCTCGCCCCCGGCGAGCGCGCCCGGCTCGATCCGCTGATCGCGCGCGGCAGGACCGCCCCGCGCGGCCGCCCGCCGGTGCGCATCGTCGACGCCGATCGCCTGATCGCGTGGCAGCTGTACTGGCGCGGCGAGAACTTCTGGTCGGGCGACGAGATCTGGGGCTTCGGCCCCGAGATGAAGACCGCGTTCAAGAACACCGACAACGTCGAGTTCACCAAGTACATCAACGACCGGACGCGGGCCCCGCTCGGCCGGCGCTACTTCCTGATCACCGAGGCCGGCCGGATCTCGAGCGCGCGCGCCAGCCTGCCGACCGAGCGCGCCCGCACGAGCTACGAGGTCCTCGACACCACGAGCAACAAGTTCTCGATCGCCGCGTTCTGGCTGTAGCGGCGCGCGCGCAGGCGACCGCCGGTCAGAAGTAGTGCCGGCTCAGGGTCTCGGCGACCAGCACCGGCTTGTCGCCGCCCTCGCGCTCGACCACGACGCTCCAGGTGGTCTGGATGCCGCGATCGATCGGCTCGAGCCGGGCGAGCGTGAACCGGCCCCGGATCTTCGCGCCCGCCGGCACCGGCGAGGTGAACCGCAGCTTGTTGAGGCCGTAGTTGATGCCCATCGTGCGGCCGGTGATCTCGAACGCCGACTCGGTGAGCATCGGTAGCAGCGACAGCGTGAGGAAGCCGTGGGCGATCGTGCCACCGAACGGTGACTGCTTGGCCCGCTCGCGGTCGACGTGGATCCACTGGAAGTCCTCGGTCGCCTGGGCAAACCGGTCGATGCGATCCTGCGTGATCTCGACCCAGGGCGACACGGCGACTTCCTGACCGGTGAGGCGCTCCAGATCCGCGAGCGTAAGCGCGAGCTTCATGGCGCGGAGTGTAGACCGGCTTCTTCACCGGTGAAGATGGACCTACCGGGCGGTCCGGGCGCAACAATTCTTCTCACACGAACGGCCATGGCCGGGAGCCATGCGTCGGCCTCGGGGCTATCCTCCGCGCACCCGGAGGTACCGCCATGGACCGCAAGCAAGCGAGCGACTTCGATCAGGAGCTGTTGAATCTGTTCGACAAGTACGTCCACGGCGACATCGATCGCCGCGGCTTCCTCGAGCGCGCCGGCAAGTACGCGGTCGGCGGCGTCACCGCCATGATGCTGCTCGACGCGCTCAGCCCCAAGTTCGCCGAGGCCGAGCAGATCCCCAAGGACGACAAGCGGCTGTCGACCACCACGCTCGAGTTCGACTCGCCCAAGGGCACGGGCAAGGTCAAGGGCTACTTCGCGCGCCCGGCCAGCGCCAAGGGCAAGCTGCCCGGCGTGCTGGTGATCCACGAGAACCGCGGGCTCAACCCGCACATCGAGGACGTCGCGCGGCGGATCGCGCTCGAGGGCTTCGATGCGTTCGCGCCCGACGCGCTGACCCCGCTCGGCGGCTACCCCGGCGACGAGGACAAGGCGCGCGAGGCGTTCGGCAAGCTCGATCAGGCCAAGACCAAGGAGGACTTCCTCGCCGCGTACGCGGTGCTCAAGGCCCGCCCCGACTGCACCGGCAAGATCGGCGCCGTCGGGTTCTGCTACGGCGGCGGCATGGTCAACTTCCTGGCGACCCAGCTGCCCGACCTCGCGGCCGCGGCGCCGTTCTATGGCAGCCAGCCCAAGGCCGAGGACGTCGCGCACATCAAGGCGCCGATGCTGATCCACTACGCCGACAAGGACGACCGGATCAACGCCGGCATCCCCGCCTTCGAGGAGGCGCTCAAGGCCAACAAGGTCAAGTACCAGATCTTCAAGTACGACGGCACGCAGCACGGCTTCAACAACGACACCACGCCGCGGTTCGACAAGGCCGCCGCCGCGCTGGCGTGGAAGCGGACGATCGAGTTCTTCAAGAAGAACCTGAAGTAGCCACCGCAGCCGGCGATGCCGATCCGCGGCTACTACCTCGGCTGCCCCGGCTGGGGCGTCAAGACCTGGGTCGGCCGGCTGTTCCCGTCGGCGACGCGGCCGACCGAGTTCCTCGAGCGCTACGCCCAGGTGTTCAACACCGTCGAGGGCAACACGACGTTCTACGCGCTGCCGGCGGCCGAGACCGTCGCGCGCTGGCGCGACCAGGTGCCCGACGACTTCCGGTTCTGCTTCAAGTTCCCGCGCGAGGTCAGCCACGACAAGCTGCTGGTCGACTGCGCCGCCGAGATCGCGACGTTCCTCGACCGGGTCGCGCCGCTCGGCGACAAGCTCGGCACGCTGTTCGTCCAGCTGCCGCCGCGGTTCGACGGCGCCCAGCTGCCGCGGCTGCGCGCGTTCCTCGCCGCCCTGCCCGCCGGGCCGCGCTACGCCGTCGAGCTCCGCCACGAGGCGTTCTTCCGCGACGGCCCCGACCAGACCGCCGCGCTCGAGCTGTTGCGCGAGCGCGGCGTCGACCTCGTGACCATGGACACCCGCGGCCTGCACAGCGGCAAGAGCCTCGTCCTCGCCGAGGTCCGCGCGCGCAAGCCCAGCCTGCCGGTGCGGGTGCGCACCACCGCCGACCGGCCGATCGTGCGCTGCGTCCCGCACGAGGACTTCGACGCCGGGCGCGGCTTCGTCGAGCCCTGGGCACCGCAGATCGCGCGCTGGATCGCGGAGGGCAAGCGGCCGTACTTCTTCATGCACGCGCCCGACGACACGTTCGCGCCCGAGAACGCCTACGCGTTCCACGCCATGGTCCGCCGCGTCGCGGGCGTCGCGGGCGTCGCGGGCGTCGCGGGCGTCGCCGACGTTGGTGATCTGCCGGCGTGGCCCGGCGGCCCGCGCCAGCTGAGCTTGTTGTGACGGTCACGCCCGCCCGCGCTGGCCGCGCGCCGCGCGCTCCGGATCCGCCGCGAGCAGGAGCTGCCGGTCTACGACCGCCTCAGCGATGCGCGCTCCGGCGCGGTCACGCGCGCCGAGATCGCCGAGCTACTGGTGATGCGCGGCGAGCTCGACGAAGCGCTCGCGCTGTGGCGCGAGCTCATGACCACGCTCGAGCACGTCGACGATCCCCAGCTGCTGGCCTGGGCGCGCGAGCGGCTCGCCGAGCTCGAACAGCGCCGCCGGTGACTACGCCGGGAACCGCGGCGCCCCGTCCTCGGGCTCGATCTGCAGCGCGTTGGTGAGGTACGCGATCGTGTGGTACTGGCCGGCCAGCGCCAGCAGCTCGACGATCTGATCCGGCCGGTAGGCGGCGGCGAGCCGGTCCCAGAGCTCGTCGGCGACGGCGGCGCTGCGGTGCAGCGACTCGCACAGCGCGAGCAGCAGGCGCTCGGCATCGGAGAACGGCGCCGGGTCGCCGGTGACCGTCGCTGCGATCTGCTCCGGGGTGAACCCGGCCGCCTTGCCGAAGAACACGAGGTGGGTGCCCCACTCGTACTCGGAGCGGCACAAGGCCGTGGTCCGCAGGATGACCACCTCGCGCTCGCGCAGCGAGATCGAGCCGGGATCGAGCAGGCCGCCGCGCCGCACGCGGTGCAGCACCCGCGGGTTGTGGGCCAGCGTGCGGAACAGCCGGATCGGCCGCACGCCGGGCGGCATGATCTTGGCGAAGTCCTCGGCGGCGGATGGTTCGTAGGGTGGCTCGCAGGGTGGGAGTCGGGTCATGCTACGGATCTCGTAGCACGGGCGATCCGGGTTGTGCTACGCAAATCGTAGCGATAAGCTGCGCGCGATGACCCGACCGCCGCGGCGCTCGCGCCGCCCGATCATGCGCGTGCTGGAGCGCCTGGGCCGGCGCTGGGCGCTGCGCGTGCTGTGGGAGCTGCGCGATGGACCGCGAACGTTTCGCGCGCTGCGCGAGGCGTGCGACGACGTGTCGCCGAGCAGCCTGAACCACCGGCTGGCCGAGCTCCGCGAGCTCGGCGTCGTCGACGTGGGCGACGACGGCTACGAGCTGACGGCGTCGGGCGTGCAGCTCAGCCGGATCCTGATCGAGCTGTCCCGCTGGGCCGAGGACACGCTGAGCGCGCCGCGCCCCGCGAGGTGATCCGGCCCGGGGCAGCGATACTGCATCGGCATTGCATTCGGCATCACCAAAATCACAACGTCTGGTGGCGCCGACAAACGCAACGCCGGCGAGCCGCGCGGCCGGCGCGGCGTCGACAAACGCAACGCGGCCGGCGCGAGCGAGCGAGGCAACGGCGCGCAGGCGGGCGCGATGCCCGGCCGTGGCGGCGTCGACCATCATGATGACCTGGCCCGGGCCGCGCGCGGCCGAGTAGCTCCGCGCTCGTCGACGCCGCGCGCTGGTCGTGCCATCGATCCAGCGCGCGCCCAGACCTCGGCCCACCCGCGATCGGCAGCCGGATTGGCCGGTGCGAGGAGCTGCCAGCGCGCTGGCGCTGCCCTGGCATGTGAATCGTGGAGAATGCGCCCGCTTCCCGGAAAGCGCCGGGAGACTCCCGGAGACCCATGAGCTCACGACCGCGGATCCACATCCTCGCCGGCATCGTCACCACCGCGCTGATCACCGCGTGCGCCGGCGCAGGCTCCGGCTCTGGTCCCGGCGCCGAACCCGGCGGCGAGCTCGAGGTCGGTCATCCGGCGAGCGGGGCATTCTCGGCGGTCAACCCCGGCGGCTGGGCGACCGCGACCTGGGCGCAGGGTGCGAGCTTCGTGTCCGGCGAGGGCAGTAACCTGCGAGTCGGCGTCTACGCCGCACACGCCACGCGCGTGCTGCTCGAGATCTACCCGGCGGCGACCGGCGCGAGCGCCCAGTACGACTACGTCATGGCGAAGGGCGCCGACGGGAACTGGCGCGCCGAGCTCGCGACCGTGCCCGGCAAGACGCTGTACGCGTTCCGCGCGTGGGGCCCCAACTGGACGTTCTCGGCGAGCTGGACGCCGGGCTCGTCGGCGGGGTTCGTCAGCGACGTCGACGCGTCCGGCAACCGCTACAACCCCAACAAGGTGCTGGCGGATCCGTACGCCCGCGAGCTGTCGCACGACAAGACGTCCCCGGCGCTGCTCGCGGCCGGGCTCGACGCCGGGATCTATGGCACCGGCGGCGCGACCTACCACGGCGCCGCCCAGCGCCTGTTCGACACCGGCCCGTGGGCGCCCAAGTCGGTCGCGCTGGCCGACGCGACGGCCACGGGCACCAAGCCGGCGATCGCGGCGCGCGACGAGGTGGTGTACGAGGCCCACGTCCGCGGCCTGACCGCGCACGCGTCGTCGATGAGCTTGACCGCGCTGCTCGCCGGGATCCCGGGCTTCGCCGGCGTGGTCAACATCCCGTCGGGCTGCCGCGGCACGTACCAGGCGGCGGGCCTGATGGCGCCATACCTCCAGGGCCTCGGCGTCAACGTCATCGAGCTGTTGCCGGTGCACGAGTCGGACAACGACACGATCCCGCTGACCCAGTCCGGCGGCAACTACTGGGGCTACATGACCGACGGCTACTTCGCGCCCGACCGCCACTACGCCTGCGATCGGTCACCGGGCGGCCCGACGGCCGAGTGGAAGACGATGGTCAAGGCGTTCCACGATCACGGCATCGAGGTCTGGATGGACGTGGTCTACAACCACACCGGCGAGGGCGGCAACGCCGACGCCACCAAGCAGAACGCCCAGCTCGCCGGGCTGCGCGGCCTCGACAACATCGACTTCTACGCGCTGTCGGGCGGCGATCCGGCATCGTACTTCGACACCACCGGCTGCGGCAACAACCTCAACGTCGCGAGCGCGGCCGGCCGCCGGCTGGTGCTCGACAGCCTGCGTTACTGGGCGCTGCAGATGGGCGCGGACGGCTTCCGGTTCGATCTCGGCGTCGAGCTCGGCCGCGACGCGGCGCCATCGTACGGCTTCAACCCCAACGCGCAGCTGCTCAAGGACATCGCGTCGCTGGCGAGCACCAGTAACCTCGACGTCGTCGCCGAGCCGTGGGACATCGGCGCGTACGGCGTCGGCCAGTTTCCGAGCGGCTGGGGCGAGTGGAACGGCAAGTTCCGCGACGCGACCCGGCGGTTCTTCAACGGCGATCTGTCGGGCGCGAGCGGCGCGACCTACGCCGACGTGTTCTACGGCGACTTCAACGACTATGGCGATCAGGGCGGGCCGGCGAAGTCGGTCAACCTGATCGTCGCGCACGACGGCTTCACCCTGGCGGACCTGGTGAGCTACGGCGCCAAGACCAACGCGAGCCGGACCTGGCCGTTCGGCCCATCGGACGGCGGCAGCGACGGCAATGACAGCTGGGACTCGGGCGGCGATCCGGCGCTGCGCCGCCAGCGGTACCGCAGCCTGTTGACCTGGCAGATGTTCAGCCGCGGCGTGCCGATGATCGTCGCGGGCGACGAATTCGCGCGCACCCAGAACGGCAACAACAACCCGTACAACGTCGACGCGCCCGGCACCTGGAACAACTACGGCATGATCGCCACAGACAGCCCGCACCAGACCGCGACCGGCGTCACCGGCGAGGCCTATCACAACAACTTCGCCACCGACGCCCACGCCGACGGCAAGAACGCGCTGTTCCAGTTCGCCCGCCAGCTGATCGGCGTGCGCCGGGCGTCGCGCGCGCTGCGCCAGTCCGACTACGCGATGGCGATCTCGTTCGCCAAGAACGACGGCTCGGGCGGGTTCGACTCGCACGCCGACCGCGCGGTCCGGATCCAGCTCGACGGCTCGGCGGTGGGCGACGCGGATTATCTGCTGTACGTCAACAACTGGTCGGGCACGGTGACGTTCACGGCGCCGGCGCCCGACGCCGGCAAGCGCTGGGTGCGGATCATCGACACCGCGGCGTGGGCCGAGACGCACGACAACTTCTGGACCGACGCTCAGGCCGACACGATCACCGGGCCGTACGATGCCCACGCCTGGTCGATCGTCGTGCTGAAGGCGATCTGATTTCCCCCTCCACACTTCGCCCCACCGAAAGACCGCCATGACACAGCGCGCACTGCGCGGGCTTGCCCCGCTCGCCCTTCCGATCCTGGCCGCGATCCTCGCCGCGAGCTGCGGCGGGAGCTCCGGAGATCCGCCGGCCACCGCCGCGGATCCCGCGGCGCTCGGCAGCCCCGCACCGGACCGCGCCCTGCCCGGCGATGACCTGTGCAACGCACCCGCGCTCGGCACCGTCGTCACCCCGGTGCCGCCGTCGCACGGCGGCGGCGCGGCGCCGATCAACGTCAAGGTCCACTACAACCGACCGGACGGCAACTACGCGGGCTGGGGGCTCCACGTCTGGCAGATCAACGACGCCGGACAGTTCATCGCCGACTACCCGGGCGTGACGTTCCCGCAGCCGCTGCCGATCGCCGGGTTCGACGACTACGGCGCGGTGTTCCAGATCGAGGCCGCCCGGTTCACCCAGGCCAGCGCCGCCGGCTTCGGCTTCATCGTCCACCAGGGCGACACCAAGGATCCCGACGGCGACCGGCTGTGGAGCTTCCGCAACGGCGGCGAATTCTGGCTCCGCTCCGGCGACGCCACCGTGTTCCGGACCAACCCGCTCGCCGGGGCGGCCGATCTGACCACGGTCCGGGTCCACTACAAGCGGGTCGACGGCAACTACGCGGTGTGGGGCCTGCACCTGTGGTCGACCAGCGGGCTCGACGTCAGCCGGCTGCCCGGCGTGGTGCTCGAGGACTTCGGCCGGCCGGTGCCGCTGTCGGCGATGCCCGGGTTCACCGCGCGGCCCGACGGCTCGGAGGTCGTGTTCGACCTGCCGGTGCTGAACCCGAAGGCCGACGCGAGCCGCACCGCGCTCGAATTCATCGTCCACGGCACGCCGGACAACCCGGCCGGCGGGGTCAACAACAAGGATGGCTGGTCGTCGAACATCCACGTCACCTACGCCGCGCTGGGCATCACCGGCGGGATCGGCGAGATCTGGCTGGTCCAGGACACGCCGCAGGTGTTCACATCGGCCCCCAGCATGCGGACCACGTCGACCACCGACGCCCGAGCGATCTGGCTGTCGCGCAGCCTGATCCGCTGGCCGGGCGCCGATACCGCGGGCGTGTTCCGGCTCTACCACTCGGCGACCGGCCAGATCGACCTGCGCGAGGGCGCGCCGGTGACCGGCGCCGACGGCGCGCTGGCGCTGACCATATCGACCGATCCGCTGCCGGCGGCGATCGCCGAGCGCTTCAAGTGGGTCGGCACCGGCGTCACGCTCGCGGTCGCCGACCCGCACGCGCTCGACGCCGTGCTGGCGAGCCAGCTGGTCGTGGTCCAGGAGGACGCGTCGGGCCACGTGCTCGGCGCGACCACCGCGCAGCTGCCCGGCCTGCTCGACGACCGCTTCGCCGCCGCCGCGAACGTCACCGATCTCGGCGTCACGCTCGGCCACGGCCGGAGCACGTTCAAGCTCTGGGCGCCGACCGCGCAGCGCGTCGCGCTGTGCACCTACGGCGGTCAACCGCGCATCGCGCGGACCCGGACCGCGATGACCCGCGACCCCGCGACCGGCGTGTGGTCGGCGACGCTGCACGGCGATGCCAGCGGGGACTACTACCGCTTCGCCGTCGAGGTCTTCGTCCGCGGCGTCGGCGTGGTCGAGAACCTCGTCACCGATCCGTACTCGATCAGCCTCGACGCCAACTCGCAGCACAGCTTCATCGCGGATCTCGACGCGGCACCGCTCAAGCCCGCCGGCTGGGACCACCACCGCGCGCCGGCGACCGTGCAGCGCCAGGAGGACATGACGATCTACGAGCTCCACGTCCGCGACTTCTCGGCGTCCGACCCGACGGTGCCGGCGGCGCACCGCGGCAAGTTCGTGGCGTTCACCGATCGCGACTCGGCCGGGATGCGCCACCTGCGCAGCCTGGCCGGCGCCGGGCTCACCGACGTCCACCTCCTGCCGGTGTTCGACTTCGCGACCGTGCCCGAGCTCGGCTGCATCGAGCCCGTGATCCCGGACGCCGGCCCCGACTCCGAGGCACAGCAGGCCGCGATCTTCCCGGTCCGCGACCAGGACTGCTTCAACTGGGGCTACGACCCGTTCCACTACACCGCGCCCGAGGGCAGCTACGCGACCCGGCCCGATGACGGCGCGAGCCGGATCCGCGAGATGCGCGCGATGGTGATGGCGCTGCACGACGCCGGCCTGCGCGTCGGCATGGACGTGGTGTACAACCACACCACCGCGTCGGGCCAGGCCGACCGCTCGGTGCTCGATCGCATCGTGCCGGGCTACTACCACCGGCTCGACGCCACCGGCGAGGTCACGCGCTCGACGTGCTGCGAGAACACCGCCGCCGAGAACTTGATGATGGCCAAGCTGATGACCGACTCGGTCGTCACCTGGGCGACCCAGTACCGGATCGACTCGTTCCGGTTCGATCTGATGAGCTTCCATCCCCGGCCGGTGATGCAGGCGCTCCAGGCCCGGGTCGAGGCCGCGGCCGGCCGCCGCGTGTTCGTGATCGGCGAGGGCTGGAACTTCGGCGAGATCGCCGACGGCGCGCGGTTCGTCCAGGCGTCGCAGCTGTCGCTCAACGGCTCGGGCATCGCCACGTTCAGCGACCGCGCGCGCGACTTCATCCGCGGCGGCGGCCCGTTCGACGGCGGCCTGAGCCTGGTGCAGAACCAGGGCTTCGTCAACGGCCTCCACTACGACGACAACGGCTCGGGCGGCGGCAAGACCCGCGGCGACCTGCTGCACGCCGGCGACATCATCAAGGTCGGCCTCGCCGGCTCGATCCGCGACTACCGCCTGGTCACGAGCGACGACCAGACCCGCGAGCTCCAGCAGATCGACTACAACGGCCAGCCCGCGGGCTACGTCACCGATCCGCAGGAGGTCGTCAACTACGCCGAGAACCACGACAACCAGACCTTGTTCGACAACAACATCTACAAGCTGCCGCTCGCGACCAGCGGCGAGGACCGGGTGCGCAGCCAGATGCTCGCGGCGGCGCTGACCGCGCTGAGCCAGGGCGTGGCGTACTTCCACGCCGGCGTCGAGACCCTGCGCAGCAAGTCGATGGACCGCAACAGCTTCAACAGCGGTGACTGGTTCAACCGGCTCGACTGGAGCTTCACCAGTAACAACTTCGGTGTCGGCGCGCCGATGCAGGCCGACAACGGCGACAACTGGCCGATCATCAAGCCGCTGCTCGCCAACCCGAGCCTCAAGCCGACCCCGGCCGACATCCGGCTGGCGCGCGACATGTTCCGCGACCTGCTCGCGATCCGCGCCGGCTCGCCGCTGCTCCACCTGCCGACCGGCGCCGAGATCAAGCAGCGCCTGACGTTCTACAACACCGGCAGCGCCCAGGAGCCGACGGTGATCGCCGGCCACGTCGACGGCCGGGGCTATCCGCACGGCGGCGCCGACGATCTGATGTACCTGATCAACGTCGACAAGGTCGCCCACACGCTGACGATCGACGCCGAGAAGCACAAGCCGTATCGCCTGCACCCGGTGCAGCGCCGGTTCGACGCCGCGGATCGACGCCCGGCGCTCGCCGCGCGCTACGATCGCGCGACCGGCGCGTTCACCGTCCCGCCGCGCACCACGGTGGTGTTCGTGACCGAGCGCGACGATCACGACCGCGGCCGCGACGACGACCGCTAGCTCAGATCCGCGCCGGCCAGCCGGCGCCGACCGCGTCGAACCGGGCGCGCAGCAAGCCGGCGGTCAGCGGCGGCAGCGGGCCGCGCGCCACGAGCTCGGCGTTGTGGCGCAGGTGCGCGAGCCGGCGCGTGCCGGCGATCGCCGACGACACGCCCGGGTGGTGCGCGGCGAACCGCACGGCGAGCTCGTCGGGCGCCAGCTCGCCGGCGGCGAAGCCGAGCACCTGCCAGCGCTCCCAGTACAGCTCGGCCTCGTGACCGACCGGCCGCTCGGTGAACCGCCACGGCGCGTTGGCCAGCGGGCGCTTGGCGATCACGCCCAGGCCGGCGGCGGCGGCGCGCTCGATCACCGCCGCCGCGCGCTGGTCGCACAGGTTCCACGACAGCTGCAGCGCGTCGAACCGGCCGCTCGCCGCCGCCCATTCGAGCGCCTCGTTGTCGCCCGAGTACGCCGCACAGCGGACCTTGCCGGCGCGCCGGGCCTCGAGCAGCGCGTCGATGACGTCGCCGCGCGCCAGCACGTCGACCGGGCACGAGTGCAGGTGGACGATGTCGATCCGGTCGGTCGCGAGCCGGCCGAGCGCGGCGTCGACCCCGAGCCGCACGCAGTCTCCCGTCCAGTCGGGGACGCCGGGGACGCCGTAGCCGAGCTTGGTCGACAGCACCACGCGATCGCGGGTCGCGGCGTCGAGCCCGGCCACGAACCGGCCGATCCGGTCCTCGGACGGGCCGTAGCTCCGCGCCGTGTCGATCAGCGTCACGCCGAGCTCGACCGCGGCGGCGAGCAGCGCGTCGACCTCGGCGTCGTCGATCGCGGCATCGCCGATCTCGCCCGCGCCCAGGCCGAGCGGCGAGACCGACAGACCGCTGCGGCCGAACGGACGGGGTGCCAGGGTCATCGTGCCACGCGCTCCAGCAGCACCGCCCGGCTCGCCGCCGCCACGGTGATCTTGCCGCCGCGGGCGACGTAGGCCGTGCCGGTGTAGGCATCGCGCAGCGCCTCGCCGTCCGCGAACACGGTCCCGAGCGGCAGCGTCGCCCCGGCCGGCACGTCGAGCGCCACGACGACGCGATCGTCGCCCCGATCGTCGCCTCGCTCCGGGTCGATCCGGCTGAACACGTACGGGCTCGTCGCCAGCCGGGCGTGGACGCCGTGCGCCACCGCGACATGGCGGGAGCGGAAGCCGCCGAGCGCGCGCCAGTGCGCCAGCACCGCCGGATCGACCTGGTCCCAGTTCATGTCCGAGCGCGTCGCCTGCTGCCGGTCACCCGCCGGCTCGATGCCGGGCGGTCGGGCGGTCTCGTCGCCGTAGAAGATCTGGACGCCGCCGGGCGCGAGCAGGAGCGCGGTGCCGGCCCCGAACAGGTGCGCACGGTCGAACAGCCGCGTGTCGTGCGACGAGATGTAATTCAGCATCTGCGCCGGCTTGCCGTGCTGCATCGCCGCATACTCGGTGAACAGCGCGTCGAGCGC
>DASWRS010000300.1:0-6964 GCA_036403075.1 Kofleriaceae bacterium
GGCTTGGGCAGGATCGGCGCGGGGCGCTCGCCGGCCGACGAGCCGCCGAGGTCGAGCTCCTTGAGCAGCAGGTCCGGCGTGATGATCGCGCTCTCGATCCCGCTCGACGGCACGAAGCCGTCTTCGGTGCCGCCCGACAGCCGGAGCTGGAGCTGACTCTCGCCCGCGGCGAGGAAGTTGTAGACCGTGGTCTCCTTCGACACGCCGGCCACGTCCTTCCACGCCCGGATCGGCACCTCGGCGAGCTGGACGCCGCGGACCAGCTCCTCCTTGCCGCCGGGGTAGATCCGGTAGGCGAGGAGCGCCGGCGGCGGCAGCTGCTGATCGGTGCTCTTGATCATCGCGTAGAGCTCGCGCCGCGCGTACTCGGGCGCGGCGGTGATCGCGGCATCGTCGAACCGCCGGATCACGATGCCGTACTTGAGGCCCTCGGCCTGCGCCGCGCCGACCAGGCGCTGCTCGAGCGCCTTGCGCGGCACCGCGCCCTTGCCGGTGACGATCAGGTTGGTCGCGCTGCCGTGGAACGCGCCGCCCTCGGCGGTGCGCCGGGCGTGGCCGTTGGACGACTGGTTCTTGGCCGAGGGCGTGCGCGAGGTCAGGAGGGTCTTCAGCACGCCGTCCTTGATCACCTCGACCCGCTGCGCGGCGACGCCCTCGTCGTCGATCTTGTAGCCGCCGACCAGCGCCTTGCCGGCCGCATCGCGCGCGGTCGGATCGTCGGTGATCGACAGGGTGGGCGCGAGCACGCGCAGGCCGACCTTGTCGGTCAGCGCGCCGCCGAACGTCTTGGCCTCCTGCGGGTTCAGGCCCTCGGGCACCGGCGTGCCGCCCAGGTGCGGCGCGAGGGTCGAGCGGATCAGCCCGACCGCGCCCTCACCCTCGAACAGCACCGGGCCGGAGTAATGATCCAGCACCGGCGCCTTCTGCAGCGCGACGATGCTGTCGACGAGCTTGCGGGCCTCGCCCTTGAGGTCGTCCTCGCCCGGCAGGTCCTTCGCGGTGTGGCCGTAGCGCAGGAAGTACTGGCGCAGGAGCTGGCCGTCCTCGGCCTGGCCGCTCGCCGCGATCACGATGCCGCTGGCGCGGCGCGTGTCGGTGACGCTGGTGCCCTCGGTGGTGAGGTACCAGCGGCGCTCGAGGTAGCTCGTGACCGAGACCCGCGACTCGCGGATCGCCGGCTGATCGCGGAACGTCGACGACAGCGACCGCGCGCGGGTCTCGAGCTCGTCGAGGGTCTCGAGCGGCGGGACCAGCACCGCCTCCTCGCCGACCACCGGCTTCTCGGTGGTCCAGCCCGGGAGGTCGGGCCTGGCGCCGGCGGTCTTGCGCGCCTCGAGCTTGGCGCGCAGCTGGATCAGCGCCTCCTTGTAGGCGGCGTCGGTGACCAGCCAGGCGGCGCGCCGCGCGATCCGCGGCGTGGCCTCGAGCGACAGCGTGATCGCGCTGACCGCGTCGAGCTCGTCGGCGCCGGGCACGACGAAGTTGCCGTTGTCGAGCTGCGGCGAGCCGACGCGGACCCGGGCCTCGAGGTTGACGAAGTGGCGGTTGCGGCGGCTCGTGGTGAACCCCAGGCTCGCGGCGCAGTCGTTGACGTCGACCTCGGTGATCTTGTAGGCGATGTGGTAGGGCTTGGGCGCGCCGGGGATCTCGAGCTGGGTCATCGCCCGGTTCATCTCCTCGGCGATCGCGTCGAGGATCTCGTTGGTCACCGCCTTGGACGGCGGGCCGAGGCTCTGCGCCGCCTTGGCCGTGTCCTTGCCGGTGGTCTTGACGTCGCGGTCCGGCGGCTTCGGCGGCGGCCGGGGCACGTCCTTGGCGGCGGGATCGGGGCCGGCCGGCGCCGCGCCCGGGGCGATTAGCGCGCCGGCGGCGAACACGCAGGCGGTGGCGGCGACGAGTCGGGGCCACCGGAACGACCAAGGCGACCGGGGCGAGCGGGGCGAGAAGTTGCTGCGGGTCATGGCCGCTCCGACTGCCGGATCGCCGGCGGTTGCAACACGGGAGGACGATCCGGCGGAACAAAGCCCTTCTCGACCTCGAGCCGCTCGATCAGCAGCGACGGCGCCGATGCCGACACCGGCACCCAGCCGCTCTCGGCGCCGCACACGCCGTTGAAGGTCTCGATCTCGCGGCTCGCGGCGCGGATCGACTGCAGCGCGACCAGCGGCGTGCCGCTGATGTCGATGCCGCGGACCAGCTCGCGCCGGCCGTCGGGGTAGAGCCGGAACGCCATCACCGGGTTGACCTTGAACGCCTGGGGCGCGAACGCCGAGGTGTTGGTGAACCCGCCGCTGATGTCGGTGAAGATCATGCCGTACGGCCGGTGCTGCTTCTTGATCTCCTCGATCAGCATCTTCTCGAGATCGGTGCGCGCGACGCTGCGGGCGACCTCGACCACCAGGTTGCCCTGGCGCGCCACCGGCGGCAGCCCCGGCGAGTGCCGGCCGTGGCCGTTGGAGTGACCAAAGCCGGGGATCGGGTTTCGGCCCATCAGGAAGCCGACGAGCTTGCCGCGATCGACCAGGCTGACGCGCCGGGCGCGCACCGCCTCGTCGTCGAACCGGTAGAACCCGTTGAGCTGCATGCCGTTGAGCGTGACGATCCCGGGATCGTCGTAGACCGACAGCCACTCGGGGGCGATGTCCTTGCCGACGTACGAGGCGAAGGTCTGGCCGCTCGTCAGGTCCTTCTGACGGTGGCCCTCGATCCGGTGGCCGAACACCTCGTGGAAGAACACGCCGGCGGCGCGGCCCTCGAGGATCGCCGGACCGACGTACGGATCGGCGAGCGGCGCATCGTGCAGCGCGTCGAGGTCGCCGCTGACGGTGGCGATCATCTTGTCGACCACGGTGTCGGGCGGCAGGTCGGCCGGCGTCCGGCCGAACCGCTGCTCGAGCCGCGCCAGGTTCATGCCGTCGTCGGCCTTGACCCCGGCCGACACCGAGAGCTGGGCATTGGTCCACGAGGTCTGGATCTGGCTGCCCTCGCTGTTGACCATGTACGCGGTGGTCTGCTGGAACACCACGCCGCAGCTGCCGCGGGTCGCCTGGCCCTTGAGCGCCCGGGCCGAGCAGCGCTTGAGCCGCTCGATCCACTGGGGCTTGTCGAACTCGAGCTTGGTCGGCGCCTCGACGTGGATCTCGGCGGCCTCGTGCGAGAAGTCGGGAGCCTGGTTGCGGCTCTTGAGCGTCGATTGGTCCTGGCGGACGTAGCCCAGCGCGCCGACGGCCTCGCGGTAGCGCCGGTCGGTCTCGAGCCACAGCGCGCTCGACAGCGCCTGCTTGTCGTCGCCGAACGGCACCACGCCGTGGCGGGTCAGCGGCGCGTTGAGGCCGTTACTGTCGTCCGCGAGCGCCCGGGTGTTGTCGAGCTCGGGCTTGCCGACCCGGACCTCGACGTCGAGGTTGCGCGCGGTCTCATCGCTGTCGGTGATCAGCGCGCCGCCCTCGGAGTCGAGGTTGACCACGCGCTGCTCGACGACCTGGTACGCCAGGTAATAGGCCGGGTCCTTCTGCTTGCCGAGCGCGGCCATCTCGCGCTCGTTCTCGGACTTCATGACATCGAGCACCGCCGACCGCTTGTCGGGCGCACTCCCGTCGGTCGGCGCGCTGGTCGTGACCTCGATCCGGGCCGGGATCGCCGGGAGGTCGATCCGGCCGTCCGACGGGTCCGAGCCGGGCAGCGACACCCCGCCGGCCGAGGCCCCTCCGGGAACAGGGGCCTGTGGACCGGATCCGGTCGCGCCATTGGGGCCGTGCGAACAGCCGGCGAGCCCGGCGAGCCCGCCGAGCAGAAGCATCCATCGCATATGCCGAAACACTAGCACGGCTATAATGTGTGCCACCTTGTCGTTGGCCCGTCCTACCGCGCTGGTCATTCACGACGAAGGCGAGGCGCTCGACGTGCTGACCCGGCTGTTCGAGGCCAGCGGCTTCGACGTCACCACCGCGATCAGCGGCTTCCGCGCGCAGGCGCACCTCGAGAGCGAGCGGCCGATCGACGTGGTCGTGGTGCCGTGGGACGCGGCCCACCCGGTCGGCGGCGAGGTCTACCGCTGGTCGCTGCAGCGCCGCTACGACCTGCGCGACGGCTTCGTGTTCCTGGCCGCCGAGACCCCGCCGGACTTCGACCGCCTGGTCGCGGGACGCTGCCTCGGGGTCTCGCTCGAGCGGCCGTCCGAGGTCGTGCGGGTCGCGACCGCCACCGTGCGCCGGCGCCAGCAGCTCGAGGCCGCGCGCGACGCCGCGCTCGAGGAGGCCGACGTGACCCGGCCGACGCTGCTGCTCGCCGACGACGAGCCGGTGCTGCTGATGGCGATGGCCGAGCTGTTCGGCGACGCCGGCTACGCCGTGTCGCGGGTCGAGAGCGGCCATGGCGCGATCCTGCTCCTCGAGCACGAGGACTTCGACGTGATCGTCACCGACTGGAACATGGACGATGGCAACGGCGCCGACATCTACCGCTGGATCGTCCAGGTCAAGCCCTGGCTCGCCGAGCGCGTGGTGTTCCTGGCCGACGACGAGAGCGAGGACGCCGCGGTGGTCGCCCCGGGGCGGCCGATGTTCCGCAAGGGCGCCGACTCCCGCGCGCTGACCACCGTGCTGCGCCAGATCGTCCGCCACGTCCGCGGCGAGCTCGATCGATAGGGGATGCTCCGGGCCCCACGCTCGCCGGGGTGCTGGCGGTCGTCGTCGGCGGCACACGAGCGCCGTTGCTCGTCCAACAAACTGTTCCATGGCGCCGGCTTGCGGTGGCGCGGGCCGGCGCCATCCTGTGTCGTGCGCCTGGATCGACGCCAGTTGCTCCGCGCGCTCGGCGCGGCCGTGCTTGTCGGCTGCAAGGAAACCGTCATGACTTCCCCCAGCTCCGTGATGCCCGTGGTGTTCCTCGCGCATGGCGCGCCGCCGCTGCTCGACGACGCCGGATGGATCGCCGAGCTCGCCGGCTGGGCCAAGGCCCTGCCGCGGCCGCGGGCCGTCGTCATGATCTCCGCCCACTGGGAGGAGCGCCCGCTGGCGATCGGCGCGACCCGCCCGCTGCCGCTGATCTACGACTTCTACGGATTTCCCGAGCGGTTCTACCGCCTGACCTATCCCGCGCCCGGGGCTCCCGACGTCGCGCAGCGGATCCGCGGGCTGCTCGCGGCCGCGAAGATCCCGTGTGTCGACGAGCCCGGCCGGGGCCTCGACCACGGCAGCTACATCCCGCTGATGTGCATGTACCCGGACGCCGACATCCCCGTCCTGCAGATCTCGCTGCCGAGCCAGGCTCCCGAGGAGCTGCTCGCGGTCGGTCGCGCGCTCGCGCCGCTGCGCCGCGAAGGCGTGCTGGTGATCGGCAGCGGGTTTCTGACCCACAACCTGCGCGCCCTGGCGCTGCGCGAGACCCCGTCGTGGGCGCGCGAGTTCGACGCCTGGTCGGCCGACGTGATCGCGCGCCACGACATCGACGCGCTGCTCGAGTACCGGCAGCGTGCACCGGGCGTGCACGAATCGCTGCCGACCCACGAGCACTTCGTGCCGGTGATCGTGGCCGCGGGCGCCGCGGGCGAGAGCCCGGCGAGCTTTCCGATCACCGGGTTCTGGTTCGACGGCGCGATGACCCGGCGCTCGGTCCAGTACGGCTGATCTGGGGCAGCCTGCCCCGGATTGGCCCCCCCGTGATCGCCGCGGGATACAGTGTCCGGCGATGCAGGCCCGTATCCTCGACGGCGACAAGCTGCGGCCCACGACCGACCCGGCGGAGATCCGCGCCGCGCTCGCCGCCGACCAGCGGATCTGGATCGACCTCGAGCGCCAGTCGCCCGACGCCGACGCACTGCTCGCCGACGTCCTCAAGCTCCATCCGCTGACGATCGAGGACATCTGGGCCGAGCGCTCGCGGCCCAAGATCGACGACTTCGACGCCTACCTCTACATCATCGTGCACGGCATCGGCGCGGCCAGGCACGACAAGCTCAAGACCGTCGAGATCGACCTCGTGATCGGCCCCAACTGGCTTGTCACCCACGATCCGGCCGGCCTGGTCAGCGACGACGTCGGCACCGACCTCGACCACTCGCCGCGGGTCATGGCCAAGGGCATCGCGTGGCTCGCCCACGCGATCCTCGATCGCGCCGTCGACCGCTACATGCCGGTGATCGATCAGCTCGACGCCGAGATCGAGCAGCTCGAGAACGAGGTCCTCGATCGCGCCGGCACGCCGCGCGGCCGCGGCGTCCTGATGCAGATCCTCGCGTTCAAGCGCCGGCTCCAGGAGTTGCGCCGGATGAGCATCCACCAGCGCGAGATCCTGCTCCGGCTGTCGCGCGGCGAGATCGACGAGATCCCCGCCGAGGCGCTGCCGTTCTACCGCGACGTCTACGACCATTTCCTCCGGATCAACGACATCGCGGAGGGCTACCGCGACCTCGTGACCTCGGCGCTCGACGCCTACCTCTCGGTGCAGTCCAACCGGATGAACGAGATCATGAAGACCTTGACCCTGATGTCGACGGTGATGCTGCCGTTGACCTTCATCGTCGGGCTCTACGGCATGAACTTCAAGCACATGCCGGAGCTCGAGTGGGTCTGGGGCTACCCCGCGGCCCTGGGCTTCATGGTCGTGGTCGTCGCCGGCATCGTCCTGTGGTTCCGCCACCGCGGCTGGATCGGCCGCGGCGGCGAGTGAGGATGCTCGCGATTCACGACGCCCGGTGATCGGGAGGCAGCGCTCACTGCGCGAGCCCGGCGACCGCGCCGGCAACTCCTGCCAGCGGTGCCACCACGACGCGGCCGGCGGCGGCGGCAGTCAGATCCTGTGAGCACGGTTTCACCGAGACGATCGCCGGCGCGTTCAGAAGATCCTCCGGCGGCGGCGTCTCCACTGCGGCGGCTGATCTCGATTCCCGGGACGCCGTCGTTCATCGAGTGAGGAAGGGATTGCCATGCTCTCGTTGCAGAACATCTCGATCGTACTGGCCACG
>DASWRS010000301.1:0-12799 GCA_036403075.1 Kofleriaceae bacterium
CCAAGCTGATCGGCACCTGCACCACCTGCCACGACACGCCCAACGGCGGCAACCACTCGGTCGTCGCGCCGCTCAACATCGGCCTCGCCGACGCCGCGCGCCGGACCAAGGACATGCCGCTCTACACCCTGCGCAACAAGGCCACCGGCGAGACCGTCCAGGTCACCGACCTGGGCCGCGCGCTGACCGATGGCAAGTGGAGCCACATCGGCCGGTTCAAGGGCCCGATGCTCCGCAGCCTCGCCCCCCGCGCGCGAGACGCAGCACGTGTTTCAGGCACCCCAGCGGCTTGTTCACGGTGTTGGGGTGCGTCGTACCGGGCTTGCGCGTACACACGCGGTTCCGGGACTCCTTGAGTGCCAACGTCAGCTCCTGGATCCCCGCAAAGTCGATGCCGCAGAGACGCAGGTCGCCGATGCGCGGCACGACGTGCCGCCGCAGCATGCTCTCTTTGTTCTCGATCGAGGACGGCTTGTTGAAAAGCGTCGCCGCCGCCAAGAACGTGTCCGCGAACGCGATGAGCGTCGCGATGCTCTTGGTGGCGACCGGCCGGGCAGGCTCGCTCGGTGCCGCGCTGGTAGATGCGGTGTGTGGGTGGCCAGGGTGCGCGGATCCCCGCGGGCGACAACACGACACGTGCTCAGCACCGATACTCTTCATCGTACGTGGAGCTGGCGTATTGACGACTGACTTCGTCGGATCCGAGCCTCCGCAACCAGACGGTCCGCAATGGGTTCCGTCAGATCGATGTAGCTTTTGACGAGCTGCGAGGGCTCCGAATCCTTGCTCGACTCGCCGCGCAATATGCGCTGAGCTCCGTGCAGAAGGGCATCTACGCGCGAATCAATACGGTCGTCGATCTCATTGAGTATGTTCCGCTCTTACTGGAACCGAACTCAACTCCACCTCTAAACGCGTGGTCGAGCACCTGCTCAAGTGATGAGCGGCAACTGAAGAATCCAGCGCTCCAAAGCGCCTGAAGGCGGCGGGGTTGCGGGCGACTGGTGGCTTCTAAGACCGCGTTCAACAAGCTCGAGTCGCCGATCACTGGGTTGCGAAGGGGTACCGCTGCACGCCGCTGCACGGACCCTGTCTGGCGCGGTGGAAGCCGGTGCCTCATCGTGATCCGAGACGTCCGACAAGAAGACGATGTGGCGGTCCCGGCTCGCGAATGGCGTTCGAGCGGAAAAGACCGTCGAGGAGTTCACGGCAGGGCGGGATTTTCGCGGCGGGCACGCTGCGCTGGTGGTCGTCGCGTTGCGACCTGAGGATCGCGCACGGGCGGCGATGCCTGTCATCCAGATGGCGCGGGTGGTCAGGTCAACCCCCTCCAGGTCTGTGAGGCGGGGACATCCCACGCTGATGCAGCTTAGCGTGCTGGCTGCAAGGTCCTGTCTATGGTTGTCAATCACCTATAAGGCAGCATAGGCGAAGGAGGTCGTACCTTACCGCGTGAGCGTCGCACGGGGCGCCCGCGAGCGCGTGACAATCTGGTCGATTGGTCGTAATCGGCGAGTGCACACGCCGGTGGTTCCATACGCCGGCTACACGTGCGGAGCGTCTTACGGATTTGGGTTGGCCACGACTCGCAGATGCACGACCATCGTTTTGAGGATGTTCTCCGAGTTGGCTACGACGACCGTCCATTCACCCGCAGGAAGCGTTGCAGTGTTAGAGAACGAGCGAACCTTGAGGCCTTGGAATGCCGGAACATGCATGAATCTCGTCTTTTGTTTGAAGTTATCGAGCTCGGACGAGTTCATGACATATAGGCTGAACCCTTTGTCACTATTTTTCCTTCCTTCGGTTGTGACTTGAATCGGCCGCGGAGATGGAAGTGTGAAGCCACGCGACTGCCATCCTCCTGCGCTCACGGCGAGCTCCTCGTCGACAATCACCTGGGGTTGCGCGAGGATCTGACGTGGCGATATCCGGGGAAGGCCCGGCGCATCGGGCGTCGAGGTTTGCAACGAGTCGGAGAGGTTCGGTGAATGCGTCGTTGAGGTTCGCAGCAGCGACTGAAAAATGGCGAGCCCGATCGCGGCGAGGACGACAACGCCGATAAACACGCGTAGCGGAGACACTCCTCGCGCTAGCCTCGCAGGCTGTGAGGCGACCGCAGCCACCTGATCACCAGGACGCAGGCCCGTCAGCATTTCGCTACAGAAGCGGCACTTGATAGCGGTGAGCCGGATCGTTTCGCCGCAGAATGGGCATGGCTTCGTTCCCTCGTTTGGCGTCTCCATCAGCAACCTCCTCTCCTGTTCGCATGCTAACCGATGGTGAGCTGGCGGGCGACCGGGACTGCCGTGCCTACGCGCCGGAGCGGCCGAAGGGTGCCGGGCCGCTGGACGCTCGCGAGCCCGCCCGGCGCTTGGCGGGTCCGCACCGGACGAAGCGGCACGCTGGAGGGACAACGGCCGTCGGGGTTTCGAGCCGGTCGGCGCGGACATGGGCGGCCTGCTGCCGCAGCGGGGGGCCTGCTCGCGGTCTCCGGGTGTCAACGGGCGGGCCCGGCACCGCACGGGAGGCGGCCAATCGGATCGCAGCTATCGCAGAGCGTGCGTGGCCAGCACGAGCTGCGATCACTTCGGCCGACACTGGAACACATTGAAGGTCCCGGTCAGCTTGGCATCACGCTGGTCTGGGTGACGAAGAACGCGTTGTGCGTTGAGAGTTGGCGCATCCGTCTTTGACACCAGACCGGCTTCGGCCGGTTCGTGTCGTTTCGTGATCCCGCTCGTTCGTAGCGCCTTGCGCACTACACGGCGCCTTCCGCCGCGCGGTCGCAGTTCTCGCCGTGACCGACGTCCTCGAGCTGGATCGTGACATGGCCGATCTTGAACCGGCGTGCCATCTCGGCCGATGCGTCTGCCAGCATGGTCGGCGCACACTCGTTCCACGGCAGGACCAGGTGCGCGGTCAAGGCGACCTCGGTCGTGCTCATCGACCAGATGTGCAGATCGTGAACGCTGGTGACATTCGGCAGCGCGGCCAGGTAGGCCTCGACCGCTTCGGGATCGATGTGCGCTGGCACTGCATCGAGCAGCAGGTCCGTGGCTTCGCGCACCAGACGCCACGTGCCCGCGAGGATCACCGCCGAGACCGCGAGGCTCGCCGCTGGATCGATCCAGGTGTATCCGGTCTGCCAGACCGCGACGCCCGCAATGACGACCCCGAGCGAGACGGCGGCGTCGGCGACCAGGTGAAGGAAGGCGCCGCGCACGTTGATGTCGTCCTGGCGACCCCGCGCGAACATCATCGCCGTGAACCCGTTCAGGGCGACGCCGACCGCGGCGACGATCGCGACCAGGCCGCCATCCACGGCGGGGGCGGCGCCGATCCGCTGGACTGCCTCCCAGACGACCCCGCCGATCGCGAACAACACGAGGCCGCCGTTCGCCAGGGCGGCCAGGATCGTCGTGCGGCGGAGACCGTACGTTCGACGCGCGGTCCTCGCGCGACGCGCAAGGACGGTCGCGCCCCAGGCCATGCCCAGGCCGAGGACATCGCTGAAGTTGTGGGCGGCATCGGCGAGCAGCGCGGTCGAGTGCGCGGCGATGCCCGTGATGATGCCGAGGACGACGAACGCGATGTTGAGCACGATCCCCACCACGAAGGCGCGTGTCATCCCATCGGGTGGCGGGTGATGGTGCCCGGCAGCCCCGTGCGCGTGATGATCGTGCCCGTGCTCGCGAGGTGTGTGGTGATGGTCGTGGTCGCTCATGATGCAACTCCGCGCGGTGTGGGCCAGCCAATGCCCAGGATCTTCGGCTGTACGCGCCCGATGCAAGCCTCGCGAAGCGCATCGCCGAACGGTCGGCCCTCGGTGATCAGCGCGCGGGTCTGCGTGACGAGCACGAGCCCGTTCAGCACGCGCGGAACGCTCACGCCCCCTGGATAGCACGTGGCACCCGGCCATGGCTGCACGTGCCGCACAAGGGCGCGCCGAGCCGAGCTACGCGCACGGGAGATGCTGTGCCAGCTGATGGTCGAGCCACAGCTTGACGGCCAGCTCGGCACCCTTGGCCTTGCGCAGCAGGAAGTAGGCGAGCAGATCCTGCGGCTGCGTCGGCGCGACCGTGGCCTGCGCGCCATCGGCCGAGAGCGCGTAGAGCGTGCTCCACTGGCGCGAGAACGCGCGCAGGTAGAAGTAGCTCTTCTCCCGCGCGGCCCACGCGGTGAGCGCGGATGCGACGATGCGGTGACCGGCATCGGCCGGAGCGCAGTGGTTGTCACCTCGCGTGATCTCCGGTGCCTCGGGGCCGAGCGCCAGGTGGATCCAGCGCTCGGTGCCGTCGTCGAACACGACCCCGACCGCGTAGCTCGCGCGCAGCCGCCGGTACTCGTCGACGACGGGATCCCCGGCCCGGTACGCTGCGCGAACGAAGCCGACAAACTCGGTCACGCAGTCCTCGACCCCGTCGATCAGACGCTGCGTCGACAGCCGGCCCGGGTTCGGGTCCTGCAGCGGCGGGATCGTCGCGGTCGGATCGAACCGGAGGAGCCGGGTATCGTCTTCCTGCATCCGCGCGATCGGCGACGCCGCCACGTGGTGCTTCACCTTGCCGCGCTCGATCTCGAAGATGTCACCCGGGTTCGCCAGGCAGGTCTTGAGCTCGGGGGCGACACGCGCGAGGTCCGCGACGAAGCGCTCGCGCGACATCGGAAACAGGAACGCGTTGCACCACTCCATCCCGGCGCCGGCGAACCGGAAGCCGGCCGAACCGGGGACCGTCATGCACGGCCGGATCGCCATGACGTTGTTGAGGTTCATCGCGTGCATCTGATGCGGAAAGCTGGTCCCGCGACTGGCAAAGAAGTCGAAGTTCTGACTTGCGTACATCGCGAACAACAGGTCGATGTCCCCGACCTGCTTGACCGTCCCCGTGGCGGTCGCGGCGGAGATCACGGTGTCGACCTGGTTCCAGAACGTGCCGGACGCATCCTTGAAGACGATGCCGATCTCGGTGACGTTGGTGACGTTCGAGTGTGTCGTGAGCAGCTCGTACCCGCCCAGCTTGAAGTGCTTGTGCGGCGCCTCCGGGTGGATCTTGGTGAACCCGAGCTGCTCCAGCGCGTACACGATCGTGTGGTCCTTCGGACAGACCACGTCGCAGTTACGCGACTTCTTGGCGATGTATGCGAGTGACGGGATGTCGAAGTGATCGAGGTGGCAGTGCGAGATCACGAGCAAGTCGATCGCCGGGATCGCATCGAGGTGGATCGTGCGACGCGGGCACGACACGACGGCGGTGTCCTCGAACGGATCCTGGAACACCGGGTCCATCAGACACCGGACCCCCTTCATCTCGACGAAGATCGAGGCGTGGCCGAGCAGCGTGACTCTCATCGCGCGCGAGCTTACACGCGAACGCGGCATGGGTCGCGCCCGTGGCGCCTGGCTCGATCTCTCCGGCTGGTCTGGCTTGAACGACCGGTTTGCCGGATGATGGACGCCGGCAGGAACCGTCTCGCGAGCAGCCATGAACGGAAGCAGCAACGGATCTCCGACAAGGTCGCGGCCAGCAGCACGCAACGCAGCGGCGCGCTCTGGCCCTCGATGGGTATCGTTCACGCCATCCAAAGGCGGCAACCACTCGGTCGAGCCGGCATCGCCGGCTCTCGTCGTTTTCGGCCGGGCCGGGGGCACCGCCGGGGCGGCGGCTCGGGCGGGCAGGTCCTCCGGGCGAGCTGCGCCGCGCGTCCGCCGCTCAGCCGAGGTTATTGAGCAGCACCGTTCCCGAGCAGGACGACGTCCCGACGTTCTTGACGCCGAGGAAGAACTTCCGCTCCGCGGTCCCGTCGGATCGGATCACCTGCTGGTAGGTCGTCGGAGTCAGCTCGAGCTGGCAGGTGGTGCTCCCCGACGCGCCGGTCGGCGATAGTCCCGGCACGTACGTCCGGGTCAGCGGGTTCGCGTTGTTCCATACCCAGGAGCTGGTGGCTCCCGCGCCGACCGTGCCGTTCGACCACGACGAATCGGCGGCGGTCGACAGCGCCAGCTGGACGTCGCCCTGGCACGCGATCGCGCCGGTATTCGTGAGCGTGAAGTTGAACTTCCGCTCTCCGGTCGAGAGCTGCGTGTACCAGCTGCGCGTCACCTCGATCTCGCAGGTGTTCGCGGTGGTTGCTCCACTGGGGGACATGCCGACGAAGTACGAGCCATTGAGCGGATTGGCATTGTTCCAGGTCCAGGTCTGGGACGCACCCACCCCGATCCCACCGGTCGACCACGTCGCGATCCGGTCCTGCGCCGCGAGCAGGACATTGGCCCCACAGGCGATTGCGCCGGTGTTCTTGATGAAGAAATGGAACTCGCGCTCGCCACCGAACTGCTGGACGTCCCAGGCACGGGTCACCTGGAACTGGCAAGGACTGGTGGTGCTCGCACCCACCGGCGAGAGCCCCACCTTGAAGGCGGCCGTGAGGCTGGAATTGTTCCAGAACCAATGCTGCGTCACTCCCGGGGCAACGGAACCGGAAAACCACGACGACACCGCGCTCGCCGGCATGATGAGGCTCGCGCCCGCCGCCTTCGCCTCGGCGGCGGCGGCCGCCCGGCCATCCAGCGCGCTGCCCGCGACCATCAGGTCCTCGGCCGTGACCGGAGCGCCGGTGATGTCCTGGGTCGCCGCGACGTCGGGCTCGTCGCTCTCGTGATCTTCCTGCAGTGCACAGCCTGCGAACAACGACATCCCGAGTACGGATACTAGTGCAAGATCGATGATCTTCATTGTTGAATATACCTTTGTTGATGTTGCGTCACGCTCGTTCGCGCCTCTCCGGACAGCGACGCGGCGGTCGCCAGCGTCGCTTCGTGATCGATTGCAATCCGGCGATGCGGCTCGTACATAGCTCGTGCTGGTGACCGGCGTCCATGAGTCATTCTTGCGATCCGTGCCGGACGATTCGCGATGCATTCACCGGCTTGATCAGGTGAGCTGCGCGATGAGCTCGCGGCACGACGAGATCCCCAGCTTGTGATAGATGCTGGCGATCTGGTTGCCGACGGTACGCGGCGAGGTGCCGCGCTCGCGCGCGATCAGCGCGCGGCGCATGCCGCCCAGCAGGCACATGGCGATGTCGCGCTCGGCATCGCTCAGGCGCGCCAGCGGCCGCTGCGACGGCGCCATCCGCGCCATCGCGAGCGCGTCGTCGGTGGCCACGCCGTCGAGCGCCTCGAACAGCGCGGTCCGCGCGCCGGCCAGGGCCGCGAGATCGGCGGCTCCGATCCTGCGCAGCGCGGCGCACAGGATGCGCGCGACGGCCGACTCGGACAGATCCATCTCGAGCGCGATCCACTTTCCTGCCCGACCTTCGAGCGCGTGCTCCAGGACTGCTCGCTCGTGCGGCCGGAGCGCCCTGGCCTCGGTCGCCGCCGCCGGGTTCTCGTACGCGACGATGTAGCGCCTCCCGGAGGCGGTGAAGGCATCGAGCAGGCTCCACCGTCCGGCGATCAGCGCCGGCCACAGCTCGCTGCCGCCGGCAGATCGCCGCGTGCTGCGCGCACGCTCGCGCGCGATCACGGCGCGGCGCAGCGCCTCGCGCGCGGTCGGGGCCGACGAGCTCGGCGCCAGGTGGACGGCGCTCCCGTCCACGCGCAGCTCGCCCCCGATCGCGAGAGCGCGATCGGCCTGCAGGCCCGTCCGGATGCGCCAGGCCACCGCGAGATGTCGGGCCACCGCTCCGAACGGCCGGATCCTGTCGTCGGGCCACGCGCCCAGCTCCGGATCGCCGAATGCCACGTGGAGGCCGCCGCCGTCTCCCGTGTTGCCCATCGCACACAGCGGGAACAGCTCGCGCGCCAGGGCGCGAACCTCGGCGGTGGGGCGCTCGTGCTCGTCATCGCCGTGCTCCCCGGCATGGTCATCGCCGTGCTCCGTGCCGTGATAGCGGATCACCCGCGGCGGCAGCGACAGGAGCCGCCAGCGGAGCTCCAGCGATGTGGCGCGCTGCCATTCGAGGACACCGCGCACGTAGCGCTCCGGGGCGCGCTCGAAGTGGAGCGTCCGCAGGTCGAGCTGCGCATCGGCGCCGAAACACGCAGCCATCACGCTGCCGCGCGGCATCGCGCGGGCCGCGGCCCTGGCGATGTGCTTCAGCGCCTCTCGATTCGTGCTGGATAGGTCATAGGCAGCCTCCAGGATCGGCAGCGCGAATGCGTGCAGCATGGCGCACTGATACGTGGCCGAGGCAGCGCCGAGAACTGCAAGGAGTTTTGCCGAGGCCGCGATCAGCGCTGGCGCAGGAGGTACTGCAAGAGCTGGCGCGACATGCTGAGGAGCCGCGCCGCGCCGCGCCGGCTGCCCTGGCTGCGTGCCAGGGCCTCGTCGAGCATGACCGCGCGCACCTCGGTCTGGACGTCCGCGAGCGGCTTGTGGCCGACTGTCTGCCGGAGCACCGGTAATAGATCAGGAGCGGCCTCGAGCGTATGCCGGATCACGGCCTGTAGCCGATCGAGACGCAGCGGCTTCTCGAGGTACGCGCGCACACCGCGCGTCGCGAGCAGGAACGACTGCGCCGGCTCTGCGGCGCCGCTCATCGCGATCACCGCGGGCGCGGGATGGCGTCGCTCGAGCAGATCGAGCACCTCGTGCGCGCCGCCGTCGGGCAGCACGACGTCGAGCAGCACGAGATCGGGCCACCAGTCAGCGACGGCGAGCTCGGCTTCGCTCACCGAGCGGCAGGCGCGCACGTCGCGGTAGGTGTCCGCAAGCGCACCTTGCAGGCTACGGAGGAGAGCGCGGCTGTCCTCGACCACGAGCACCCGCTCGATCGGTCGAGCTGTCATCGCCGCCAAATGCTGCAGCCCATCAGCGCTGATGTCAATTGCTCGGCGATTCGAGATCGACGGATACTCCGCGTATGGCGGTCGCCGACGGTCCAGCGCAGCCCGGCGCGCAGCAGGCCGTCGACGACGAGTTCGAGCAGACCGCGCGCCGCTGGGAGCGTGTCGTCGGTGCCGTGCGCGTGCTGGTCTGTCTCATCATGCTCGCGCGCACACTCTTGATCTGGGACGACCCCACGACCGAATCGGGGCGGATCCGGCCCGCGGCGCTGATCGTCGAAGCAGCGCTGTACATCGCCGCCAGCTTCGCCCTGTCGCGCGGCGGCGCGCCGATCCGGCGCCTGCTCATGCTCTCGGTCGCGCTCGACTCGGTGTACGTGTTCGCACAGTTCTTGCCCAACGTCCTGTCGCCCTGGCGTGGCTACCTCGGCATCGTCACTACCCCGGAGATCGCGGCCCTGTCGATCGCGACGCTGGCGGCGGGATTGCGGCTGTTCCCGGGTATAGCGGTGTTCGGCGGGGTCCTGAACACCCTGTGTTTCATCGTGCTGGTGGTGCTCGATCGGACCATCTCGAACCTCCCGGACCCGATGATGCGTGGTTATCAGTACATGACGCATGGGACGTTTCTGGCCAGCTCGGCTGCGCTGGCGATCGTGCTTGCGGTGCGCACGCGGCACCTCGTGGATCGCGCGGTGCGCTCGGCGCTGAGGGCGGAGCGGACACGGCGCAGCCTCGACGCGATCCTCCACGAGCATCACGATGTGCGGACGCTGCTGTCGGCGGCGCGGCTCAACGCGGATCGCCTGGCCACAGGGCCCCAGGCCTCGGCCGGGAGCCTGGTCGCCGAGCTGCGCAGCGACCTCGGCGACGTCGAGGCGCTGCTCAACGCGATTCGCGCGCGTGCTCAGGGTGAGGTCCTGACGCTCGGATCGTGGCACACCGTCGACGCGTGGAAGATCGCGCGCGAGGTGCTGGACCGCCTGCGTCGCCGGTTTCCGGCCGCAGCGCTGGCGCTTCGCGGCAAGGGCTGCCCGGCGGCACAGGTCGCCGGCGGCGAGGCGATGTTGCGGCGCGTGCTGCTGAACCTCGTGATCAACGCCTGCGAGGGCGACGGCGACCACGGCGCCGCGCACATCGACGTCGAGGTGCGAAGCGACGCCGCGCGGGGCCGGGTGATCATCGACGTCATCGACGACGGCCCGGGGTTCTCGGCCGATACCCTCAGCGCCGGACTCGGCCAGGCTCGCTCGACCAAGGTGGGCGGCTCCGGCTTCGGCCTGGGCGTCGCGCAGGCCATGGCGCAGGCGAGCGACGGCACGCTCACGCGCCGCAATGGCAGCGGCGGCGGCGCCGTGGTCTCGCTGTCCCTGCCGCTGGCCCGCGCGAGCTCGGCGCGAGCGCACGATGGGCCATCCTGACCGGCGCGCGCCGGAGGCACGGACCGACGATCAACTCGGATACGATTGCGGCACCCGGCCCGCTGCTCGACGCGGCCGACCGGGACCGCACCGCGAGGCTCGAACCACCCTGCGCGGCCTCGTCGCGGGCGTGATACCGTCCGCGCCATGAATCGACGCGAATCCATCGGATCGATCGCGGGTGCCGTGGTGGCGACCGTGGCAGCGACGCGGGTGTCCTTCGCCAAGGCGGCCGAAAAGCCGGCGCTGACGCCGGTCGCTCTGGGCGGGCACAAGCCGGTGCCGCTGCCGTTCAACCCGGCCAAGCTGACCGGGTTGTCGGAGAAGCTCCTGACCTCCCACCACGACAACAACTACACCGGCGCGGTCAAGAACCTCAACGCCGTCGAGCTCGAGCTCGACAAGGTCACCAAGGAGACCCCCGGCTTCCAGGTCGCCGCGCTCCGCGAGCGCGAGCTGACCTACGCGAACTCGGCGTACCTCCACGAGCGCTACTTCGAGAACCTCGGCGGCGACGGCAAGGCGAGCGGCGATTTCGCCAGGGCGCTGGCGACCCAGTTCGGGACCGCCGCGCACTGGGAGGAGCTCGCGCGCGCGACCGCGATGTCGCTCGGCGGTGGCTCGGGGTGGATGGTGATCGCGCTGTCGCCGCTGACCAACGACCTGCGGATCGTCGGCACCAGCGGCCATGCCCCGGCGCTCGCCGCGGGGACGCCGATCCTCGTGCTCGACATGTTCGAGCACGCGTACGCGCTCGACTTCGGGTCGGCGCACGCCAAGTACATCGACGCGTTCTTCGGGAACCTCGACTGGAGCGTCCTCGACAAGCGCTGGCACGCGACCCGCAAATAGCGGAAACGGCGCCGGGCGGGCGATCAGAACCGGACGCGCTGCTCGCCGCGATCGACCGCCTGGAGGAACGCGAGCAGGCCGCGGACGTAGGTCTGCTGGTCGTCCCACATCGCCAGGTGGCTGCCGTTGGGGCAGAACAGGAAGCTGCCGTGCTGGACCTGGGTCGACACCCAGCGCATGTGCTCGGGGTCCATGGTGTCGTGACCGGCGCCGACCACCAGGGTGGGCATCGCGAGCCTGGGCAGATCGGCCTTGCGGTCCCAGTTCTCGAGCAGCCCCGACGCGCCGAACTCGCTGGGGCCCTGCATCAGTACGTAGATCTGGCGGTTGATCCGCCCGAGCGAGCGGTTGATCGCGTCGGGCCACTCGGGCAGCCGGCAGACGTGCTCGTGGTAGAAGTTCGGGATCAGGAGCTCCATGTAGCGCGGGCTGTCGTACTCGCCGCGCGACTCGATCGCCTTGATCTCGGACACGACCGCCGGCGCCATCTGCTTGGCCAGCACGGTCTCGGCATAGTGGTTGTAGTCGGGGATGCTCATCATCATGCTCGAGATGATCAGGCCCTTGATGTGGTCGCCGTGGCGCAGCGCGTACTCGACGGCGAGGATGCCGCCCCACGAGTGGCCGAGCAGGTAGAAGTTGTCCTTGTCGAGGCCGAGCGCGACGCGGACCTGCTCGACCTCGTCGACGAAGCGGTCGATCGTCCACAGCGACGTGTCGGTCGGCTGGTCGGAGTACGTCGAGCCGAGCTGGTCGTAATAGAAGAACTCGACGCCTGCGGCCGCGAGGTCGTTCTCGAGCGCCTCGAAGTACTCGTGGGTCGCGCCCGGACCGCCGTGCAGGAGCAGCAGCTTGATCCGCGGGTGTGACCCGAAGCGCTTGGTCCACACCTTGAAATCTCCCTTGGGGGTGTGGATCGGGATCAGCTTGACCCCGGCGGTCTGCAGGCCGGGCTCCGGCGTGAAGTAGCCCGCGAGCGTCGGTCCGGCCTGCGGGCTCGCGCAGGCCGCGACGGTCAGGCCGAGGACGAACAGGTGGGCCAGGGCGAGGGCAGGTCCGCGCGTCATGGCTACGCTCGTACTCCGAACCGGCGCGCGATGCCAGTTCCTGGGTCCGCCGGTGGCCCCGAAAACGCCGACGCAGCGGCCGCCGGAGCAGCCGCTGCGTCATCGCACCGCCGCGGGGCGGTGGGTCGAGTCAGTGGGTCGAGTCAGTGGGTCGAGGTCAGTTGGTCGAGGTGATGTGGAGTGCAAACGAGTTGATCGTGCCGACGTCGGCCGCCGCGAGGTCGCGCACGAACAGCTGCCACGTGCCGTTCGGGTTGCCGGTGAACGTCGACGTGATGTCGGTACCGGTCGCGATGAAGTTGTCGGCCGAGCCGCCCGCGCGGTTGGACAGCGTGAACACCTGGCTGGTGGTCGGTCCGACGACCTGGATCACGAGGTCACCGCGGAAGGTGTGCGTGATGTTGGTGTCGACCGTGACGCGCACGATGTCGGTCGCGCCGGCCACGGTGAGCGAGCTGCGCACGCCGGTGGCGTTGTTGTCCGGGATCGCCTTACCCACATCGGTCGAGACGAAGTTGCGGGTCGTGCCGCCGCCGCCGCCGCCGCAGTCGGCCGGGACGGCGGTCGACAGCACGACCGTGGTGGTGGCGTTGGGGGTCGGCGACGACGCGCCGGTGCCCATCTGGCGGCCGGCGAAGGCCTGCCAGATCTTGCAGCGGTTGGCGCCG
>DASWRS010000302.1:0-36768 GCA_036403075.1 Kofleriaceae bacterium
TATCGTGGCACGGTATCAGCCACATAGTTGCCCGCTCTCCAAACCTCTGTGGCGGGGTACCAGGAGAATCCTCGAGACGTGTAGGGTAGCGCATGCCACTCTCTCGCCCTTCGTTGCATCCACCGGTCGTCGACAACTCCCATGAGGCCGCGGTTGTCGCGCAGCGCGCCGCGCTTGCGACGAAGGCGCGCGCTGCGCCCACCACCGCCGCCGCCACCATCAACGTGCCGCTCACGACGATCTCGATGAGCGGCAACTTCGACTCGTACATCGACATTGCGTTCGTCGGGCAGCCGTCCGGCTCGTGGACGATGCTCATGGTCGACTCGGGCAACTCGATGCTGATCGTCCCGTACATGGAAGCCATCGAGGCAATCCCGAACTGGGAACAGACCTACACCATCCTCGGCCAGGCCAACGAGCCGTGGGGCTGCCCCGCCAACGTCGTGCAGGGACCGATCCAGATCGCGACGTCGACCGGCACGCCCTACACCGTCAACGGCTGCATCTTCTACGCGTGCACCGGCGGCACCCAGCGCACTGCCAACTTCGGCGCGGGCTGCGTGAACCCGTGGTCGGCGAACGGCTGGAACACGCCGCTCCATGGCGTCACGATGCAGGCGCCGCTGTCGTACGGCACCGCGCTCCTGTTCGCCGAGTTCGAGTACGCGGCGGCGGCGAGCATGTTCGATCCGGCGGGCGCGCTGCTCGTCGCTGGCGGCTCGTGGCTCAACCTCTACAGTGCGTGGCCGCCGGGCTACACGACGCTCCAGATGATCCCGAACCTCGAGTGGATGTCGCTGATCCCGCAGGCGCTCACGATCGGAACGGCGAAGACCGGCTGGCCGGGCTCGGTGAACTCGCCGATCGCGATGGTCGACACCGGCGGCGGCCCGGCGTTCCTGACCGATCCCAACGGCTACGTATGGAGCGGCAACTGGCCCGACGCAGTGACGTGCCCGACGTGGACCTCGACGTCGACGAACTGCAACTGCATCAGCGACGCGATCACGCTGAAGCTCGGCGATGGCCACCACTCGTGGACCTACACGATCGACACGTCGTCGCTGCCGCCGCCGGTCCAGGGCCTGACGACCGTGATGTGCCAGCTGAACTGGTACATGATGGGCCAGCAGGGCATGAACATCGGCGGCATCTCGGCGCTGTTCAACTACATCCTCATCGACTACGAGGACCGCAAGGTCGGCTTCAAGGCGCGGACCGCCTGAGTAACCTGGGTACGGTCTGGTCCCCGGGCGAAGCCGCTGGGAGAACTTCTGGGCGTCGAGCACAGCTGGCAACGCCGACATCGCGGGCGTGGCGAATCGCTGCAGCACCACGGCGAACAGCCACCCGCGAATACCGCGTCGTTCGAGGTCCTGGAATAGTAGCTTCAGGGTCCTGGCGAGTGATGCCGGCGCGCTCGCCGGCCCCGATTGTCCCTGGAAAGCCCGAATGAGACGAGATGGCCACTTCCGCGCACGGGCGTTTGCACGGCCGGGTGCCTTCTCCTACGATGTCGGCTGATCGGCACGGCAACCAGGACAGAGGAGCGGCGCGCAATGCACGTAAAGGTCGGCGACATCGACATCTTCTACACGATCGCCGGTGTGGGGCCGACGTGCCTCGTCCCCAGCCTCGCCGGGACGCCGATCTACGAGCGGACCTTCACCCCGGCGCTCCAGGACTTGATGCAGCTGGTCTTCGTCGAGCTGCGCGGGAATCGCACCGCGACCGGGGAGATCGACGCCCTCACCTTCGATGCGATGGTCGACGACCTGGACGGGGTGCGCCGCGCGCTCGGCCTGGGCCGGGTCGCGGTGCTCGGGCACTCCGCCCACGCGATCCTCGCCCTGGCCTATGCGGCGCGCTATCCCGAGCAGACCTCCCATGTCCTGGCGATCGCGGGCGCGCCGGGGATGACTGCGGGGGTGTTGGCGCGGGCCGCGACGTACTGGGATCTGGTCGCCTCGCCCGAGCGCAAGCGCGTCCTGGCCGAGAACCGGGCCAGGTTGACGGAGGAGGTTCTGGCGCGGCTGACGCCGAGCGAGCGGTTCATCGCGTCCTACGCGGCGAACGGGCCACTCTGCTTCCCCGACCCGACCTACGACTGCACCCCCCTCTGGGAGGGGCACGAGCAGATGTCCGACCGCCTGTTCGCGCGCTTCTGGGGACCGCAGGGACAGTTCGTCACGTTCGATCCGGAAGCAAATCTAACGAACATTGTCGCTCCCGTCTTCATCGCCCAGGGCGTGTTCGATTTCGTCACGCCGCCGCATGTCTGGGCAGGTGAGCTGGACAAGCTGCCGAACGCGACGTACCGGGCGTTCGAGCGCAGCGGTCACTACCCGCACCTGGACGAACGGGAGCCGTTTGGCGAGGCAGTGGCGGGTTGGTTGGGGCAGGGTAGGTAGGAGGCGCACGGTTCACCCGCGGTCGCCGCGTGGTGGTGAGCCTCGTCTGGCGGTCGGCGCCCCGCGCTGCAGTCTTCCCCGATCAGAAGCGGCAGCCCACGCAGGTGGTGATAATGCCGGACGTGAAGTTGGAGTCGCTGCCCTGGCAGGTGCCTCCCTGCCCGAAGAACGGCGCGGCCACACCTTGGACCCACTGGGCGCATGTGATCGTGCACGTTCCGATCAGCTGTGTTCTTCCGGCATCTGCGTAGTAGAGCGTGCCTGTCTGGACGAGTTGGGTGCATCCCCCGCCTCCGCCTGCTGGTTGTGCGCCAGGCGACGGAGGGTTGGCCGACGTGATGGCCGCCTCGTTCTGCGTGGTCGCCTGTTCATCAGGGTGATCGATACACGCACCCAACGACACGAAGTAAAACAACATCGTACCCACCACAAAAGCCTGTCTCATTTGCATTCCTCGCTTTGACTTGGTCAACGCCCACCCGGGCGCCGCGGGCAAGCTAACATGCATCCGTTGCGCCGGGCGTCGCCCCACGCCCACCTGGGACCAGACCGTGCCTCGATTAGGTCACGGTTAGTTCTCGTCCAGCTGGCGCATCGGTGCGATGGTCGGGTCACCGCTCGCCGCGGCTGATCCCGCGCCCGGCTAGTCGGCGAAGAACTCCCGGAGGACGTAGTCGAGGCCGACGCCGCTGAAGCGCTGCTCCACGAAGGCCCTGAAGCCGTCGATGCTCATCAAGCGCATGCGCTCGGTCCGATCCATCTGGATCAGCGTATCGAGCGTCGTCTCCAGGTCCCCGCCGGTGATCGCCTGGATCAGCCTGCGCTCCTGGAGGGCCTTGTGATCGCGCTCGAGATCGCGTGCGCCCTCCGCGAGGAACCGGTTCTCGGCACCCTCGCCATGCTTCGGCTCGAGCGTCATGAAGTCGTAGACGTTGCTCGGCGCGAGGAAGGCGATCGGCGACGCCCCCGGTGGCAGGAGGGTCTTGTAGTCGGGAGGCAGCGACGCTTGCTTCTCGTCGTGAACGGAGAGGATACCCTTGATCTGCGCCAGCTGTACCACCTGGAACTGCCGCGCGCCGATCGCGGTCATCCACGTCGCGATCTCCACCGGGGCGCCCAGCGGCAAGGCTGGGTCGATCACCATGTCGAGATCACGTCCGTAGAACCTCACGCGGATTACAGGCGCGACGTGATATGGCCAGCGGGTCGGCTCGCCAAGTAAGGTCCGGGCGACCAGCGCACCCCGGTTGGCCTCGGGGGGGACGTCGCGCTCCGCGGCGGCGAAGACCTTCCGACACTGGTAGCCCTTGTCGCTCAGGAGCTGCGCCATCGCCTGGGCGCGGGCCTGGCAGTCCCTGACCGAGTAGCCAAACGGGATCGGCAACCGATTGCCGCCGACCGAGTCGAACGAGCCCCCGGCGAGCTCGCCGTAGAGCTGGAGCGCCTTGTTCCAGTCGACGTGGTCCTCATCAGGGTGCTCGACGAGCTGCGCGGTCCGGAGAAAGCCGGTGGCCTCGAGTGGCCCACCGTGCGTGACCCGCACCTCGACCCAGCCATTCCCGAGGTCGTCCGGATCGTAGATCTTGGCGACGCGTGTGCCGAGCTGGAGCGCGACCTTGACGACAGACTGGTTCGAACGATCGGTGTACAGCATCACCTGCTCGTTGGTCGCGAAGTAGCGCGACAGCACGGGCGCGGCCGATCCGAGCGTCGGGTCGAGCGCGCCACCGTGCGCGTGCGCGTCGGCGGCTTGCTCGCGCGCGTCGCCCGGTGAGGTCATCGCGAGCGCGGCCGGCGCAGACGCGAGGGCGCCGCCGGGGGCGTGACCCTCGTCTTGCGCGACGTGCGCGAGCTCGTGGGCGACCAGCTGCTGGGACGGCGCCTCGCAGCCGAACACGATGACGTTCTGGACGCAGAACGCCTCGGCGCGTACCTGCGCGCACGCGAGCTGGGCCGGCGGGCCGAAGAAGCACCGCACGCGATCGAGCGCGGCGCCAAACCTCGGCGCGAGCGCGCCGCGATACGGCAGCGGCCGCTCCTCGCCCTGCATGCCGAGGGCGAGCGCCGCGGCGGGGGCGATCGGTGGCGTGTCCGCCGCAGCGACCACGGTGGTCGTCGCCGCGTCGGAGGCCGGCGACGCCGGGCGCTGCGCCGCGCTCGCTCCGGGGAGCGCCTCGGTGAGCGTCTGCTTGCCGGGCGAAGCGGTGGGCGTCGACGTCGACGCCGGGCGACGCGGATCGGCGCGGTTCGCCGACTGCCGGTCCATGCTCACGTGGCGCTCCGGCGCGGCACCGGCTGCCTGGAAATCCCCATGGCACCGAGCATCAACGTCCGGTCGCGACATCGCCATGACGGCAGATGACAGTCGATTACGCTCCAGGCGCCGCCGCTCGCCAGCGCGTGGAGCTCGGACGAGGCCGGTCTTCCGCCGGTCAGCGCTCGCGTGCGGCGAGCCAGGCGCGCGCGGCGGCGAGCTGCCGGCTCACGGCGGCATCGCCGCCGCACGCGGTCAGGAGCGCTGCACAGGCCAGCACACAAGCGGCCACGGCCGCGGTGATCGCGCCACCGGGGCGCGTCGTCTGTCGATCGCTCGCAGGCTTCATGGTCGAGGGCCGACCAGGCAATCGAAGTGCCAGTCTCGACGCGTGCGAATCCACGCGGTTGCACCGGCCACGGCCGGACAAACGGTACGTACAGTTCGTTCAGCGGCCGGCGCAACGCAGGCGCCGCCCGGCCGCCCCGCCGAGCTCAACCGAGCTACAGTCGCGCGTGCTCGCGTCATTCGAAGCCCTGGCGGCGACCCCCGGCGCCTACGTGCATCTACAGGAGAGATCGCGATGAAGCTGAGATGGTTCACCCTGGTCGGCGCTGTCGCCGTGGCCGTGCTCGGCGTCCTGGGCGTCGTTTCGACGACCGCCGCCGACCGGACCACGCCGAAGCCATCGGAGCAGAGCCTGCGGGCGCTCGGCGCACGTCATGGCCTGTCCATCGGGACGGCGGTCGATATGCAGGCCCTCGATGACGCCACGGACCCCCGCTACAGTGCGCTCGTCGCGTCGCAGTTCTCGACGGTCACCGCCGAGAACGTCATGAAGTGGGAAGCGCTCGAGCCGACGAGGGGGACCTACGATTGGCGAGCGGCCGACAAGCTCATCGATTTCGCGCGCAAGAACAACCAGCGGGTGCGCGGCCATGTCCTGGTCTGGCAGAACCAGCTGCCGAAGTGGCTCACCGATGGGGTCGCTGGCGGGACCATCGGCAAGGACGAGCTGCGCGCACTTCTCCAGAAGCACGTCACCGACGTGGTGACGCACTTCAAGGGCAAGATCTGGCAGTGGGATGTCGTGAACGAGGGGCTCTCCGACCCGTGGGATACCCCGAACGAGATCCACTACAAGGGGTTCTGGAACGAGCACTACGGCCCCGGTTACGTCGCCGACGCCTTCCGGTGGGCGCGAGCGGCCGACCGCGATGCCCTCCTGTTCTATAACGACTACAACATCGAGGCGTTCGGTGACGGTGGCCCGAAAGACAAGGTCCAGTTCCTCTACAACGAGGTGAACAAGCTGCTCTCCCAGGGCGTGCCGATCGACGGGATCGGGAGCCAGGGGCACCTCGGCACCCAGTACGGCAACTACGACGCGCTGCAGGTCGCCGACACGATCCAGCGGTTCACCGATCTCGGGCTCGCGTATGCCTTCACCGAGGTCGACGTTCGCAGTCAGATGAGCTCCGCGGTCAAGTCCGGCAGCTCCGCCGAGGTGAATCCGCGCCTGCAAGCGTCCGCGGCGAACTTCAGCGCGCTGCTGCAGGGGTGCCTGGCCAACCGGCATTGCCTGTCCTTCACGTTCTGGGGGTTCACGGACAAGCACTCGTGGATCCCGACCTGGGACTTCGGCGCCGGCAAGGGTGCCGAGGGCATGGCCACGCTCTATGACGAGAGCTACCAGCCGAAGCGTGCGCTCAACACGATCAAGGCCGACCTGTTCTACGCCGGGCCGCCCAACGTGCAGCCTCGCATCACGCACAAGCCGAGGCGGGACCCTTCAGCGCGGTGACGCGCTCTCGTCCACCGGTCGTCGCGGCGGGTGGAATCATCGAACACGTCGCAGATCGCGATGTGTGCGCCGGTTGCCACCAGCTGCAGCGCGAGCTCACGCCCGATCCCCGTGCCGCCTCCCGTGACGACTGCCAACTTGCCTCGAAAGTCTTTCATGGTCTCCCTGAGCCAGTCTAGCAACCCGCATCACAAGTTGCACTATTCTGCTCACCGACTGATCGGCGGATGACAGCCGATCACGGGCTCCAGGCGCCGCCGCTCGCCACCGCCAGCTACGCGACCGCGAGTCACTCCTCGATCAGCCTGTCGATCATCGAGCGCAGGAGGTTTCCGTCGATCGGTTTGACGACGTGCGCCGCAAACCCAGCAGCGGCCGAGCGAGCGCGATCTTCCGGCTGGCCGTACCCGGTGAGCGCGATCAGTCGCGTCGCGGCTGACTCGGGGCGCGAGCGCAGCGCTCGGGCTAGCTCGTAGCCGTCCATCACCGGAAGCCCGAGGTCGAGGACAGCGACGTGAGGAGAAAACGCCTCGAGCGCCTTGAGCGCACTCGGGCCGTCGTGCGTCGCGAGCGTGCGATAGCCGTGCGCTCCCAGCAGGTCCGCGAGCATCTGGGCGGCGTCGATGTTGTCATCGACGATGAGAATGCGGCCATCGCCGCGACTCGATCGAGCGACGACCGGGGGGGACTGGGCGCTCGCGGCCGCTGCTCCGTCGAGCACCGGCAACCGCACGGTGAACTCGCTGCCGCGATTCGGCCCCTCGCTCGTCACCGTCACCGTGCCGCCATGGAGGCGTACGAGGTTATCGACGATCGCGAGACCGAGGCCCAGGCCGCCGCGGGAACGGTCGAGGGACTGGCGCGACTGTGCAAACGGCTCGAAGATGCGAGACAGCATGCTCTGATCGATGCCGATGCCGTTGTCCACAACCGCAACGACGATCTCGGCACCGATGTGCTGGGCGCGGACGTGGAGGGTGCCGCGCGGCGGAGTGTACTTCGCGGCGTTCGCCAACAGATTTGCAACGATCTGCGTCAGGCGCGCGCGGTCGCCGCGGACGAGCAGGCCGTCCGCCACGTCGAGCGTCAGTGTGTGGCGCTGCTGCTCGAGGAGCGGACTCGTCTGTTCCACAGCCTGCGAAATGACGTCCGCGATCGCGACCTGATCGGTGCGCAGCTCGATCTTGCCGCGCGTGATCCGCGAGACGTCGAGCAGATCGTCGACGAGGCCGATCAGGTGCTGGACCTGCCGCTGGATGATCGCGCGCTCGCGCTCCGCGCCGAGGTTCGGGCGCAGCCGCATGAGCTCGAGCGCGGTGGTGATCGGCGCGAGTGGGTTCCGCAGCTCGTGACCGAGCATGGCGAGGAACTCGTCCTTGGCGCGACTGGCGCTCTCTGCGACCCGCTGCGCGTTCGCGAGTGCGGTGACATCGTGGCCGATCGCGACGATGCCGTACACCTGGTCGTCGGCGTCGAACAGCGGCTGGAACACGAGATCAAACAGGTGCTCGTGCAGTCGCCCCGAGACGCTAGCGAGTTGGATCGTCATCGCGTTCGCGGTGTAGGGCTGCCCCGTACGAAACACGTCATCGAGGAGGTCGATGATGCCCTGCGAGACGACCTCCGGCAGCACGTCCCCGACCTTGCGGCCCAAAACGTCGTCCTGGCCGATGATCGCGCGATACCGGGTGTTGGCGACCTCGTAGACGTGCTCGCGACCGCGGAGCACGGCGATCGCGACGGGGGCTTGCTCGAAGATCATCGCGATCCGCTGCGCGTGCGCTTTCTCCGCGGCCTGCAGGGCGAGGCTGCGCAGGAGACTATCGACGCGTGCGATCAGCTCGCGCGACGCGAACGGTTTGACGAGGTAGTCCGTCGCGCCCGCGCGCAAGCCTTCGACACGCGCCTCCTCGCCGGCACGCGCGCTCAGCATGATCACGGGGAGCTTCGCGTGCGCCGGATCGGCGCGCAGCGCGGCGATGAGGCCGAATCCATCGAGGTCCGGCATCATCACGTCGGTGATCACGAGCGCCGGTGGCCGGTTGCGGATCGCGTCGAGCGCGGCGCGCCCGTTGCTCACGGCATCGACCTCCCAGCGCGGTGACAGCAAGCGACGAAGATACGACAGCATGTCGGCGTTGTCGTCCGCGATCAGGATGCGGTCGCGGCTCACCGGCGCCGCGGTACGTGCGTCGGCTTCCTCGGGCAACCAGCGCAGCGCCTCTGCGACGTATGCGTTCATCTCCGCCGAATGCGAGACGCGCTCGTTCGCCGTGAGCATCATTGCATTCGACCGCGCGGCACGGATCGGGAACGAGACGATGAACGTGCTGCCCTGGGCCTCGGTGCTCGCGACCGAGATCGTGCCGCCGTGCAACCTCACGAGCTCCTGGACGAGCGCCAGTCCGATGCCGGTGCCCTCGTAGCTGCGGCCTCGCGTGCCCTCGACGCGATGAAACCGCTCGAAGACGTGTGGCAGCTCGGCTTGCGGAATTCCGCAGCCCGTGTCGCGGACGGAGAGCTCCACGCGATCACCGCGGCGAGCGAGCGCGACCGCGATCTCGCCGCGCAAGGTGAACTTGAACGCATTCGAGATCAGATTGAGGACGATCTTCTCCCACATGTCGGGATCGACGTCGACGGGGGTACCGAGCGGCTCGCATTCGACGTGCAGCGCGAGCCCGGCCTTGTCGGTCGCTGCGCGGAACATGCTCGCCAGATCGGCAGTGAGCTGCGCGAGCTCGGTCGGGCGCAGGCTCACCTGGGCGCGTCCCGCCTCGATGCGCGAGAAGTCGAGCATCGTGTTGACGAGCTTGAGCAGCCGCAAACCGTTGCGCTGGACCGTCGTCAGATCCTCGTGTGCTGCGGGCAACTGATCCGGATCAGCGAGCAGATCCTCCAGCGGGCCAAGCATCAGGGTGAGTGGCGTGCGGAACTCGTGGCTGACATTCGAGAAGAACGTCGTCTTCGCCCGATCGAGCTCTGCGAGGGCCTCGGCGCGCCGCCGCTCGAGCTCGTACGCGCGCGCGGCCGCGAGCCCCGACGCGAGCTGGTTCGCGAACAGGACGAGAAAATCGCGATACGCCACATCGAATGCACGATGCGGATTGAGCCCGCAGATCAGCGCGCCCGCGAGTCGATCCTGCCCTTGCTGCGCGAGCGGCAGCACGAACGCGTGCCGCGGCGGTGTCTGCCAGGCGCCGGTCGGCCACGCCGCGTCGTGTAGGGCGATCTCGAGCGGCCGGCGTTCGCGCGCGAGCTCGTCGAGTCGCCACGCCGCGCCTGTCGCGAGCTCGATCGTGAGGTCGGGCTCCTCGGCACCCCACTCGCTACACCGAGCCGCAAGCCGCGCCGTGCGGCCGTCCTCGTCGAACACGTAGGCAAGCGCGAAGGGCAGGTCGCGGGTCTCTGTCGCAAGGGCGCGCTGCAGTCCAGCGAGCACCGTCTCGTCGGTGTTCGCACCGCCGAGCTCGACGCCGAGGGCGCCGAGCAGCGCGACGCGTCGTTCGCTGATCAGTCGCGCGGTCTCCTCGGTGACAACGCTCAGGACGCCGCGGATGCGGCCGTCATCGTCAAACAGCGGGCTGTACGAGAAGGTGTGGTAGGTCTCCTCGCGATAACCGTTGCGCTCGAGCATGAGCAGCAGGTCCTCGTCCCACGTCGCCTCGCCGGTCTCGAGCACGGTCGCAATGCGAGGACCGATGTCCGTCCAGATCTCGCTCCACAGCTCGCGCGTGGGCATGCCGAGCGCGCGTGGATGCTTCGCCCCGAGCGTGTCGCGCCGGTACGCGTCGTTGTAGAGGAACGTCAGCTCCTCGCCCCAGGCCATCCACATCGAGAATCGCGAGCTGAGGACGATGCGAACCGCGGCGCGCAGCCCGTTCGGCCACGACTCGACAGGACCGAGCGGCGTCGCCGCCCAATCGGTGTTCCGCATCAGCGTGGCGAGCTCGCCGTTGCCGACGAACAGGGCGTTTCGTGTTGAGGTCATGGCGACTGGTCTTCCGGCTCGGATGGGTTGCGTCCGCCGAGCACGCGCACGAGCGTTGCAGCATCGACCAGCTTCGTGATGTGGTGGTCGAAGCCCGCGTCATGTGCGCACGCCTTGTCGATCGGGTTGCCATAGCCGCTGACAGCGACGAGAAGCGCATGCGTGTACCCGCGCTCGCGGACCATTCGCGCAAATGCGTACCCGTCGACATCAGGCAATCCGATCCGAGAGTACCACCTGTGCGGTCCACTCGCCGAGAATCGTCAACGCTTCGGTCGCGGCATGGAGCTGCATCGGCGCGAGTGGGTCGCGTAGCTCGTGCGGGTGAGCAGACGTTGCTGCGCGCGGCCGAGCCCGTCGGTACGGGCTTGTAGCTCAAGCGGCATGTGGCTCCCGCAGCGAGTGCGTTCGGAGTACCTCAAGCACGACTGGGTTGGTCCAGTGCGAGTCGACGTGCAGCCCTGTGTTGAACCAGCACATGGGCTGGGCTCGTCGAGCTCAAGACCGGCTGCGCATGGTGCAGCCACCGAAGTGGAGCCGCGTTGCGACGTTTGAGCGCGCGTGTCCGCACGGTGTGGCGAGGGCGCACGCCCTGTCAAGCGCCGCGCTAGCTGGAGATCCGGCCGCTGTCGCGCGACGACGATCGAGGCGGATCTCCCGCGGGCAGGCGGATCTGGACAGCTACTTCGAGCACGACGCCGCGCACCGAGAAGCTCAGCGCCCGGAGCCGGAGCCGGCGTCGGGGCGGATGCCCGCGTCGGGGAACGTGACGACGGCGTCGGGGCGGATGACGACGGCGTCGGGGATGGTGCCGCTGTCGGGCGCGCCGCTGCCGGCGTCGGGGATGCCGGCGTCCGGGCCGGGGCCGCATGGGCAGTCGAAGTCGCAGGTGATGCAGCTCTCGGTCGGGCTGCACACGCCGTCGCCGCAGCCGATCGGCACGCATTGCGCGCTGGCGCCGTTGGCGGTGTCGCCCGAGACGTAGCCTGGGTTGCAGGCGCACTCGCCGGTGGCCGGATCGACGTGCGCGTTGGGATCGCCGCAGCCGATCGGCGTGCTGACGCACAGCAGCTCGCCGGTGTACGGATCGTGGTCGGCGAGCATGTCGGGCGGGCAGGTGCACGCGGCGCTGAACGGGTTGTAGGTCGCGTCCGGATCCTCGCAGTGGCACTGGCCGTCGTCGCCGGTGATCAGCCCGGGCGGGCAGGCGCAGCCCCAGCCGTCGTCGGTCATCCGCGGATCGGGGCAGGCGCAGGCGCCTTGCCAGTCGAGCTGGCCCGAGGTGCAGCACACGCCGAGGACGTTGTGGACCGGGCAGCACGCCAGGTCGCGATCGTCGTCGATGAACGGCTCGGGGTCGGTCGCGCAGGTGCAGCGGTTGTCGCCGCAGGTCGCGCCGCGGCTGCAGGTGGTGCCGGGCACGTCGCAGTCGGTGTCCGACTGGCACGCCGGCGTGGTGCACTGGTACACCGGCGCGCCGCCCGGATCGCGCAGCGGCTGGCCGAGCTCGTCGCTGGCGGCCGTGCAGCAGCCCGCGTCGCAGTCGCTGCCGCCGAGCGCCGGGTTGCAGCTCGAGACCCGCGGACAGCTGCCGCCGGAGCCCGAGCCGGCGCCGGCATCGGCGAGCGCCTGCTCGGAGTTCGACACATCGGCCCCGCCGCAGGCGGCGGTGACCAGCCAGATCATCGCGAGTCGCTTCATGGCGTCACCTTCGGCCCGATCGGCCAGTAGACCACCGAGGTGATCTTGCGGCCGCGCGCGCGGTCCTCGATCGTGAACTCGATGCTGTTGCAGCCCGCCGGCGTCTTGTCCATCGCCGGCATCGGCGCGATCTTGTCCATGTGGTTCGCGCACAGCGGCGCGTCGCCGTCGTTGAGCTTGGTCGACAGCACACGATCGCGGCCGAGCTTGGTCTCCCAGGCCTTGACGATCGACGCGTCGGGCAGCTCGGTGCCGCTGTACTCCTTGGGGCCACTCGAGATCACGGCGAAGCTGTCGGGCTTGGTGCGGTTCATGATGGTCGCCGCGTCCCGGAACGGATCGGTCGATGACGTCTCGCTGCCGTGGTGCGGGACCTGGATGATGTGGGCCGACAGGTCGGCCTTGGAGTCGAGCAGGAACTTCTCCACCGACTTGGCCGTCGCGGCCACGTCCGGCTTGGCGCGGCGCCCCGCCTCCTCGTCGCCGGTGAGCAGGATCTTGACGCCGAACAGCTCGAGCTTGAGCACGAGCGACGCGTCGTTGGGGTGCGAGGTGTTGGGATCGGCGTGCAGGATCTTGGCGGTGAACGATGCGCTGCCGAGGTCGATGTCGACCGGCTTGTTCGTTGGCTTGGCGCGGTACGGCGCGTCGAACGGCTCGATGCTGGTCTTGGGCGTCTTCCACGCCGGCATCGCCATCTTGTCGCAGACCAGCTTGCTGAAGTCGGGGCAGGGCTTGCCGGGGTGATAGACCAGCTTGGTGGTATTGGCCTTGTCGATCACCGCCTTGATGAAGCACTGGTAGGCGGCGGTGTCGTTGTATGCGGCCGGGTCCCAGATGTGCTTGACGTCGTACTTGGCGATCACGCCGTTGGCGCGGACCAGCTCGGAGTGATGATCGAAGTGCGGGTGGCTCTGGAACAGGTGATGGATCGTCTCGCCGGGCGCGAAGCCCAGGCCCTTGTCGAGGATGTAGACCAGCCGGTTCTGGGTGCGCAGCGACGGATCGTTCGAGCCGCCGTCGTAGAGCAGGTTGAGCGCGCGGTCCGAGCCGTCCTTGCAGCGCGCCAGCATCGCCAGCCCGGTGCCGATGTCGATGAAGTCGACGTAGCAGGTGCCGCGCGGCGGCGTGCCGGTCTTCTGGCGCGCCGCCGGCGCCCGGGGCGCGAGCGCTGCCTCGTCGCCCTCGCGGGCCGGCGCCGTGTTCGAGATCGGATCGGACGCCGGTGGTGCCGGTGACGGCCGGGAGTCGGGGGAGTCGGCGGAGGCTGCGCAGCCGGCGAGCACCGCCAGTGACGCGACGACGGCGAGCTTCATGGCGTTGCGGCAAAGCAAGAACCATGCGGCCGTAACCGCGCGTCGCGTCGCGGCCAGGTGCGGGCGCGAGCCTGCAGTCGCAGGCGCCGGGCTGCAGCACCGGGGCGCCGCGGTCAGGTCCATCCGAACGATCGCGACGCGACCTACGCCCGGTGGGCGCGAGCGCGGCACTCGAGCGGGCGTCACCGCGGAGGTTCGCGACCTCGTGAGCGCGTCGAAGAAATAGCCCTTGCACGCCGCGGAAGCCTATGCTCAGATACTGAACCAGATGGTTCAGTATACGAATGCCGACCTCGATGCCTCGTTCGCCGCGCTGGCGGACGTCACCCGTCGCGGCGTCCTCGAGCAGCTGGGTCGCGCGGAGGCGTCGATCACGGACCTGGCCGAGAAGTTCGACATGACCCTCACGGGCATGAAGAAGCACGTCGGCCTCCTCGAGGAGGTGGGGCTCGTCATCACGGAGAAAGTCGGCCGCGTACGCACCTGCCGGATCGGCGCGCGCCGACTGGAAGGAGTGGCGGCGTGGATCGAGCGGTATCACCAGCTCTGGGACGCGCGGTTCTGCGAGCTGGACAAGGTCGTCGAAGAATTGAAACGGAAGGAGAAGCTGGATGGACGCAAGAAAGCAAAGTGAGCCCGTCATGAAACGCACGACGGTGCAGAGGAAGTCCGATCGCGAGCTCGTCGTCACGCGCACGTTCGACGCGCCCGCGCGCCTCGTGTTCGAGGCGTGGTCCAGGCCCGAGCTGTTCAAGAAGTGGTGGGTGCCGAAGTCGATGGGCATGACGCTGCGGTCGTGCGAAATGGACGTGCGCACCGGCGGCAAGTACCGCCTCAACTTCGGCGACGGCATGGACTTCTTCGGCCGTTACATCGAGGTGACGCCGCCCTCGCGCATCGTCTGGACGAACGAGGAAGGCGGCGAGAACGGCTCCGTGACCACCGTGACCTTCGAAGAGAAAGCCGGCCAGACGCTGCTCGTCATGACCGAGCTCTATCCGTCGAAGGAAGCGCTCGACGCGGCCGGCACCGGCGCGGCGGACGCCACGCACGAAACGTTCGCGCAACTGGACGAGCTGCTCGCCACGCTCCCTTGAGGATTGGAAACGTCGGGGTCGGGATGTCGATCGGTGGAAGCGTGCTCGTCGTCGCGCTGTTCCACGGCTTCAGACGGCCATGGGGGCTGTTCTGACGATCGCCGGCCTGACGGTAGCGTTCCGGTTCGGGCGTGCGAATCTCGCACCTCGACCACGAGTGATGGACACATGACGCCGGGCCGCCGCCGCGGCGCAGGCTGTCGCGTACCGCGCTGGCGCGGTAGCGGCGCGCACGCTAGGGTCCCCGGTTGGACATGGCTGCAGAGGATCTCGAGGCCGCGGCACCGCAGGCGCTGGTGTTTCCCGACGAGCCGTTCCGCGCCCAGCCGCCGGTGGCGGGTACGCCGCGGCCGTTCCGGTTGCCGCCGGTCCAGCGCTTCACGCTGGCCTCGGGGATCGAGGTCTACCTGGTCGAGCAGCACACGCTGCCCGTGGTGTCGATGGACCTCAACTTCGAGGGCGGCGCCGTGATCGATCCGCCCGGCAAGGAGGGGCTCGCGAGCGTGTGCATGGCGATGCTCACCGAGGGCACCGAGCAGCTCGACAAGCTCGCGTACGCCGAGCGCCTCGCCGACACCGCGTCGAGCATCGGCGGCTATGCCGGCGACGACTCGGTCGGGCTCACGCTGTCGAGCCTCGGCAAGCACCTGGCGCCGACCTTCGCGCAGTTCGTCGACACGCTGCGCGCGCCCGGGTTCCGCGGCTCGGACTTCGAGCGCCTGATCAAGCGCCGGATCGAGGGCATCCGGCAGGCCAAGGGCAGCCCGGCGTCGGTCGCGGCCCGGGTCAGCGGCCCCGTGCTGTACGGCCCGGATCACCCGTTCGGCGCCGTGGTCACCGAGGCCTCGCTGTCGCGGCTGACGCTCGACGACTGCCGGGCGTTCGCCGCGACCTGGCTCGTCCCCGAGGGCGCGCGGCTGTTCGTGGTCGGCGATGTGACCGAGGACCTGCTGCGCGCGTGCTTCGACTCGTCGCTGGTGGCGGGCTGGACCGGCCGGCCGCCCGCGCCGCCGGTGCTGCCGCCGCCCGAGACCATGCCGGGCCGGATCTTCTTCGTCGACGTCCCCGGCGCGGCGCAGTCGACGGTGTCGTACCTGCAGTTCGGCCCGCCGCGCACCGCGCCCGACTACTTCCCGACGGCGCTGATGGGCGCGGTGTTCGGCGGTGGGTTCTCGAGCCGGATCAACATGAACCTGCGCGAGGACAAGGGATATTCGTACGGCGCCCGGGGCAACTTCAGCTACATGCGGTCGCACGGCGTGTTCACGGTGAGCGCGCCGGTCGCCGGCAGCGCGACGTACCAGGTGATCCTCGAGATCGACCGCGAGGTCCGGGGGCTGTGGGCCGGCGCGCCCGGGTTCGTGGTCCGCCCCGACGAGCTCGAGCGCGAGACCACCGGCGCGATCCTCGGGCTGCCCGGCCGGTTCGCCACGGCGCACGCCGCGCTGGGGCAATATCGCGGTCTGGTCTACTTCGGATTACCCCTCGACTACTACGATCGATATGTCGACAACCTGGCTGCGGTGTCGGCGAGCGACGTGATGGCGGCGGCGGCGCGCCAGCTGCGGCCGGGTCAGGCGGTGTACGTCGTCGTCGGTAACGGCGACGAGAACATGATCGCGCATGTCCCGGCCGCCGGCGGCGGCAAGGGCAGCGACGTGCCGTACGTGAAAGCCGGAGTCCCGGTGACGCTGCGCGAGGCGCTCGCCGAGCTCGCGGCGCGCGGTGATGTGGGCGGCGGTGGGCTGATCGAGCTCGACACCGACGGGCACGTGCGCTGATCGGGTCGCTACCTCGTCGCTGACCCACAGATCCTCCCCGGCGCGCTGTTTCCCCTCCACACTGGCCGAGATCGCTAGTAGGAGGATCTTTCGTGATCAGTAGTAGGCCCGCGCCGGGCCGTAACGGCGAGCGTGGAAGTTCGATGATGCTCGCGATGGTCATGCTGGCCGCGCTGGGCACGCTGAGCGTGCTCACCGTGGTCAGCGTGCAGGGCGGGATCGCGACCACCGGCAACGACCGGTTCCACACGATCGCCGTCTACGCCGCCGAGAGCGGCGCCGCTGCGGCGATGGACTTCCTGCGCAAGAACGTCAACCTCAGCACGGGCTGGAAGAGCTACATCTCGGCGAGCAACGCCAGCCCACCGCAGCCGAACCTGCCCGGGAACAACCAGGCGAATGGGGCTGCCGGCAACCTGTTTTCGGCCGACATGCAGGGTTGGTACAGCGTGCAGATCCTCAACAACCGCAACGACAGCGGGTTCGCGACCGGCGATGACAACGACAAGCGCGTCGTGATCCGCTCGGCCGGCTACGGCCCGAACGGCGCCGTGGCGGTGGTCGAGTGGGACATCACCGCTCAGAACGTCACCGGCCTCGGCCGTCCGTGCTCGGTGTACGCCCAGCGCAACGAGTCCGAGGACGATTCCGGCCGCAACGACTGCCTGGGGACGATCAACACCGGGGACACCGCCACGTTCCGTCCAGGAGGCTGACAACCATGCGCACCTCGATCTCGAGTTACCTGGTGGCGGCGGCGGCGGCGGTCGGCTGGCTCGCCGCACCCCCGGCGGGCGCGTCCGCGTCGCTGTCGGCGCCATCGTGTCCGCAGACCTCGACGCCGACCAGCTGGTCGGGCACCACGCTCGACGTCAACACGACCAAGAGCGGCACCTGGTACAACACCTCGGGCAACGACATCGAGCTCAACAAGGCCGGCGCGGTGTTCAACACCAAGCAGATGACGACCTCGTCGGACATGGTGTATGCCGCGGTTGGCGACTTCAACAAGGACGGCTGGCCCGACTTCGTCGGTGCAAGCGAGGGCGGCGCCGGCTACCTGGACATCTTCCAGAACTACACCTGGCAGAACGAGAACTGCACCACCGCGGCGTGCACCGCCTACTCGGGCGCGGCGCCGAACTGGTCCGATCCGACGGTCGTCGTCACCCCCAAGTTCACCGATGTCCGCGCGCTCCACACCAGCGCCTTCAACGGCCGGTACGCGATCGCCGCGACCGACTTCAACGGCGATGGCTGGGACGACGTACTCGAGGTCCAGGCGCCGGCGAGCGGTTATCAGATGACGACGATGAACCTGTACATCAACAAGGCGGCCAACGATAGCCAGAGCCGGCCCACGTTCAACACGGCGTACCAGCCGCTGACCGGGCTCTCGAGTTACGTCGGCAACCAGATGTGGTCCGGCACCAACATCGTCGCGCTCGACTGGAATGGCGACGGCTACATGGACGTGCTGCTCGGCAGCGGCGCGCAGGGCGGCTCGATCCGGATCTTCAAGGGCACCTGCACGAAGTCGGCGACCGCGGTCAAGAACGCCGCCGGGCTGTGGCCGTGCACCGGCAACCTGACGTTCACCGATCAGGGCTACCTGATCTCGGACCTCGCGACCGACCACACGCCGGCGACCGCCGACGGTTTTGGCACCAACACCAGCGGCGGCCTGCCGGTGTTCGCGTACGCCGACGTCGACGGCGACGGCAAGCGCGACCTGATCGTCGGGGCGCCGAACTGCTGCACCAACGCTTCGTACCGGCTGCGGCTGTTCAAGGGCGTGTCGGCGACCACGGTCGAGACCGTGGCGTCGCAGAGCCTGACCTCGAGCGGCGCGATCACCGGCGTGTTCGTCGCCGACTACTCGCAGGACGGCAAGCCCGACCTGATCGTCGCGACCGACGGCCACAACTACAACTCGTCGATCAACGGCGGCACCACGTTCTACTACGTCAACAACGGCACCAACACGCCGTTCTCGGGCGGCGTCAAGCAGCAGATCACGTTCCGCGGCGTACCCAACACCGACTACGACGTCGGCTTCATCTTCGACTACGACCGCGACCCGACGCACTCGCCGGACCTGATGGTCGCCGACGGCAACGACTCGGCCGGGTACTACGTGATCGCGGATCGCCAGTCGATCACCTACGTCGATTGCGGCGAGGCCGCGTCCGGCATCCTCGACCTCGGCTCGCTGCTCCAGGCCGAGATGGTGGTCACCGCCGCGCGGATCACGCCGACGATGACGCTCAGCCTGGGCACGGTGACGTTCTACATGTCCAACGAGGAGCCGCCCAACTGGGTCCAGGCCAGCCTGTGCGCCGGCAGCCTGACCGACTACTGCGCCGCGTTCCCCAAGGCGGTCGGCCGCTCGGTGCGCTGGAAGGCCGTGATGTGCTCGGGCGCGAGCCACACGGCGACGCCCAAGCTCACGGCGATGAGCGCGAAGTTCGACTACACCGTGGCCAAGGAGCACTACCGCTCCGGCATCGTGGTCAGCGACGGCATCGGCTACGTCGGCGCGTTCAAGCAGCCCGGCGACCGCGGCCGGTTCTACGCGATCAACGCCGGGCTGACCAGCGTGCTGTGGGACGCGGGCGCCAAGCTCGACGCGCTGGCCGATACCAGCCGCAACATCTACACCGCGATCACCACGACCACGCCCGAGACCCGCTACGACTTCAAGACCAGCAACGCCGGTGTCACGGCGCTCCAGAGCCTGCTCACCACGCCCAACACGCAGAGCACGACGGACCTGATCACCTGGGTCCGCAGCGCCCGGTTCGGCGTCAGCAACGCGACGATCCCGCTGACCAAGCTCGGCGCGGTCGAGACCTCGACGCCGTCGGTGCTGACCAAGCCCGGGCGGCCGAGCTGGTACTCGTTCGGCTCGGGGCTGGATCGCGTCCACGCCGACACGTTCATCTCGGCCAACGCCGGCCGCGTGCCGCTGGTGCTGTTCGGCTCCAAGGACGGCATGGTCCACGCGGTGTACTCGTTCCCGGCCAACCAGTCCGACGTCCGCAACGGCCGCGAGGCGTGGGCCTACATCCCGCCGCCGATCGCCGCAGGCATGTACGCCGACTACAACAACACCCAGAACGCCAACCAGGCGGCGACCGATGGCCTGAACCACCCCTCGATCGCGGCGTTCCCCGACGGCTCGCCGACGCTGGTCGATTACCAGACCTCGACCGGCGCGTTCCGGACCGTCGCGCTGATCGCCTCGGGCAACGGCGGCCGCGCGTTCTCGGTGATCGACGTGACCCAGACGGTCGACCCGATCACCGGCGCCGTGACCGGCCCGATCCCGATGTGGAGCGCGACGCCGGGGCTCGGCGAGGCCGGCCAGGCCAACGCCAAGCCGACCGTGGTGCGCGTGCTGCTCAACAACACCGAGCGCTACTTCGTCATCGTCGGCACCGGCGTCGATTACACCGACACCCAGAACCTCAAGGGCCGCACGGTCTCGGCCTACGATCTGCTCACCGGCGCGCTGATGTGGAAGTTCCAGGCCAAGTGCCCGGTGACCACCGACGTCGCCGCGTTCGAGACCGACGACGCGCTCGAGGTTGGCGGCCCGACGCTGAACGGCTACATCGATCGCGTGGTGTTCGCCGACAAGTGCGGCTATGTGTACAAGCTGAACCCGGCCGCCGATCTCGCCGGCGGCTGGTACCAGAACACCGGCATGGGCACGCTGGCGGTCAACACCACACCCGACGGCAAGATCCAGTTCGCGCTGTTCTCGACCTTGCTGACCCCGGGCGCGCTGCTCGCCGAGCGCACGATCGCCGGCACGATCGCCGCGCGCACCGACGGGACGACCCGCATGGTGCTGCTGTTCGGCACCGGCGGGATCGAGAGCGTGCCGGCGACCACGTCGAACGCGTTCTTCGCGGTCTACGCCGACACCGGCCTGATCCGCTCCAAGGTGCTCGGCGCGTGCAGCGGCGGGACCTGCGAGAAGTTCTATGGCGGCGTCGTGGTGACACCGCAGCAGATCCTGTTCACCAAGACGGTCGATCCGGCGATCGGGACCAACGCCTGTGATACCGGCACGTCCACGATCTCGGGGGTCCAGCTGAACGCAGGAAGCGGAACAAATTTCGCGAGCGACTTCAACCTCGCGGTAAGCTCGGCCGTCATGGGCGGCCTGTTCGGAGACGCCGGCGCGATCTACTTCGCGACCCTCGCGGGCGACGTCGCGCGCGTCGGGACCCCGCGGGCCGCGACCGCGGGCGGCGACACCGCGGCCGGCCGGACCCAGGGCATGGGCCCTGGCGATCAGGCGACCGGGACGCAGACCGTCGGGACGACGTCGGGGTTCACCCTGATGGGATGGCGAGTCGTGCTGTGACGGCGCGGCGGCCACAGCGGCGCGGCGAGCGCGGGTTCACGTTGATCGAGCTCTTGATCACGCTCAGCGTGACCACGATCGGGCTGATCGGCCTGCTCTCGCTGCACCTCAGCATCGTGCGCGGCAACGACGGCGCCAGCCGGGCGGCCGAGGCCCAGCAGCTCACCGTGGCCCGGATGGAGTCGCTGCGCGCGCAGCGGCTCGACGACATGATGGCGACGCTGACCGGCAACCCGAACGCCACGCCGCCGACGCCGCCCAAGACCTGGGCCGCCACCGGCCGCAACCTCCAGCCGTACACGGTCACCGCGACGGTGACCTCGCTGACCGGCGCGTCGTCGAGCCTGATGCTGATCCGGGTCGTGACGACCTGGACCGAGGACGGCGGCACGTTCGGCGTCAACCCCATGCTCGATCACTCGCTCGCCCTCGAGGTGATCCGCACGACGGAAGAGAAGCTATGACCCGCCGGCCGCGCGGCTTCACGTTGATCGAGCTGATGATCGCGCTGCTCGTGAGCTCGCTGCTGGTCGGGATGATCCTGGCGATCTTCTCGCGGATGTCCCTGGCGTACCGCGGGCAGCAGCAGATCGCCGGGGTCCAGCAGGTGCTCGCCGCGGCGCGGGCGGCGATCGAGCTCGATGCCAAGCAGGCCGGCCTGGCGATGCCGCAGGGCTTCACGTCGATGCCCTCGGGCGGCGCCGGGACCGTGGTGTCGCCGGTCCAGGTCATCGACAACGCCACCGGCCCCGATCAGGTCGCGTTCTTCTACGCCGATCCGACGACCCAGGCGGTCGTGACCGCGGCCTCGGCGTGGCCCACGCTGAGCGTCGATCAGGTGACGGGGTTCCTCGCGGGGGATCTGGTCGTGCTCTCGACGGTCGACACCACCCAGACCTCGCCGTTCGCCGGCGAGCCGAACATCACGAAGTACACCACCTGCGCGATGCGGCTCCATCCGGTCAATGGCGTCGTCGCCGGCCCCCCCGCCAGGCTCACGATCGAGACCGTGGCACCGTGGGGCTGGAACGCGGGCAACGGCCCCTGCGCGGGAGCCCCGGCGGCCGGGGCGATGGTCTACAAGCTCGTCGCGCATGCGTACAAGATCGACGCCTCGTCGCCTGCGCGCGCGGCGCTGGGCGTGCTGCAGCTGTCGTACAACGGCGGCCTGCTCGGCGCCAACGACACCTGGAGCGAGCTGGCGTACGGCTTCACCGACATCCAGACCGCCGAACGGGTCGTCCTGCCGCCGCCACCCGGTCTGGCCGGCACCGATCCGGACGCAGACGGCGACGGCTATCGCGACTGGTACTCGGGCGCGGCCCAGAGCGCGATGAACACCGTCCCGCCGGCCGCTCCGCTGGCAGCCGCGACCCTGCAGCAGATCTCGATCAGCCTGGTCGCGCGCACCGATCGCGACATCGAGGGCGTCGCCACGCAGACCACGCCGTCGCTGACCCTCGCCGCGAAGCCGGACAACAACCTGCTCGGCAACCACGCCTCCGTGGCGCTGCCGAGCGCCACCGACCCCGCGCTCGGCGGCTCGCGGATCTACCGCTACGTCACGTTCCAGGTCGACTTCCGGAACCTCGGGGTCGGCAGGTGAAGCGCCGGCAGGCCGGCTTCACGCTCACCGAGATGATGATCGTGGTGGCGATCATCGGCATCCTGGTCACGATGGCGATCGTCTACCTGCGGCCGCGGCCGCGGCCGATCGATATCGCGAACCGGGTCGGCGACCTGCTTCGTGAGGCGAGCCGCCGTGCGGTAGCGCTCGGTCCGGTGCGCTCCGATGTCGTGACCGCGCAGGGGATCCGGGCGCGGACCCGGGTCACCGCGGCGCCGTCCGGCACCGTGGCCCTGCCGACGATGACGTTCACGCTGTGGCTGCTTCAGGAAGGCGCCCCCAGCCAGGCCACGTGGAACGCGGTCATGACGTACACCACGGATCCGAGGGTGATCGCCGTCGACTGGCGGGTGAACATCGTCCCGTACACGGCCGGCGGCGCGGTGGACTGGAACGCATTCGAGGTGCGTTGCTCGCCGGACGGCACCTGCCTGCCGCGGTCGCTGTTCTTCCGGGCCGACCGTCCCGGACCGGACTGCACACCGTCGGCCACGCCGCCGCAGGGGCTGTACGAGCAGTGCGCCAAGCTCGCCGTCATGCCGCTGGGCGGTGCGATCACCACGCGCCCGGACTGGAACTAGTCGCCACATCGGGCCAAACTGCCGCGGATGCGTGCAGCTCCCAGAAACGATGATCTCGGCCGGCTCGGCTGGCTCGGCCGGTGGCTGGTGGTGGCGGCGGTGGTGCTCGCGTCGGGGTGCCCGTCGCAGCTGCCCAAGTACGACTACGCCAAGGAGCCCGATCCGCGCACCAAGGAGCTCGTGCTCGGCGTCGGCGACCAGATCGCGATCAACGTCTGGGAGAACAAGGACTTCAACACCGACGCGACGATCCGTCCCGACGGCACGATCACGATGCCGCTGATCGGCGACCTGAAGGCCGTCGGCGAGACCCCGACCTCGCTCAAGGCCAAGATCAAGAGCCGGCTGCAGGAGTACGTCAAGGTCGGCACCAGCGCCGAGATCACCGTCCTGGTCCGGTCGTGGAAGAGCTATCGCTTCACGATCCAGGGCGAGGTCCAGCACGCCGGCGTGTTCAGCGCCGATCAGTACGTGACGGTCGCCGATGCGATGGCGCTCGCCGGCGGACCGAGCCGGTTCGCCAAGCGCAACGAGGTGACCCTCTTGCGCCGCGATCCCAAGTCGGGCGAGGTCCGCAAGATCCCGCTCGACTACGACGCGCTCGCCTCGGGCAAGCGCCAGGACATGAACATCTACGTGCTGCCCGGCGACACCATCTGGGTCCCTTGATCGCGGCGCTGGTCGGCGCGGTGCGTGCGCCCACGGTCGCGGCTCCCGCGCGGGCCTGGCTCGACGAGCAGCTCGCGGCGGCCGGCGATCCGGCGCGGTTTGCCCCGGCGTTCGCGGCGGCGGGCCGGCGGCTCGGCCGCACGCCGATCGGCGACGACGACGCCGCAGCGATCACCGCCGCCGGGCTGCGCTGGCCGGTGACCGGCGTCGACGAGTGCGGCCGCGCGGCGCTGGTGCTCGCGGCGATCGGGGCGCTGCCCGGCGATCGCCACGTCGCATTCGTCCGCGACCTGGTCCGCCGCGGCGAGGTCCGCGAGCGCCAGGCGGTGCTGCGCGTGCTCGCCGTGCTGCCCGAGCCGGCGCGGTTCGTCGACGTCGCGGTCGATGCCTGCCGCAACAACGTCGAGACCGTGTTCGGGGCGATCGCGTGCGACAACGACTATCCGGCGCGCCACTTCCCGGCCCAGGCGTTCGATCAGATGGTGCTCAAGGCGCTGTTCATCGGCGCGCCGGTGGCGCGGATCGCCGGGCTGGCCGCGCGCACCACCCCCGAGCTGGTCCGGATGGTCGAGGCCTACGCCAGCGAGCGCCGCGCCGCCGGGCGGCCGGTCCCCGATGAGGTGGCATGGTTCAGGAATCCGTCATGAAGCTGTTCGATCCGCACATCCACATGACCTCGCGGACCACCGACGACTACGCGGCGATGGCGGCGGCCGGCATCGCCGCCGTCGTCGAGCCGGCGTTCTGGGTCGGCCAGCCGCGGACCCACGTCGGCACGTTCGAGGACTACTTCCTGTCGCTGCTCGGCTGGGAGCGGTTCCGCGCCGCCCAGTTCGGCATCCGCCACTTCTGCACGCTGGCGATGAACCCGCGCGAGGCCAACGATCCGGGGCTGGTCGCGGGCGTGCTCGCGCTCCTGCCCGGCTACCTCGAGAAGGACGGCGTGGTCGCGGTCGGCGAGATCGGCTACGACGACATGACGCCGGCCGAGGACCGCTGCTTCGCGGCGCAGCTCGAGCTCGCCCGCGCCCACGACCTGCCGGCGCTGATCCACCTGCCGCACCGCGACAAGAAGCGCGGCTGCGAGCGCACGCTCGCGCTGGTGCGCGACGTCGGCTTCGCGCCCGAGCGCACGATCGTCGACCACAACACCGAGGAGACCCTGCCGCTGACCCTGGCGAGCGGGTGCTGGGCCGGCCACTCGATCTACCCGCACACCAAGATGGACGAGCCGCGCATGGTCGAGCTGGTCAAGCGCTACGGCGGCGAGCGCATCCTGGTCAACAGCGCCGCCGACTGGGGCGTGTCCGATCCGCTCAAGGTGCCGCGGACCCGCGACGCGATGCGCGCGGCCGGCATCGCCGACGCCACGCTCGAGGCGATCTTCTGGACGAACCCGATCGCGTTCTTCGCCCAGAGCGGCCGGCTCGATCCGGCCGAGCTCGAGGCGCCGCTGGGGATCGATCAGCGCCGGCTGCACGAGGGCAACTCGGTGCTGCGCGGCCAGACCCCGCGGGTCGACGGCGCCGGCGGTGGTGGGGACCCGGCATGAACCGCACGCTGGTGCTGAACGTCGTCGGGCTGACTCCGTCGCTGGTCGGCGAGCACACCCCGGCGCTCGCGGCGTTCGCCCGGCGCGGCGCGCTGCGGCCGCTGACCACGGTGCTGCCGGCGGTGACCTGCAGCGTGCAGTCGACGTTCACCACCGGGCTTGCGCCGAGCGGCCATGGCTGCGTCGGCAACGGCTGGTACTTCCGCGACCTCGCCGAGATCAACTTCTGGCGCCAGTCGAACCACCTGGTCAGCGGCGAGAAGATCTGGGACGCGGCCAAGCGCCGGGACCCGAGCTTCACCTGCGCCAAGCTGTTCTGGTGGTGGAACATGTACTCCACCGCCGATCTCGCGGTGACGCCGCGGCCGATGTATCCCGCGGATGGCCGCAAGCTGCCCGATGTCCACACCCGGCCGGCGGGGCTGCGCGATCACCTGCAGGGCCGGCACGGCCAGTTCCCGCTGTTCGAGTTCTGGGGCCCGCGCGCTGGCATCGCCGCGAGCCGGTGGATCGCGCGCGCCGCGCTCGACGTCTGGCACGAGCACAAGCCGACGCTGTCGCTGGTCTACCTGCCGCACCTCGACTACGACCTGCAGCGTCAGGGGCCCGCCGGCCCGGGCATCCCGGCCGCGCTGCGCGAGATCGACGCGGTGTGCGGCGAGCTGATCGATGTCGCGACCCGCGACGGCGCGCACGTGATCGTGCTGTCGGAGTACGGCATCACGCCGGTGACACAGGCGATCCATCCCAACCGCGTGCTGCGTGCCGCCGGCCTGCTCGCCGTGCGCGACGAGCAGGGCCGCGAGCTACTCGACCCCGGCGCGTCGCGCGCGTTCGCCGTCGCCGATCACCAGGTCGCCCACATCTACGTCAACGATCCGGCCGTGCTCGGCGAGGTCCGCGCGCTGGTCACCGCGATCCCGGGGGTCGAGACCGTGCTCGACGCCGACGGCAAGCGTGCCGCCGGCCTCGATCACCCGCGGGCCGGCGAGCTGGTCTGCGTCAGCGCCGCCGACCGCTGGTTCTCGTACTACTACTGGACCGACGACGACCGCGCGCCCGACTTCGCGCGCACCGTCGACATCCACCGGAAGCCCGGCTACGACCCGGTCGAGCTGTTCCTCGATCCGTCGCTCGCGCTGCCCGCTGCCTCGGTCGGCTGGAAGCTCGCGCGGCGCAAGCTCGGGTTTCGCACCCTGCTCGACGTCATCCCGCTCGACACCCGCCTGGTCAAGGGCTCGCACGGCCGGCTGACCGACCGGCCCGACGACGGCCCGCTGGTGATCTCGAGCGAGCCGGGCCTCCTGGCCGACGGCGCCATCCCCGCCACGGCGATCAAGCAGCTGGTGCTCGACCACGTGTTCGCGCCCAGGTCCGACCGGCCGCCGGCCGCGAAGCCGGGCGCGTAGCCCGATCCGGGGGGGGCGGAACGGGCGGCCGATCAGGACGCCTTGGTACGGTTGCGCGCCCACCATGCCTTGACCGAGCCGGCGAGCTGGAACTTGTGCGGCCGATCGGTCAGCTTGCGGGTCTCGAGCCAGAGCCGCTTGAGGAACCGCTTGTGCTTGGGATCGGGGTGATCCTCGAAGGCGGTCCGGGCATGCAGCACGTGATAGTTATTGATGAACTGCATGTCTCCGGGCTGGAGATCCATGTAGACGTTGAAGTCGGGATTGCGGCACAGCCGATCGAGCAGATCGAACGCCTCGCGCTCGGCGGCGGTGATCGGCGGCACGCCCGGGTGGCGGCGCGCCGACTCGATGTAGGGCCGGATGTAGCGCACGAACAGGCGATCGCCGTGGCGCGTGAACACCGGCACCTCGTAGGTCGGCGGGTGGCCGGGCTGCTCCTCGCCGCGCAGGTCGTAGATCTGCGGCTGGTAGAGCACGGCGGCGAGGTCGGGCCGGGTGCGCACGATCTCGTTGTGGGCCGCGACCGCGTTGGCCACGGTGCTGAGGCCGCCCGAGATCGCCTTGCGCAGGCACATCAGGCCGACGAGGTCCGAGCCGTCGGAGTGGTACGGCATGGCGACCGGCCCCAGCTCGTTGCCGCGCGCCGTCGGATCGCCGTAGGTCCGGCCGTGATCGGTGACGTCGCCGAGCAGGTGGCCGTGCTTGTTCTGCGGCCACGGGCGGCCCAGGTGCATGCCGATGCCCCAGTACATCGCGCACGCGTCGGCATCGCCGTAGCGCTCGACCGGCAGGCCGCTGATCAGCTGGAAGCCGCGGCCGTCGATCAGCTCGTCCTCGAACCGGCGCAGCTTCGCGCCCAGGGTCGGCAGCGGGAAGTCCTCGCGCGTGATGTCGAGGACGTCGGCGTGCTGCGCCGCGGCGTGGGCCAGGGCGGCCTCGAGCTCGGCGAGGTCGGTCTCGGTCAGCCGGTAGGTCCACCGGCTGCGATCGGCGATGTCGGACGCGCGCCACTCGGCGTGGGTCTCGAGCGGCTCGATCCTGGTGTCCGGGGCGGTGGTCGCGGCGGCGTGGCTGGCGGTGTCGGTGGTCAAGCGGTCCTCCTGGGTTGGGCGCCGCGCACCAGCTTGCCGGGCAGCGCGCCGGTCGGCTCGCCCTCCCGGTAGGTGACGGTGCCGCTCACGATCGTGGCGACGTAGCCATCGGCGGTCTGCATCAGCCGGCGACCGCGGGCCGGCAGGTCGTGGACGATGTACGGCCGGCGCAGCTGCAGCCGCGCGAAGTCGATCACGTTGAGATCGGCCTTCATGCCGGGGCGCACCAGGCCGCGATCGAGGAGGCCTACCGCCGCCGCGGTGTCGTGGGTCTGGCGCTTGATCAGCCACGGCAGCTCGAACCGGCCGTGCGCGCGGTCGCGGCCCCAGTGGGTCAGGCTGTAGGTCGAGAAGCTCGCGTCGCAGATCGTGCCGACGTGGGCGCCGCCGTCGCCGAGGCCGGACAGCGTGTCGCCGTGCGCCATCATCTCGCGCGCGGCGTCGAGCGAGCTGGCCGTGTAGTTGTGGAGCGGGAAGTACAGGATCTCCTTGCCGTCGCTCTCGAGCAGCAGATCGTAGGCCAGGTCCGCCGGGTCGCGGCCGGTGCGCTCGGCCTGCGCCGCGACGCTCTGGCCGACGTCCGGCTCGTAGTCCGGCGGATCGCCGAGCCGGAACAGCTTGTGGTAGCTGCGCGCGATGTAGCGCACCGTCGAGCTCCCCGACTGGGCGGTCTCGCCGAGCAGCCGGCGCCGCAGCTCGGGGTCGCGCATCGCGCGCACGCGCTCGGCGAGCGGCAGCTTGGCGATCGGCCGGTAGCTCGGGCACGCGACGAACGGGTGCAGCGAGCACTCGAGGCCGAGCAACACGCCGATCGGCCGGGGCGCGACCTGGCCCTTGATCGGCAGCCCGCGCGCCGCCGCGCGCTCGATCTTGCCCAGCAGCAGCCGCCACCTGTCGGGCGCGCTGTCGTGCTGCGCGAGCGAGATCGACATCGGCCGGCCGGCGTCCTCGACCATGCGGCAGAACCGGTCGAACTCGACGTCGAGATCGTCGAAGTCCGAGATCATCTCGATCACGCCCGCGCCGGCCCGGCGCAGCCCGGCGGCGATGCCGCGCAGCTCGTCCTCGGCGGCGGTCAAGGTCGGCGTCGGCGCGCCCTTGCTGGTCCGGTGCTGCACGGTGCGCGACGACGTGAAGCCGAGCGCGCCGGCGGCGAGCGCCTCGGCGACCAGCTCGCTCATCGCCGCGATCTCGTCGCCGGTGGCGGCCTCGCGCGCAGCGCCGCGCTCGCCCATCACGTAGACCCGGAGCGCGCCGTGCGGGACCTGGGCGCACACGTCGATGTCGTGCGGCATGCGGTCGATCGCGTCTAGGTACTCGGGGAAGCTGGTCCACGACCACGGCAGGCCCTCGTGCAGCGCTGCGCCCGGGATGTCCTCGACGCCCTCCATCAGCTCGATCAGCATGCCGTGGTGCGCGGCCTGCACCGGCGCGAACCCGACGCCGCAGTTGCCCATGACCGCCGTGGTCACGCCGTGCAGCGACGACGGCGACAGCCGCGAATCCCACGTCACCTGGCCGTCGTAGTGGGTGTGGATGTCGACGAACCCGGGGGTGACCAGCAGGCCCTCGGCATCGATCTCCTCGCGGCCGGTGGCGCCGACCGCCCCGACCTCGGTGATCACGCCACCGGCGACGGCGACGTCGGCGCGAAACGGCGGCGCGCCGCTGCCGTCGAGGACCGTGGCGTTGCGGACGACGAGATCCGGATCCGGATGGTAGGCCATGCGAGGACTCCGACGGTGGGCGCGGACATGGTGCCAGCCAGCGGCAGCTGCGGCAAGCACGCGATGTGAAACACCGGCAAATGCCGGCGGCGGTGGGAGTGATTGTGCCGCACGGCGGCAACGACCGAGCTGCTACGGTGCAGGCCGAGCACGAGGACGAGGACGATGCCGAGGCGCGCGCAGCACGGGGTGCGGTTTCGAGCCGGTGAGATGGCCGGCTTCCTCGAGGCCGCCTACCAGCTGGACACCGACGAGCATGCCTGGTTGGTCGGGGTGATGGAGGCGAGCCGCCGCATGTCGGGGCTTATACCGGACTCGTGTTCCTGGCATGCGCGGTCGTGTTCCCGGCATGTGCGGCACCGGGCGATGATGCGGCGGAGCCCGGGGGCGGCACCCGACGACGAGTTCGTCATCACCCCCGCCGGCCTGGCTCATCGGACGCGAGGAGCGGGGCGAGCATCACGCCTGCCTATGAGGCGAAGGCAGTCGGTGCCGTGTTCTGCATCTTACTCAACCAGGCCGCAGGGAGTCTCTTGAAATCGGACTCGGTTACCCGCAGGTCTGGGGGTTTCCGCGGTGCCGGCTCGCTTCGTACCGAAGAGAGCGTCGCCATCACATTGTTCGCGATGTCCAGCACTGCCTTCATCGGGAGCGCCCCCGAGCCGCGTGCGTGGTTCGACATCAAAACTCGCAAGATGAGATCGTGTTGCGGGGAGATCTCCTTGAGGTTGCTCTCCCAACTCGCCACCGTCTCGCGGGCGATACCCATGCGGTCAGCCAGTTCCTGCTGGGTGATCTGCATCGAGCGACGCAAGTAGCGTGCAAGCTCCGCTGTGAGTCGGTGGGGGAAGCCCACGATTTCCATCGCGATGAGGAACAGGGATGCGTTGATCACCTGGCCGTGAAGCATCTCGCGTTGGCAGGAGCCACACCTCCAACCGGGAGCCCCATCGAGAGAAGATGGGAGCCCGGAGTACCGAGAAAAGTCGAAACTTCTAAGCGTGACCGGTTTGAAGGTTCCGCTGCACTCGCACTTCGGACCAGTGGATGCCCTTGGCTTGATGGCCTTCTTCTTCATGATCTTCACCCCTCCACCTCGATGACGGTGCACAACGTGATCCAGACCGATCGGTTGGGTGCACTGTAGACTTCGACCCCGATGCCGAGGGTTCGGTCACCATCCACATCAGGACCAAACACACGCCAGCACGTGCCACCGTTCATGGGCGCCCCATCTTGGTACGCCTCTGCACGCACAGAGCGATCGATCGCGGTGTGAACATCGAACATGTTCGCTCCGCTCGTCCATTCGTTCCTCGAAGTGGCGCGTTGTGACGAACCGACCTGCTGTGATGGCTTCCTTGGTGCGTTGAAGCGCGACCGCCGCCAATTTCGGACCCGCCATACCTTGTAATTCTAGGTTACATTGGATCGGGTTGACAGGGACGCAACCTGACAATTGGGTCAGCTTGGAAATCCCGCGAATCCAGGCATTTGCAGCGCCCACCTGACCCTGATCGACCCTCAGCGTCAGCCTGACGCGATGCCCCTCGCCCGCCTCGCAACGCCGAACGTGCGTGCGCTCGTCGCACGCCGCGCGCCTGATGCTCGTTTAGAATTCGGCGGAGGTCACACGGTCAGCATTGCCAGAAGCGTCCTACTCGGCCGATCAACCCGCAACCGGCAACTCCGCGCACACCTGCGATAACCCCGGCAGGGATCCGGATCAGCCACAAGACGGCAGTCATGCGCCACCCGGGCATCGCCGGTCGGCGTCGTGGAACACCTCGACGACCTTGCCGGCGGGGAGCACGCGGGGTGACATGCGGCTGGGACGTCGCGCGGCGCCGCGAGGTTACGCGGCCGGTGGTGTCCCCCCGGCGGAGCGAGCGCTACACTCGCGCGCGTGCTGCGGCCCCCCGTCGTCGTGTCGATCGCGCTCGCGATCGCAGCCGGTGAAGTGTCGGCCGACGACGCGCCCGGTGCGCCCCGGCCGGCCGAGCCGGCGACGGCCGGGACCGACACGCGGAAGCTGTCGCCGCGCAGCGATGCCGTGATGGCCGCGTATGCGGTGATGTACGACGGCACGCTGACGACGCAGGACCTGCGCGCGAAGGCCGGCGCGCCGCTGGTGCGCCGCGACGGCTTCGGCCTCGGGCTCCTGTTCGGCTACGGCCTCACCCACTGGGGCTTGCCGATGCGCGGCGGCAGCCCCGGCGATGACGGCGACCACGATCTCGCGCTGCATCGCTTCGAGGTCACGCTCGGCGGTGGCGGCACCCTCGCGCCGGGGCGCTCGGTGCGCGCCTCGATCGGCACCGCCTATGCGTCGGATCTGCGCGACCCGACGTGGAGCGCGCTGCAGGTCACGTCGTCGGCGATGGTGCAATGGGTGCTCGGCCCCGACGATGCGATCGCGGTCGGCGCCGTCTACACGTCCACGGCCGAGTTCCTGCCCGTGCTGCCGATGCTCGCCTACGTCCACCAGCGCGACGGCTCGCGCTTTCGACTCGACATCTTCATTCCCAGGCACGTCCGCGCGGAGTACCAGCTGTCTCCCCGGCTGCGCGGCGCGCTCGGGATCGAGGTCCTCGGCAACACCTGGATCGCGCAGTGGCAGCAGTCGCAGCAGATCGTGCGGCGCGCCGGCGGCACGGCGTTCGGCGAGCTCGGCGTCGGCCTCACGGCGCGCACCCGCCTCGAGGTTCGCCTCGGCCTCTCGGTGATGCGCCACACCCTGCCCGCCGAGCTCGCCGACGCGATGCTCGAGCACTCGCTGCGGCCCGCCGGCTTCGCCCAGCTCGCCCTGCTGTTCGCGCCGTGACCGTACGGCCGGGCGCCTGGCGAATGAAACCTGACATGAAGTGTCACTCTCGATCTACCTCGGCGGGTGATCGCGTCGACGTTCGTGTCCGACGCGGTGGACCCGGATCCCGGAGCCGGTCGCGCCCTGCCTCGCGGCCGCGCCCTAGCCGCTGGCCGGCCACCGGACGATCGTGGCTGCCGGTTCCGGCGGGTCAACTCTTCTTGTTCGCGAGCGCCGAGCGCAGGGCCCGAGCGCCGGTCCTGCGCTACACCGGGATCATGATCTACCTCGGTGCCTGTCACTGCGGCGCGCTCGGCTTCGCGTACGAGACCGCGCTCGCCCCGTCGGCGTGGCCGATCCGCGCGTGCGCGTGCGGGTTCTGCCGCAGCCATGGGGCGGCGACGACGTCGGATCCGGCCGGCACGCTCGAGCTGACCTGCCGCGACGCCGAACAGCGGGTCCGCTACCGCTTCGGCCTGCGCACCGCCGACTTCTGGCTGTGCCGGACGTGCGGCGTCTACCTGGGCGCCGCGACCGCCGACGGCCGGTTCGGGCTCGTCAACACCCGCGCGCTGGTCGACCGCTCGCTGGCGCTGTCACCGCCGCAGGCGATGTCCTACGACGGCGAGACCGCTGCCTCGCGGATCGAGCGGCGCGAGCAGCGCTGGACGCCGGTTCGCGCGAGCGGCACCCCGGCGGTGCACGGCGGACACCGGACGTCGGTAGGCGTCGGGGTCATGGTGAGGAAGCACGGCAAGGTCCTGCTCGGCAGGCGGAAGGGCTCGCACGGGGCGGGTGAGTACGCCTGGCCCGGGGGCCACCTCGAGTACGGTGAGCGGTTTGCCGAGTGCGCCGCGCGCGAGGTCGCCGAGGAGACCGGGATGCAGATCGGCGCGATCCGGTTTCTCCGGGTGCTCAACACCATGCACTACGCGCCCACGCACTACGTGGATATCGCGCTGGTCGCCGAGTGGCTGGACGGCGAGCCCGAGGTCCGCGAGCCGGACAAGGTCGACGGCTGGGCATGGTACGACCTCGACGCGCTCCCCTCGCCGCTGTTCCACATGGTGCCGACCGCGATCGAGGCGCTGCGCGGGGATCGCCGCCTGTGGGACGGTCCGTGATACCTGGACAGCCATCGAGTGACGTCGGCGAGTCCTGGTCCTCGGCCGATCCGCCGAGGTGGAACGATTTTTCTGAATTGTCAGCCAGGCCGGCGGTCCGGTCGCGATCGACGAATGCCAGCACGGAGCCGGTCTCGGTGCTGCGCGAGCCGTGATCGCTCCGGCTCGGACCGTGAAGGCCGCGCTCCACGTCGCTGTCATCGGCGCCACGGCGTGCGAGGCTGCGATGCATGCCGCGTCGCAACCGGGTGGATCCGTGGGGGGACCTGCACGCCGTCCCGGCCCGCGGGCTGCTCACCGGCAACCGGGGGTGCGTGGTCGACGACCACGAGCGCGTCGTGCGCCATCACGGCAGCTCGCTGTGGATCGCGTGCCTCACCGAGTTTCGCGGCTGGCGGTGGCCGCTGGCCCGGCCGCGGCGATGGACGCCGCTGTTCTTCCTCGATGACGCGGTCGCGCTGGCCGCGGGGCACCGGCCGTGCGCGACGTGCAGGCCGGCCCACTACGCCGCGTACCGCGACGCGGTGACCCGCACGATTGGCGCGCCGAAGCCGCTGCTGGCGTGGCAGCTGAACGAACGGTTGCACGCGGAGCGCCACCGGCGCGGGCGTGGCCTGGTGCGTGCCGGCGACCGGATCGTCTGGTCGGCGCGCTATGCCGAGCTGCCCGACGGCACCGTGGTCGTCGCACGCGATGGCAGCTGTCGGCTCATCGTCGAGGATCGGCTGCTCCGGTTCGCGTTCGAGGGCTGGGGCGACGCGACGCCGCGGCCGGTGGCCGGCGAGGCCACGGTCCTGACGCCGCCGACGTCGGTGGCTGCACTGGCGCACGGGTATGAGCCGCTGCTCCATCCGAGCGCCCACGAACGGGCCGGCCGCCCGGCCGGTCGGCGGTAGGTGCGCCGATTGCCGCAACACTCGGCGCGCAACGCGTAGGGTTGCCAAACATTCAGATCGACAGAGTGTAGTAGGACGTTGACGCCCGGATCCACTCCGGGCGAGCCTGCCCGTCGATCCAGGCACACCGCGCAATGCTGGGCGCCTCGGTCCTGCGAAGGAGCCCATTGTGAACGCCCATGATCGATGTCGGACTGGCTATCTGATCGCGCTCGTCGCCCTCACCGCTTCCTGCGGGAGGCACCGGGAAGCGGCCGTGCACGAGCCCGCCGGCGCGGCGGACCGCGACCGCGACGGCGATCGCGCCCATGACCGCGACGACGATGGCCCGATCGCCGAGAACGACTACTTCTATCTCCAGCGCCGGCTGCCGGACGGTCGCATCAACCTGCAGGCCCGCGGCCGCGCGCTGGCACACGCCAGGCTGCTCCGGGCGAGCCTGGTGGCGACGAGCGGCCTCGACGCGTCGGGCGTCTGGCAGCTGCGCGGCCCGATCAACGTCGGCGGGCGGGTGACCGACGTCGTCGGCGATCCGGCCAACGCCAACAAGTTCTACGTCGGCTCGGCGAGCGGCGGCGTGTGGAAGACCACCGACGGCGGTGTGACGTTCACCCCGATCTTCGACGGTCAGGGCACCCTCGCGATCGGCGCGCTGGCGCTCGATCCACGCGATTCGAACATCCTCTACGTCGGCACCGGGGAGGCCAACCCGGGCGGCGGCAGCGTGACCCAGCCCGGCGACGGCGTGTGGAAGACGACCGACGGTGGCGCGACCTGGCAGCACCTCGGGCTCGACCTGACCGTCGAGATCGGCCGCATCGTCATCGACCCCAAGAATCCGAACAACCTGTTCGTGGCGGCGATGGGCAACCTGTTCACGCGTACCGTCGATCGCGGCGTCTACCGGTCGCAGGACGGCGGCTTGACCTGGACCAAGGTGCTGTTCATCTCCGACCTCGCCGGCGCGATCGATCTCGCGATCGATCCGGTCACGCCGAGCCGGATCTTCGCCGCGACCTGGGAGCGCCAGCGCACGCCGTCGGCCCGGATCTACGGCGGGCCGGGCAGCGGGCTATGGCGCTCGACCGACGGCGGCACGACGTGGACCGCGCTGGCAGGCGGGCTGCCGGCCTCGTCGACCCAGCCGAGCCGGATTGGCGTGGTCGTCGCGCCGTCATCGCCGAGCACGGTGTACGCGATCTACTCGCGCAAGGCCGACTTCTCGCTCGAGGGGGTGTTCCGTTCCACCGATAGCGGGACGACCTGGACGCGGCAGACGGTGACCAACCTGGCCTCGATCATCGGCGCGCAGGGCTACTGGTCCGGCCGGATGTTCGTCCATCCCACCAACCCCGACGACCTGTGGGTCGACGGCGTCGGCCTCGCGCACTCGACCAACGGTGGCGCGAGCTTCACGTCGGTCGGCGGCCTGCACGCCGATCAGCACGCCCAGTGGTTCTTGCCCTCCAACCCGGCCGTGATCCTGAAGGGCAACGATGGCGGCGTGTACCGCTCGACCAACGGCGGCACGAACTGGACCCACTTCAACAACCTCCCGATCTCGCAGTTCTATACCGTCGAGGCGCACGAGCTGCAGCCGGCGAAGATCTACGGCGGCCTGCAGGACAACGGCGTCCAGCGCACGACCACCGGCCAGACCAACGATTGGGCCAGCGTCGTCGGCGGTGACGGCCTGGAGGTCCACGTCGACCTGCGGAGCACGCAGGTGGTCTATGCCGAGTCGCAGTTCGGCGCGCTGCGCCGCTCGACCAACGGCGGCACCTCGTTCAGCAGCGCGACCTCCGGGCTGAGCGGCCGGCTGGGCTGGAAGACGCCGATCGCGATCGATCCGGCGAGCACCGGCACCGGCACCACCAGCACGCTCTACCTCGGCTCGAGCCAGCTGTTCCGGTCGACCAACTCGGCGGCGTCGTGGACCGCGATCAGCGGCGATCTGACCAACGGCAACCAGGGGGTGGGCACGATCGTGTTCGGCACGATCACGACGGTGGCCGTCGCGCCGTCGAACCGGAACACGATCTACATCGGCACCGACGATGGCAACGTGTGGATCACGCAGAACGCCGGGGCGACCTACGCCCGGATCGACGCCAACCTGCCCAAGCTCTGGGTCACCCGGGTCGCGGTGGATCCCAACGACGACGCGATTGCCTACGCGACGTTCTCCGGGTTCCGGGTCGACCAGCCGCTGGCCCACGTGTTCCGCACCACCGATCACGGCGCGACGTGGAGCGACATCAGCGGCAACCTGCCCGACGCGCCGGTCAACGCGTTCGTCATCGATCCCCGCCAGAGCTCGACGCTGTACGTCGGGAGCGACGTCGGGGCGTTCGTGTCGCGCGACCTCGGCGCGAGCTGGGCGCCGCTCGGCGTCGGGCTGCCCGACGCGGTGGTCTCCGACCTGAAGTTCCTCGCCGGCCCGCCGGCGCAGCTCTTCGCGGCGACCTACGGCCGCTCGATCTTCTCGATCGAGCTGCCGGCTGGACAGGCCACCTCGGTGATCGATGCGCACTTCGACGTCGACGC
>DASWRS010000303.1:0-2388 GCA_036403075.1 Kofleriaceae bacterium
CTCGAGCACGTGGTGCGCGACGACATCCGCGGCATCTACAACGTCGCCGGCGACGGCGTGCTCGCGTTCACCGAGGTCGTCGGGTTGCTAGGGAAGACCTACGCGCCGATCCTGCCGCCGTGGGGGACGGGCCTCGCCGCCGCCACGCTGAGCAGACTCGGCATCCGCGTACCGCCCGAGATGCTCCAGCAGATGCGCTTCGGGCGCGGGATCGACAACCGCAAGCTCAAGGCGACCGGCTTCCGCTACCGCTACACGACGCGCGAGACGGTGCTCAAGCTCGCCGAGCACCAGCGCCTCCACCCGATCGTCCGCGGCGCCACCGAGCCGTACCGCTACGAGCGCGAGGTCGAGGACTTCCTGCGCTGGAGCCCGCACGTGCGCAACCCGGGCTACCGCAAGGAGAGCCGGCTCACGCCCGGCGAGATGGTGGACCTGCAGAAGGTGATGGCGAGCTACGGCGACCGCGTCGGCTCACCCGGCGGCGGCTCGAAGCGAGAGCAGTCGCAGGCCGTGGTGCGAGCGGCCACCGGCACCACGCCGACCACGCCGACACCCGAGGCACCGGCGGCGCAGCCCAAGTCGGCGATCCGCCCGCGTGCCCGGCGCCCCCAGCCGTCGCCGAAGCGCGCGGCCGCGCGTGCCGCGCAGAACGGGGGAGAGGCGCCGGTCGATCACTACGACGACCTCAAAGCCGACGAGATCGTGACCCTGATCGACTCGCTCGAGCCGGGTGATCTCGACGCCCTGCTCGAGTACGAGCGCGCCAACCGCAGCCGTCCGCGCGTGGTCTCGGCCATCGAGGGCGCGCGCGCCCGGCGGGAGAGCGGCCAGCCGCGCTGACCCGGCGCCGCGCCGAGTTGGCGCAACGCCGCTTGCAAAACGCAGAGGTTGCTGGGGAAACGGCGATGCCCACATACACTCTGCTTTAGCCTCAATCCCTTGATGCGCCAGCGCTCCTTCATCGTCCTAGCAGTGGTCCTCGCGGTCTTCGTGGTCGGCGCCGTGGGCGTCTACGCGTACGACAACAGCCGCAAGGACATCATCGCCAAGGGGATCACGGCCGCCGGCGTCGATCTCTCCGGGATGAAGCCGCAGGCGGCACAGGCGACGCTCGATCGCCGGCTGGCGGCGCCGCTCCGGAAGACGGTGATAGTGAAGTTCAGCGGCCACCGCTACAAGCTCACGCCCGATCAGGCGCAGGTGCGGGTGAATACGGCCGACATGGTGCACCAGGCGGTCGCCGCGAGCCGCAAGGGCGACATCCTCAGCCGCGCCACGCGCGAGCTGACGGGCGGCAGCGTGCACAAGAGCATCGCGATCCAGGTGACCTATTCGCGGCATGCGGTCGCGAAGTTCGCGAAGCACCTGCAGCGCAAGATCGACACGCCCGCCAAGGACGCCACGATCGGCTTCTCCAGCGGGGGGATCTCGAAGGTCGACTCGCAGACAGGGCTGAAGCTCGACGTGGCAGCGCTGCGGAGGCACGTCGCGCAGGAGCTGGTCGAGGCGACCGCCGACCACAAGCTGCGCGCGCCGGTCTCGAAGGTGAAGCCGAAGGTGACGACGGCCGAGCTCGCGCAGAAGTACCCCACGGTCCTGATCATCAACCGCAGTGGGTTCCAGCTCACGCTCTACAAGCAGCTGTCGGTCGCCAAGACCTACCGGATCGCCGTCGGGCGCCAGGGCCTCGAGACCCCGGCCGGCCAGTACGCGATCCAGGACAAGCAGGTGAACCCGTCGTGGCACGTGCCGAACAGCTCGTGGGCGGGCGCGCTGGCCGGCAAGGTGATCCCGCCCGGGCCTCAGGACCCGATCAAGGCGCGCTGGATGGGCATCGCCGGCGGGGCGGGCATCCACGGGACGAGCGACATCGGTTCGCTGGGCACGGCTGCGTCGCACGGGTGCATCCGGATGGCGATCCCGGACGTGATCCAGCTGTTCGACAGGGTCCAGGTCGGCACCCCGGTGTTCATCTCGTAGTCGATCGGCCTAGTCGCGGCCGGGCGCGACGGGCTCGAGCCGGCCGCTCGACTACTAGGACTCCGCAGTTATCTCCCCGACCGGGACCTCCTCCCACCCCTTCTCGAGCAGAGAGGCATGCCAGTCGGTGTGTCGAAAGCAGAGCGTGCCTATGAACACGCCGCGTTCCCTCTTCCTCATCACCGCGAACCAGAGCGTCGAGGCGTCCGGGTCGCCGCGGATCGGAAACCACGGCGCCACCGGCCGCTCGGTCGCGTCGGCCTGCCCGGCCTCGACCAGCTGGCGGCGCGTAGCCACCCGTCCCGTCTGAGTGTCGATGAAGAAGACGTCCACCGTCGCTGAGGCTACGTGGGGTACTCACCTCGCCGCGTTCGACACCTATCTCAAGACGCGCGGGATGGCCGA
>DASWRS010000304.1:0-26205 GCA_036403075.1 Kofleriaceae bacterium
CGGCGAGAGGTCGTCCGCTTCCTCGGCAGCGCGGCCGCCGACGTCGCGGGCGGTTTCAACTGCGGCTGCACGGGCACCTGCACGTGCTCCGGGGGATGCACCGAGACCGGCTGCACCAACAGCGCGGTGATCAGCTACTGAGCCGAGCCTCGATCAACACCGGCAGCGCCGGCAGCGCCGGCAGCGTCCGCGGCGCCGTGGCGCGTGGCCGGCGGCGGTCACGGGCTGAGGCTCAGGTCGGCGTGGTCCTGGAAGAAGATGATCGTCTGATCGGTGTAGTTGTAGTCGCAGGTCGAGAATGTATCGCTCGGGTTGCGGCACTCGTCGGCGTCGGGGATCGCGTGGGTCGCGGACTCGCGCGCGACTCCCTGGACGAGGAGGCGGCGAAAAAATGCCGATACCCCCCAGATCGAGCTGAGCGCGGTGGTGAAGGTCCGGCGCTGGGTCGTGGCCTGGTCGCCAATCTGGGTGTTCTGGAACGGATTCTGGACCACGAAGCTGCCATCGAGGTTGTCGCGCGCGCGGATGAAGTCCCCGGTGTCGTTGATCTCGGTCATCGTGTAGTCCTGATCTCCCACGAACATGGTGCCGCCGCCCGGTGACGGAAGGTGGAGCTCCCCTGCGCCCCAGAGCTGGGGCAACGTCATGCCGGTGGCGTGGGCCGGGTTCCACTGGTTTCGTCCGCAGGTCGCGACCAGGCTCAGCGGATCGGTCTCGACGATGCCGTCCGCGTCGTAGTCGCCGCGCACGCTGTCGGTGCCGAGAGTCTTGGCCACCACGCTGAAGCCGCGGAACAGCGCGCTGCGGTAGCACGCCAGAGTGAACGTCATGCCGCCGCCCGACGAGAACCCGGTCGCGTACACCTTGTCGGCGTTGAGCTTCGGGAACCGGGCGAGCAGGCTGGCGCGGAGCTGCTCGATGAACACCACGTCCGTGAACGAGCCGGCGAGCGAGGCGTTCCAGTACGTGTGGGCCACGTTGGCGACGTCGCGGACCTGCGTCGCCGCATCGCAGCTCGGGTTGAGCGGGCTGGTGCTCTCGCCGAGCCTGGGCTGCATCCACTGCGTCTGGCCGGTGCCGAACGGGTTGTCGCACGGATCCGCCTCGCCGAGCGGGAACACGAACGCATGGTCCTGATCGAAGTAGTCGGCCCACTTGCCGTTGATCATCGCCTCGCGGGTCTGGCCGCCGCCGTGGAACGCGAAGATCAGCGGGATCTTCTGCGTCACGCCGTCCACGGTGTCGTACTTCGCCGGGATGTGGACGTAGGACTTGCGGGTCCGGTTCCAGCCGTCGACGAACGCGGTGGAGTTCTGGTCGTCGAACATGCGGTAGCCGTGCAGCGTCGGCTCGTCGGCCGATGCGCACGTCACCGCGCTGCAGTTGATCGGCGCGAGCAGCGACTGCTCGGCCGCGATCACATCGTCGGCCGAGATGCAGCTCGTGACGACCGGGGTCAGCAGCAGGCACGCTGCGATTCGCAAGCAACTCATCGTGGACCTCGCCTTCTGTGCGAGGCAGCTGCTTCACAGCACATGCCACCGCCGGGAGCGTCGGCCCGGCCTGCGGGTCCGGGGCCTTGCAACCGGCGCCGGCGGCGGACGGCGCGATCACGCCGGGGCGGCGCGCCGTGGTCGCGCGCACCAGGCGCAACCACGCGCTATCGGGCGCTATCGGGCGCTACCAGGCGATGCCATAGTCGTCGCCGTCGTCGCTCGAGCCGCCCCAGAACGTGCCGTGCTCGCGGTCGAAGTAGATCGCGTTGATCGGCCCGGCGGTGCGTGGCCGGGTCTCGAGATCGAGAAGCGGCTCTTGCGAGGCAAGAAGGTGCTCGCGAGCGCGACCCGGCTGTTAGATCTGGCCGATGACGAGTTCGCGGTGCGGCTGGCGATGATGCCGCGCTGTATCTGCTGTTCAACGAGGGCTATCACGGCCGGGCGGGCGGTGCGCGCCGAGCTGTGCGACGTGGCATGCGACTGACCGCGCTGCTGCGCGAGCATCCACCGGCGCAATGCCGGCGATGCTCGCATTCGCCGCGCTGATATGCCTGCACGCCGCCCGGCTGCCGACGCGCCTCGATGCGGCCGGCGACCTCAGCACGCTGGTCGACCAGGACCGTCGCGGTGAACGGTGCGCTGGTCGCCCGCGGGCTCGCGCTGCTCGAGCGCTCCGCCGCTGGATATGCCCCAGATCGAGCTGAGCGCAGCGGGCATGGACACTTGCCACCGGCGAGACCGCCGGCGCGGCCTGTGCGTGGGGGCGTCGCGACAGGCTTCCACGGCGGATCTGTGCGACCACGCGGGATCGGCGCGCCGTACTCACGCAGTAAGGCGTCATAGATCGCCGTGCATCTCAGCGGCGGCTTGGCTGGCTGGCAACGCTACCAGGCGAGTTCGGCGGGAGCCGTACGACGATCAGATCAGAACGTATCCCGGTCGAGCCTGGCTCGCCATCCTCGTTGTTGCTGCGCGAACCGATATGCTACGCGTTCACTCCGGGTACGCGTGCAAACGGACACCGTCGGGCCACACAATACACGCAGATGGAGCGGGTAGCCCGCACGGTGCGGCGAACTGTCGGTGCACGTGCTCGACACGGGGTAATGACCTCGGCCAGCACGGCGCGTGCGACTGCTAACCGCTGCTAACCGCGGTCCACGAACCAGACCTCGGATGGATTGACGCCCTTGCAGGTGAGTAGCACTGGACCTTCCCGGCTGGTCTGACTTGCGCCGTCGTCGGGCAACCCGACATCGCGCGTCCCGGGGCGGCTCGCGCTATAGTGGATCCGGATTGCGTTGCAGCCAAGCTCGAACGCGGTCTTGACATCCTCGCCATATCCGAGCGCCTCGTAGAATGCGGCGGCGAATGCGATCGCATCACCGTCTGGAATGGCAGCCGGCATTCCGACGACCACATCGACGGAACGAACAATCGCCTCCGCCTGTGCCTGCGAAAAGCAGGCATTCAGGACCACGCAACGGACATACTTGTTGAGGATGCCAAAAATACTGGCGATTACCTCTACCGGGGACGGCGCGCTAGTTCCGCTGGAATTTTGAAAGACGAGCTCTCCGGCCAGCGTTCCATGACCGCTAAAATGCACGATCTGGGGTCTGTGGCGAAGGATCAGCCCGGGCACCTTCGCAGCTTCGACCTCCCAGTGCTGTGCGAGGTCGTAGATCTCGCGGTGGCTGGTGGACTGCAGTCTCTCACCGATCTTCTCGACCTCGCGGGTGAGCGCCAGCCGCGTGAGGTCCGAAGGATTGGCCGCGAGAAACAGGATGCGCACCGAACGCTCGCGTTGCACGCGATTGAATGGCATCAGAGCGAGGCGATCGCGCAAGGCGGTTGCGGATACGACGTTGCGTGGTGTGTCGCTCGTGACCGGTAACAAAGGTGATGTCTTGAGTACCTGTTGGCTACGGAAGGAGGGATTCGACATCCGCGTGTTGAGAAGCCGTTCACTCATCCAGTGTTCGATCGCTGCTGCCGTACCGAGACCAACATAGCGATCGACGACGTGGCCGTTGGCAAGGAGCAGCAGCGTGGGAACCGACGTCACGACGTGTCGAGCGCCGAAATCAGCATTGGCAGGGTCGTCGGCATCGAGCTCGACAACGGTAACTTGGCCCGCGCTGCGCCTCGCGACGTCCTCGATGACCGGATCCAGCGTACGGTCGAGAAGAGACCAGTCCGCCGTGAAGAACACCAGCATCGGGCTCCTGCACTCGAGCACGGCGATCTCGTGTGCCGCGATTCGCCGGACCGATGGCTTCTTCATGCGCGGGGGCATCGCTCTATGGAACCATCGTCGCAGAACTTCTGCGCGTGTGAAACCGCGGACACCCGCGGGCTCCGAAGACCGAGGATCTCGTGCTTGCTCCGGCACGGTTGGATCGGAGCTGGTGACCGCCGCATGATCGACTACGCCAGCGTCGCTGGTGCCCTGCAGCAAAATGCTGCAGATCGCATACCTGTTGCGACTGCTCGTGGCGTGGTTACAATGACGCCCGGGTGCGTCAGATGCTTGGCGGAGGTGGATCGCAATGGACGTTCGTGGCGAGGTGAGTGCTGATCAACTTGTGGTGCGACGTCCATGTTTCACGACTGGAATCACCTGTTGGTGGCCTGCCGTGTTCTTGGCGTCGTTGCTGCTGCTCCTGCCGGGGCGCGCATCAGCCGAGGACGCTCGCTTGCGAGGTCTGTGCGCCGCCTTAGCCGACCCAGACCTCAAAGTCCGGCTGAGTGCGATAACCTGGCTCGGGGAGCTCGCGCAGATTGACGCTGCTGTCGTCGAGCGCTGGGTGCCGGTACTGGCCGAACAACCAGGGTTGGCGGACTTGCAAAGTCGCTTGCTAGCGGAGGACGTGCAGCAGCAGGAGTTCTATCGTGCGCTCCTATTGGTTCCTGGCCTCGTCGAGCATCTCCAAGCGGGAGTTATTCGCGCCGGTCGCGAGGCACCTATCACCGTACGGCCACTCGCGATTCCGACACTCAAGCAGCTGCGTAAGCCATCCGCAGAAACGCGGCGTGCACTGCTCGAGCTGCTCTCATCAACGGATGAATCGACCCGAACGGCCGCATCGGAGGTGCTGCTCATCCTCGGTCCACACTACGTGGCAAAACCGGACATCACGACGGCATTCCTGAAAGATGAACGGGCTCGTGGACCTGTGCTCGCATTGCTCGCTGTAGGCTGGCCGGCAGCACTTGATGACGAGCACGTCTTGGCCCAGTTCCTTCAAAGTGTGGATCCGGACGTCGTGCGAAGCACGGTGCGCGCGTTGCAGCATCATCGGAACGCGATCCCGAAGCTCCAAGATCTCGGAAAGCTCATCCCTATCCTCCAGGTGAGCAAGGATAAAGGGCTTGGTCGCCATGTGGTCTGTGGGCTGGGACCCTTCATCTCATCGGATCGCGAGCTGGCTCAATTGGTTTCCGGGTGTTTGGGATCGGCGGAGGACGATGCTGGGGCGATGCTGGCGGCGATCACGCTGAGCCGCCGAATTTCGCCGGCTGTTCGTGATTTGCTGGTGCCGGTGCTCGAGGGGGGCCATGCCGAGAGACGCGGTCCAGTCCGGAGCGCCGCTGTTCGTGCGCTAGCCACCGAGCAGGACTCCAAGCTGTTACCGATCTTCCTCCATGCACTTCGTGATCAGGACAGGGAGGTCGTTCGCGCCGCGCTCCAGGCCATCGCGAGCTTCGGCCAATCGGCGCGTAGCGCGTTGGCAGCCGTACTAGATGCATTACGCACGAGCGAAGCCGAGGCTGGCGATTTCGGCCTGACACTGCAGGCGATCTTTCCTGGGTCGGAACTTCCCAGAGAGTTCGTAGCGCTGATGCGCGGGGGATCAGCGATTCGCGCACGCAACGCAGCGCTTGCTGACCCGCAGTTGCACCGGCGAGTGATGCCAGCGCTTGTCGAACTGCTCGAGGCCGAGAACGCGACCGTCCGGGAAACCGCGATCGTGCTCGCCGAAGGTATCGCATTGCCGCCCGAGCAGATCTCGCAGATCGCATCGCTACTCGATAAGCCGAAGCCACCGACGGAAGCGCTCGATGTGCTGGCAGGCCAGCCGGCGGCGGCGCGCGCACATGCTGGCCGCGTGGCGCGTCTGCTCGAATCGGATGATCAGGTCGTCGTCCGACATGCACTTTCCGCGCTTACGGCGCTCCATGCGGTCATCGACCATCAGGTAATCGTTTCCAAGCTGGCCCAAAGTGGCGATTTACTCGTTCGCGCAGCGGCCCTCAAGGCGCTCGGTGACGCCATCGCGTCGAATTTAGACTCTTTCACGGCGGCGCTGCGGGAGCACGATGTCACGGTAACAAGCGCGGCCATGATCGGTCTGATGACCCAACCCGAGGCCGGTCGCCGACTGGCTGCGGAGATCGCGCCCTATCTGCGCGGTGACGACACCGATCTCGGTCACATGACTGCGACCCGAGCGATCGCTTGGCTCGCGCCGCTTGATCTTCCGGCGCTCCTGCAGATCCTGCAACTCGCACATAAGGACAGCAGCAACGCGCCTCGATATCGATTCTATGCACTGCTGGCGAGCGGTGACCGCGCCGACCTAGTTTGGTATGGTCGTTGGTTAGGCAAGTCGCAGGTGGACGCCGTTTCGCTGTCTCCACTGGAGCGCCGCGCGGCACTCCAGCGACTCCATGCCGCCCTGCCTCTCACCCGAGAGACCGAACTCAGGACCGAGATCGGTGATCGCGTCGATCTTCTCGTCGCGGCCGGCTCCTTCAGAGCCGATGACATCGAATTGCTGAGCGCTCTTCGCCAAGGGCTCGAACAGATGCAGCACTCTGCGGCACAGCGCTTGTCTCGGGTGCTGCTCTCGTTACAGATCTTCCGCTACGGCAAGTACACTGCCTGTTTCCTTGCTGCCCACGTGCTGGTGTGGCTATTGCTGCTTCTGCTGTATCCCAGGTCCAAGGTCGTCCAGGCGTGGTTCTTCTGGCACCCTTGGGTCCGGAAGCTCGGTGGACTCGGGTATGTTCATCTTGTTGCGGGACGCATTAGTTTGGTCAGGAACCGGCTACTGGCACCATTTAAACAAAACTTTACTGAGGATGCAATTGCTGCAGTCGATGGCGCCTCGGAGGGGAATTACTTCTCTGGTTCGTTCGTCGAGTATGCGGATCCCGAGACGCACGGTGCTTCCAAGCTCAGAGCCCGCATCACGGAGGCGATCACCGGCATCCGGGGTCGCATCGTCCTGGAAGGGGAGTCCGGACTCGGCAAATCGGTCTTCCTCCGACGTCTAGTCTGGAATGCGACGCGGCCCACGGTGTACCTACCCGCCGAGCGATGCGCGGGCGGCGTGCTCGGGGCCGTACAGCAGAAGCTGCATGGTTTTGCCCGGGACGAATCGTTTTTGCAGACGCTTGTTTACACTGGCGGTCTCGATCTCTGCATAGACGGCCTGAATGAAGTAACTCCCGAGACGCGGGCCGAGATTACGCAGTTTGTCCTGCGTCATCCGCACGCGAACGTGTTGCTCGCGACGCAGCCCCTCCTGGACTGGCGCCCGCCGGGTTGCATGTACCGGCTGCTTCCGCTCGGCGCGCCCCAGACACTCGAGTTCCTGGGCTCGCGCTATCCGGATTCCGAGCCAGATGCAATCTCTGCCAACGACTACGATGCCTTTTGCAAAGCCTTCCTGGCCAAGGCACTGGATCCGGCGCAGGATGCCGGGCTCCTAGCGTCGGTGCAGATGGTGCTCTCTAATCCGATGGATCTCACGATTGTCGCGCAGATGCTGCTGGCGAGGAAGCAGCCTGATCTGCTTCGCTTGCAGGAGCAGCAGTTCCTGCTCGCCGCGCTCCGCTACCGCCGAGTTGCATTCCACGAGTTTCCGCTCGAACAGTTCTCGGAACGAATCTACCAGATGCGGCTGCGAGGCGACTCGGAGCTCCCCGCCGAGATCTCGCAGGTCGAACTCGATGCCCTCGTTGGGCCGAAGATGATTTTCAGTCGAGATGCGCGAGATGGCAAGCGTCGCTGGTTTTTTCGCCATGACAAGATCATGGAGTTCTTCGTCCTGCAGGCCTTCCTACTTGAAGGCAGTGACCGCCCGGAACGACATCTCGATGATCCTAGATTTCGCGGCGTGTATTTCCTAATGGCGATGCGCCTGCCGCTCAATGCTGCGACTCTGCTGCGCGACCAACTCGTCGTGCGTGCCGCGAGGACGAATGATCACACGGTCAGCGATCGGTTCGTTCAGCTCCTCGAGTCACGCAAGGTCGCCAACCTCGAAGGTCCCAAGTGGCTGGACCGGTATGAGCTGCCGTACGAGAGTTCGGCGAAGCAGATGCTCGCGGAGCTCGAGCAGGCGAGCGACAGCGCGCAAAGCAAGGCGCATGCGGCGCGGACGCGTGTTGTCAACTGGTTCGATTGCCGCTCGGCCTTGGCCGAATCCACCGAAGATCGCCTGCTCGACAAGGCCGCAAAGCTGGTCGAGAGCCTCGGTGCGGTGAGGCTGTTGCGGACCGCGGACGCGTCGCTGTGCCGGTTCGAGGCCCCCTCGGGCGAAGCTTTTGTCCTGATCGCTGCGACGTCGGCCGAGATGTTGACGTCTGCCGATATCGAGGACGCCCGGCAGCTCGCGGCGCTGGCGTTCGAGATCGGCGGAACCAAGCCGCTGCTGGTCGTCAACGTCATGCCGTCGACAGATCCGGTTCAGCGCCACGTGTGGCTGAGCCCTGACGCCGAAGCCAAGGTAGTGGAACACCACATGGTGTGCGTCACGACCCTCTCGCTCCTCGAGGTGCTCGCGGAATTGCAGCTCGACCGTTGCACGCCGAACGCTCTTTGGGCCTCGCTGCATAACACCAACGGGTTTTGGCGATATGTTGCGCCAGTCCTCCTACGGGAGGCGCGATGAACCGCGGAATCTGGAGATTGCAAATCATCGTTGGGTCCTTGATCACTGCGCTCGGACCCGCGTCGTCGGCCGGAGTCTTCAAGAATCAGTTCATCGAGTTCGAAACCCCTGAGCGGTGGTCGTGCGCGCTGGAAGGCACCGAGTACGTGTGCCAGGACACACGACCCGAGTTCCAGAGGGAGGCGATCATCGTGCTCGCGGCCAAGCTTCGAGGCGAGCAGGACAGCCTGACGGCGTATCGCGACTACCTGAGCCGGCCGCGCGAGTTCAAGGCCCCGAATGGCAAGCGAATCACGTCCCGGCCGTTGAAGGTCTCGAGTGTAGTGATCAATGGCCTGACCTGGATCACTTCGATCCACGAAGAATCCGAGATTCCTGGCTTCAGAACTCACTATTTCGCGACGGTGCGTGATCCGATCGCGGTCCTGGTGACCTTCTCGATCAGGACATCGAGGTATGGCGCGGTGATGCCCAAGTTCGAGACGATGATCAGCACGCTCAAGATCAAGTACAGGAAGTGACGACCCCGGCCAGGCGCTACCAAGCGCAACCTGGCGCTACCAGGCGATGCCGTAGTCGTCGCCGTCGTCGCTCGAGCCGCCCCAGAACGTGCCGTGCTCGCGGTCGAAGTAGATCGCGTTGATCGGCCCGGCGGTGCGCGGCCGGGTCTCGAACGTGTAGCCCATGCGGCCGAGCTCGTTGCGGATCCAGCCCGGCAGCTGATCGTTGATCAGCATCTTGCCGGCGCGCGAGTCGTGGCTGCCGAACGAGCTGCGCATCTGGTAGCTGTTGATGTTGGCGGCCTCGCAGGCCTCCTGCACGTTCATGCCGAACTCGACGACGTTCAGGAAGAACTGCAAGAGGTTCTGGTCCTGGCTATCGCCGCCCTGGACCGCGAACGACAGGTACGGCTTGCCGTCCTTGAGCGCCAGGGTCGGGGTCAGGGTCGAGCGCGGCCGCTGGCCGGGCGCGACGACGTTGAACGGGTTCTCGGCCGCGTCGAGCACGAAGCTCTGCATCCGCTGGCTCAGGCCGACGCCGGTCTTGCCGGCGATGACGGCGGGGACCCAGCCACCGCTCGGCGTGATCGACACGACCCAGCCCTTGTCGTCGGCGGCCTCGATCGACGTGGTCCCGGCGGTGAACTGGCGCAGGAACTCATCATCGGCGGGCCGGCTGTCGGCGGCGGCGAGCTGCGTCGACGCGGGCGGCGGGGCCAGCGAGGCACCGGATCCGGACGCCGATCCACCGGCCGCGGCCGCAGCGCTGCCGGTGGTGCTCCAGCGCTCGAGCAGGTTGCGATACGGGTTCTTCTCGCCCTGGAACGGATACGGATCTCCGGGCCCGATCGTCGGATCGTTCCGGGTCCAGTTGATCCGCTTGAAGCGCTCCTTGGCGTAGGCCTTCGACAGCAGACCCTTGATCGGCTCGGCCGGCGCGACGTACGGGTCACCGTAGTAGAAGTCGCGATCGGCAAACGCCAGGCTCATCGCCTGGTAGATCGCGTGGAGGTAGCGCGCGCTGTTGTAGCCCATCGCCTTGAGATCCATGTTCTCGAGGATGTTCAGCGCCTGCAGCATCGCGGGGCCCTGGACCCACGTGGTGAGCTTGTAGACCGTGATGCCGCGGTAGCTGGTGGAGACCGGCTCCTCGATGTGGACCTTCCAGCTCGCGAGGTCTTCCATGGTGAACAGGCCGCCTTGCTCCTTGACGGAGCGCACCAGCTCGGCGGCGATGTCGCCCTTGTAGAACCGATCGTACGCGGCGTAGATCGCCTGCTTGCGGTCCTTGCCGGCCTTGAGCGCCTGGGCCTCGGCCTCGACGAGCTTCTTCAGCGTCGCGGCGAGGTCGGGCTGGCGGAACATCTCGCCGGGCGCGGGCGCCTCGCGCGCCTGGCCCAGGTGGGGGAGCAGCGTGGCTTTCGCGTACGGCCACTGCTTGATCTTCGCCTTGTTGCGCTCGATCACGCCGGACAGCTCGGTCTCGATCGGATAGCCCTCGGCGAGCTGGATCGCGGGCGCGAGCACGTCGGCCAGGCTCATCGTGCCGTACTCGGCGAGCATCGTGAACAGCCCGCCCGGCGTGCCCGGCGTGACCGCCGCGAGCGGACCGAACTCCGGCGGATACTTCATCTTCTGGTTCTTGAAGAACTCCGGGGTCGCGCCGCTGGGCGCCACGCCGAGCGCGTTGATGCCGATCACCTTCTTCTTCGTCGGATCGTAGATCAGCGCCTGGGTCTCGCCGCCCCAGCTCAGCGTGTCCCACAGCGTGGTGACCGCCGCGAGCATGGCGCACGAGGCGTCGACGGCATTGCCGCCGCGCTGGAAGATCATCGCGCCGGCCTGGGCGCCGAGCGGCTTGCCGGTGATCGCGACCCAGTGCTGGCCGTGGAGCACGGGCTTGTGGGGCTTGTCGGCGCGAGCCGCGGGCGCGCCGAGCGCCGCGATCGAAAGGACGGCCGCTGCGAGGGTCCAGAGACCGATCGAGCGAGACAACAGCACGGGGCGTGAGCGCATCGCGGACCTCCGTATGGGGGCGTATGGGGCGCCGACCTTACCAGATCGGGGCATGCCACTTGCACAAACTACCGACAGGAGGTTCCTGCGATGAAGCGCAAATCGACACCAACGCCGGGGCAGCGCCCGGGCACCGAGCGGGCGCGCGACGAGCAACGCGACGCCAAGACGCCGCGCTACGCCGGCACGTCATGGCAGGTCGCCGACGAGCGGGGCGACAAGCGATTCGGCCACGCCCGCATCGACGACGCGGATCCGTCCGAGCTCGCGCCGGGAGCGGCGAACAACGACGACGACGAATCGCCGAGCGCCGCGGACCCCGAGCTCTCGGCCGCCGAAGGCGCGGCGGAGATCGAGAGCGGCGGGGCGCGCGCCGGGATGGGCCGCGGAGAGCAGCCGCGCAAGGGCAAGAGCCGCGCGAAGCCCAAGCCGCGGGCGACGAAGAAGACCTCGAATCCCCGGCGCCGCCGGAAGTGAGCCGCCGCCTCGGCGCGCGCCCGACAGAATATCACCGCGCGCTCCTGTGCACGTTGGCCGCCGGCAGGCGCAGGCCGCGTTGGCGCGCGACTCGCAACAACGGTTGGCAGGAGGAATACCCACCATGGCTACGCTATCAACCCGCCCCCTGGCGGTGGTCACCGGCGGCTCGAGCGGCATCGGTCTCGAGCTCGCCCGACAGTTCGTCTCGAACGGCTTCGATGTGGTGATCGCGGCGGATCGCCACGTCCAGGGCGCGCAGGCCGAGCTACTGAGCGACGGCGCCAATGTCTATGCGGTCGAGACCGACCTGGCGACCCGCGAGGGCTGCGACAAGCTCTGCGAGGAGGTCCGAGCGCTCGGGCGCCCGGTCGACGCGCTGGCCCTCAACGCCGGTGTCGGCGTCGGCGGCGAGTTCCTCAAGACCGATCTCGAGGCCGAGATCAACATGGTCGAGCTCAACTGCGTGTCGGTGCTCCGGCTCGCGAAGCAGCTGATCCCCGACATGGCGGCGCGCGGCAAGGGCCGCGTGCTGATCACGTCGTCGGTCGCGGCGGTCATGCCGGCGACCTACACGGCGGTGTACGGCGCGACCAAGGCGTTCGACCTGGGGTTCGCCGAGGCGCTGCGCGAGGAGCTGCGCGAGACCGGCGTCACCGTGACCGCGCTCCAGCCCGGTCCGACCGACACCGAGTTCTTCGAGCGCGCCGGGATGCAGGACACCAAGATCGGCACCGACGACAAGGACGATCCGGCACAGGTCGCCAAGCAGGGCTTCGACGCGATGATGAAGGGCGACGACAAGGTCTACGCGGGCTCGCTCAAGTCGCGCCTCCAGGGCCTGTCCGGCGAGGTCCTGCCGGAGACGGTCAAGGCCAAGCAGCACGCCAAGCTGGCGCAGCCGGGCAGCGGGCGCAAGGGCTAGCGAAGGTCACTCGCGGCGGCGCACGAGCCAGGCCGCGACGATCGCGGCTTCGACCGCGGCGTCGGCGAGATAGACCTTGGAGATCCGCCCGCGCAACGCGTAGTACGCGCCGGCGCCGCCGAGCGCCAGCGCACTCGCGACGCCGAGCACGCGCGTCGGCGCCCGGTCCTGGGGATCGAGCCCCTCGGAGATCAGCGCCGCACCGACGGCGGTGATCAGGCCGCCGATCGTCCGCACCAGCCAGTGGTCGCGCTTGGGTCCGGTGACCGCCTCGAAGCTTCGCAGGTGCAGGATCGGCCATAGCCCGCTCGCCGCGTAATACGCGCCCTGCGCCAGCGGGACCAGGGCGCGCCGCGCGACCCGGCCGCCCGCCGCGCGACGCCGCACGTTCACTCCATTGCTGCTCGAGTTGCCCGTCATCTCCTGGGCCGATGCAGCGGCCATACCACTGGATGATCCTGTCGAGGCCAGGCGGCGAGCTCGGCGTGACCGAAAGCCGCGAAAGCCGATGCGCCGCGCGCTCGCACGCGTTCGCAACGCGCCCGCCCTGACGACCGCTGTCCTCACGATCGATCCGCCGGTGCGCCGGCGCATCGACTCGGAAAACCAAGGGTGGATCGACGGTCGCCGGTGCGCGACGCACACATTCGCGATGTGCGCGAGCGACCGGCCGGCCGTACGTGGTCCGGACACACATTGTTCCACGCGCTATTCACTTGCCGGCGAGGAATCCGGCCGGCGAGACTCCGCGCGTACAACTCGTTTTCTCGAACATTGGAGTGACGCGATGAGGTTTCCCACGCGAATCGGTTTGACCTGGGTCGCGGCGATCGCCGCATGTGTCGGCAGTCTCGGCGGCTGTCTCGGTGACGCACAGGAGGACATGGGCACGCTCGACATGGCGCTGCAGATCGGTCCCGGTGTCACGATCAACACGGTGAACTGGACGATCAGCAACACCACCAGCGGCTTCACTCGCTCGTCGAGCGTGACCGTCCGGTTCAGCAACACCGTGACGTTTCAGGCGGGCGCCATCCCCGCCGGCGCCGGCTACTCGATCGCGCTCAACGCCACGTCGGTCGATGGCGCGTTCACCTGCACCGGCTCGGCCGGGTTCAGCGTCACCGCCAAGACCACGACGCCGGTCACCGTGCTGATCAACTGCTCGACCACGCCGCCGGGGCAGGGCACGGTCGTGGTGACCGGGACGACGCAGATCTGCGTCAACCTCGATTCGCTCAGCGCCTCGCCGCTCGAGACCGCGGTCAACACGCCGATCACCTTGTCGGCGACCGCCTCGGCGGGCTCGGTCGTGCCGACGTTCGCCTGGACCGCGACCGCCGGCATGTTCGACAACGCCACGAGCGCCTCACCGACGTTCACCTGCCCGTCGACGCCGGGGCCGGTGACGATCACGGTGACCGCGTCGCCCAGCGCGGCGACGTGCAACACGGTCACCAGCCAGAGCGTGACCGTCACCTGCGATACCCTCCAGCCGACGTTCACCAACGTCTACGCCACGATCCTCGGCGTGCGCTGCACCGGCTGTCACCGGCCGGGCGCGGGCGGCGTCACCGTCGGCATGCTCGACATGAGCACGCCGACGGCCGCGTTCACCAACCTCGTCGGGGTCGCCGCGCAGGGCATCGGCGCCGGGACCTCCGGCATCACCTGCGCGTCGGTGATGCCGCCGCTGGTCCGGGTCGCCTCGGGCGACGCGGCCAATAGCCTGTTGTTCAACAAGGTCCACAGCAAGCTGGTCGCAGCGCCGGCGCCGTGCGGCTCGCCGATGCCGCTGCCCGCCGCCTCGGCGCCGCTGACCGCCGCGGAGGTCGATCTGATCGCGGCGTGGATCAACGCCGGCGCCCACAACGACTGATCGGCCCGCCGCGCTCGGCGGCCCGCGAGCTCAGCGGTCCTTGACCTTGCGGAGCCACAGCTCCCAGGCGCGGCCGAGGTTGCCGTTGTTGGTCTCCTCGGCCTTCCTGGCCTCGTCGGCGTCGAGGTAGATCACCTTGGTCCCGAGTGCCATCGCCTGGCTCTGCAGGCGCGCGTTGAGCTCGGTGTAGACGCTGCGGAACACGGCCTGCTGGACGTCGCGGCCGACGATCACCGCGCCGTGGCCGCGCATCAGCGCCGCGGGGTGGGTGCCCAGCGTCTGGGCCAGGGCGCGGCCGAGCTCGGGGCTGCGCACCAGCATGTCGGTCGAGCCGCCGCCGGCCTTCCGGATCTCGAACACCGGCACGCCGGGGCCCAGGAACGCGCTCATGTGATACAGCGGGTGCAGCGCGATGCTGGTCACGCCGAACGGGATCAGCGACGGCGAGTGGCAGTGCACGATCGCGTTCACGTCCGGCCGCGCGCGGTAGATCTCGCCGTGGATGAAGCGCTCGAGGTACAGCTTGATGTTGCCCGGCGCCGGCGTGTTGCCCTCGAGATCGTGAACCAGCACGTCGGCGGTGGTCACGAGCTCCGGCGCCATGCTGCGCGCCATCAGGAACCTGGTCGGATCGGTGGGGTCGCGGATGCTGACGTGCCCGAAGCCGTCGACCACGCCCTGGTCGGCGAGGATGTGGTTGGCCGCGACGACGTCGGCGATCGCCCTGGCGCGCGCGTCGGCGGGCGCGGCCTTGGCCGGCGGCGGCGGCGGTGGTTGTGACGGCGGCGGGGTCTGCGCGCGGGGCACCGCAGGAACGGTCAATCCCAGGCCCAGCGCTGCCCCGACGAACAGGATCAGGTGTCGGTTGGTCATGTGCGCGCGTCCTTGCGAAGTTCGTTTCGCGCTCCGACCCTACGCGCATCCCGGGAACACGCGCAACCCGGATCCCGCCGACGCCGCCGGGTGCTCCGAGCTCCGCACTCCGGAGATTCACATCCACACGATCTGTGATTGCTAGTTTGGCGCTACTTCGGCGGCGTGCGGCGCGTCGCGTCGGGGCGGGCAAGCTGGAGGTCGCTGTGGAGCAGCTGGTCCTTGCCGAGCGGGACGGCGGGCGCGCGATGGAGGATGGTCTCGCCGGAGCGGACGACGAGGGTGATGGGCGTGGTGTCCTCGGTGGTGAGCTGGAGCGAGTAATAGCCGCCGGGCTGGGTGGTGGCGGTGGCGAGAGAGCGGCCGCCGGGGTCGACGGCCTGGACCTCGACGCCGGCGATCGCAGCGCCCTTGTCGTCGAGGACGCGGCCGTGGACGCCGGTCTTGCCGAGCTCGAGGCGGGCGGCGGCGCCGGCGCGCTCGACCTCGATGTCGAGGAGTTGGGTGTGGGCGAGCGCGGACGGCGCGTCGTCGCTCTGGGCGCGATCGAGCTGGACGAACCGGGCGAGTTGGAGGAGCTCGAGTTGCTCGAGGCCGGAGGCGCGCAGGGCGGCGAGGTCGCGCGCGATCTCGCCGAGGTCGGGGTCGCGGTTCGTGGCCATCAGCCGACCACCAGGTTGAGCTGATCGATGGTGCGCGGCGAGCCGGTCGGGGCGACGAGGAGCTGCGCGGTGCTCTGGTTGCCGATCGCGATGATGGAGCGGATGCCGAAGACGTGGCCGGAGATCGGGCCGCCGCCCCACTCGGTGAGCCGGTTGCCCTGGAACCGCACGGTGCCGCCGAGCACGCGGGCGTTCATCGCGGCGGATCGGCCGAGGGTGAGCAGCGAGAGCTGGTTGTCCTGGACCGAGACGTCGTCGATCGAGAGGATCGCGACGGAGACCGGCGCGGCCGCGGTGCTGTCGGCGAGGTCGAGCAGGACCTCGTTGTCGTGGAACACGAGGTTGCCGGTCAGCGGCGAGCTGGTCCGGCCGATCGACGTGCCGAGGTTGATCGCCTCGACGTAGACGCCGGGGGACAGGTAGCTGGTCGTGGTGGCCATGATGACTCCTAGGGGTTCCCGGTGCTGGTGCCGAGGGTGCTGACGGCGGCCTCGAACGAGCGGCCGAGGTTCACGATGTAGACGGCGCCGGCGCCGGTGGTCAGGTGGCTGGCGCTGCCGGTGATCTGCTGGGCGGTGGCGCCACGCGAGACCAGGCGGTTGGCCTGCACCGAGATCGGGCCGGCGCCGACGATGTGGAGCGCGGGACCGTGCGGCGAGATCACGACGTTGCCGTGGATGCGAGCGGCGTCGGCAGCGAGGTCGGCGCGGCGCAGGGCGCGCGGGTTCTCGACGGCGCCGGCGAGGGTGGAGGACATCCACGCGGTGCCGCTGTGGTCGCCGAGCGAGGTGCCGGACGCGAACATGACGATGCCGCCGAGCGCGCCGGTCGGGGCCTCGGCGAGGCGGACGGGGCCGTTCTCGAGGATGTGGTTGTGGAGGACGTGGACGCGGCTGGCGAGCAGGATGTAGATGCCGCACACGGAGGTGGCGGCGGCCCCGCAGCGCTCGATGCGGTTGCGGTGGATGACGACGTCGTCGGCGGTGGCGAGCGAGATGCCGGCGTCGGCACCCCAGCTGACGGGGACGGTCAGCGCGGTGCGCTGGCGCTCGAGGGCGACGCACGCGCGGATCCGGTTGTCCTCGATGATCAGGCGATCGGCGACGAAGATCTGGATCCGCCGGACGGCGGCGGCCTCCTCGACCCCGAGGGCGCCGCGGGCGAGCAGCTTGGCGACCGGGATGTCGGCCTTCTGGAACGGCTGGAAGAACCCGGGGACGCCGATGCCGCTCCGGCCCATGCCGATGATCTCGTTATCGAGGATCAGGACGTCGCGGACGGGGCCATCGGCCTCGGGCTGGGGCTCGCCGGCGGGCGGGTGCGGGAAGTACGGCGGGATGCGCGGACAGTCGATGTCGACGACGATGCCGGTCCACGGCAGGCGATGGCGGCCGCGGTCGTCGACCCAGCGGATGCTGCCGAGGGTGATGCCGTTGCCGTTGCCGCGCTCGATGTGATTGCGGCGGATCTCGACGCCGCTCGAGCCGCCGAGGATCTGGAGGCCGCCGAGCGCGCGGCGCAGGTGAGAGGCGTTGAACCGCTCGATCGTAGCCTCGATCGTGGCCTCGATCGTGGCCTCGTCGGCGGGCGCGTCGAGCGGGGCGATCCGGCAGCGCTCGACCAGCAGCTCGCTGCCGCCGAGCACGATCGCGGGGTGGCCGCCCGCGGTGCTGGCGGTGCCGGCGATCTGGACGGGGAGCGGAGACATCTCGACCCAGACGTCGATGACCCGGACCTGGGCGAGGTCCTCGCCGAAGATCGCGGGCGAGCCGGTGATCCCGATGACGAGGTCGACCAGGGTGATCCGCCGGGTGCGCTGGTCGGTGGCGGAGGCGCCGAGCAGGATGCCGACGTGGTCGGGCGCGTCGATCCGCAGCTTGGCGATCGTGATGTTGTGGGTGCCGTCGATCGTGATGACGGCCCTGGCCTTGGGGTCGGAGGCGCGCAGTCGGGTGCGCGGGCCGCAGCCGTGGATCGAGACGTGGTGGTGGTTGGCGCGGATGACGATGGCGTCGGGGTAGTCGCCGGGCAGGACGCAGATCTCGCCGCCGGTGTCGGGGAGGTGATCGAGGGCCTGCTGGATCGTGGTGTAGTCGCCGTGGCTGGTGACGCCGTCGCCGACGGTGACGGTGCAGCAGCCGGTGCGGTTGCGGGTCAGCGGCGGGAACCGGGTGCGGCAGTCCTCGACGTCGCTCGACGGCAGGGCGGCGGGGTTCCAGGCGATGATGCCGAGCGGCGCGTAGAACCGGCGGATGCCGATCGGCGCGGTGGGCGAGGTCAGCGCCCAGGGCTGGACCCGGTCGGAGACCTCGGGGCGGGCGGCGATGATCCAGTGATCGCCGTCGACGAACTGGTCGCCGCCGAAGGTGATGCGCAGGCCGGTGGTGCCGAGCACGTGCTGGGTGCCGGTGGCAAATGCGATCGCGGGGTCCGAGGTCAGGTCGCTGCCGCGGTTCCATACCCGGAGGAACAGGTACGGGCTGCCGAGGCTCGCGGCGTCGCCGCGCGACGCGAACGCCTGGCCGAACCCCGCGATCGAGCGGTCGAGCTGGATGGTTTGCGCCTCGGGATCGTACGACGCGGCGACGCGGGCGAGCAGGCCGGTGGTGGCGGCGAGCTTCTCGCCGTTGGGCAGCACGGCCGACCACGCGAGGACCTCGACGATCTGGCCGGCGATCGGCCAGTGCGCCTGGTCCTTGGGCTGGGTGACGAGCTTGAGGGTGGTGGCGTCGACGGCGCTGACCCGGTACAGCGGGGCGCCGTTGTCAAATCCCCAGGTGAAGTGGCTGCGGTCGGCGGCGATCTGGACGCGGATCGCCTGGTTCTCGGCGCCGAGGTAGCCGGACGCGACCGGCGGGCTGCACAGATCGCCGGCGGGGCCGGGGACGAAGTCGACTGCGAGCGTGGCGTTGACGGTGCGCTCGGCGGTGTCGGCGTGCCAGGTGCCGAGGTGCGCGGCCTGCCACTGGTCGACGAGCTTGTGGAACGCGCCGGCGCAGCCGCCGTCACCGAGGCCGGGCGCGAGGCGGACGCGGCGCATGGTACGGACGCGGGTCGTGGTGTCGCCGCTGCCGAGCGCGGGCTCGAACAGCTCGCCGTCCTCGACGGCGTCGACCGGCTGCTGCCAGACCTCGAGGTAGGCGAGGTCCTTGCGCGCGGCGGCGGGGGTGGCGCGCTCGGTGGCGTCCTGGTCGAGCCAGTCGAGCTGGGTGGCGTGGTGCTCGTCGTCGAATGCCTCGACGCGCAGGCCGCCGACGTACATCGTGCCGGCATGGATCACCAGATCGATCTCGCCGGGCCGGGGCGATGTCGGCGTGTCGAGCCGGAAGCCGTCGTCGGGGCTGCCGGCCGGGCCGATCACGTCGATCCGGGTGCGGCGCTCGTCCTCGGCCTCGATCCGGCCCGCCTCGTTGAAGTCGTCGTCGGTGACGACGCGGCCCTGCTGCATCCGCGCGCCCTTGTAGCGCTTGCGCGGGTCGCTGCTCCATCGTGAGATGTCCTCGGTGGCCATGGTCTCTCCTCAGTCTGCGTTCACGAAGATCGGGGCGAGACCGAAGGGCAGAAACTCGTCCACCTTGTGGGCGAGGCTGTCGGCCTTGATCGGGTTGTCGAGGGCGGAGAATGCGCCGATCTCCGAGCCGGTCTCGGCGCCGCGCGCGACGCGGTCGGCGGCGCCGTCGGCGAGCTGGGCATAGCCGGGGTCGCCGAACCGGGTCGAGCGGAACAGCCCGCGGGCGTCGGGCAGCACGACCGACGCGAACGGATGCGGCAGCCGGCTGGCGGCGAACGCGGCGCTGAACCGGAAGCAGCCATCCTGGGTATCGCTGGCGTCGACGACGCCGGCGACGAGGGTATCGTCGGCCCACAGCCGCTCGGCGCGGAGGTCGCCGAGCACGGTGGTGCGCGCGAGGCGGACCTCGCCGAGGGGCGACGCCAGGGCGGGGGTCGCGGAGCGCGACTGGAGGATCGAGTCGCGGATGGTGAGCGCGTCGATCACGGCGCCGGAGGCGACGTCGATCGGGCCGAGGATCGACGCGTCGATCGCGAGCTCGTCGACCGCGCCGGTGACGTGCAGCGCGACCGGGCCGATCGCGGCGCCGGTGACGTCGCTGCCGCCGGGATCGAAGGTGCAGTGGCGGATCGCGACCTTGCGGAACGGCCCGGCGAGCACGACGCGGCATGGGCCGGCCGAGCCGAGCCAGAGGCCTTCGAGGACCAGCTCGCCGCCGGTGGGGGCGGCGGTGAAGATCAGATCGCCGGCGAGCCGGAGGTAGGGGCGCTCGCGATCGAGCGCCTGGACGACGAGCGCCGTGAACGCGCCGGGGTCGCCGATCGGGCCATAGGTGCGGCTGTCGGAGACGTCGATGGTTCCGCCGGCCGGGAGCACGAGCGGCCCGCCACCGGCGGCGACCACGGGCGTGGCAGCGGCGGCGATCGATGCGCCGCGCGCGTAGCTGCCGGCGCCGATCGGGCCGGGGGTGCCGTAGTGGTAGCTGACCTGGGTCGGGCTCGCGGCGGGATCGAGCGCGACGATGCGGCCGCGCTCGGGCGACACGGCGAGCCGCTTGCCGGGCGCGGTGGCGGACCAGGTGTCGAGGTTCGCGCCGACGATCAGCGACGGCCGCACGGCGGGCACGGTGGCGAACGCGGGGCGGACGGTGGGCCCCGACGGTGGGACGATCGGCAACAGCGCGGCGTGGCCGCCGGGCTGCAGCGCGGCCTCGAGGATCGCAGGCAGCACCGTCGCGGAGACCAGCGTGGCGGCCTGCGGCAGGCGGCCGAGCTGGTCGACGAACCGCGCCTCGCTGGCGTAGCGGACGTGCCGGATCGTCGCGAGATCGGCGAGCGCCGGGGCGGGGACGGTGACGGGGAGGCCGGCGATCGCGCGGTCGTCGAGCAGGAACGCGGCGTCGTCGAGCAGGCGGCACGAGATCGGCGCGGGCAGCTCCCACGGCAGCGCGGCGCGCCAGTCGTCGAAGTCCGCGGCGCGGGTCCGCGGGGCGAACAGCGGGATGTCGCGGCCCGACGGGTCGAACGTGAAGCCGCCGCCGGGGCGCGCGAACGGCGTGACGCCGGCGACCGGCAGCGAGCGCAGGCGGAACAGGTGGAACGCGACCTTGCGGATCGCCCAGCGGCCATCGCTGCCGCGGCTCCGCCGCATGTCGGGGGTGTGGGCGTACTCGTCGAACGGTCCGCCGGCGAGGGTCGACGCGAACGGCCGGCGCAGATCGGCGAGGCCGCCGCGCGGCGTGGCGGAGAACCGGCCGCGCGCGGGCGGTGGCTCGAGGCCGTGCGGCGCGCGCACGAGGCCGCGGAACGCCTCGACGACCACGCCCTCCCAGCGCGCGATATCGGCGATCAGCTCCTCGAGCACGCGCGGCGTGCCCTTGCGGCGGCGGTAGTAGATCGTCTTGGCGACGTCGATCCGGCGCGCGGTCGGATCGAGCGCCGAGACCAGGCGGGTGCCGACGAGCGCGCCGAGGTAGGGCACCGCCCAGCTGTCGCAGAGATCGATGAAGCGGTCCTCCCACTGGCGATCGTGGCTGCGGCGGAGCCGCGCGGCCTGGCCGGCGATGACCTCGATCACCGCGCGCAGCACGCCGGGGCGCTCGGCGGCGCCGTCCTCCTGGCGGTACACCGCCGGCACGCGCTCCCAGAGCTTCTCGGCGAAGTAGCGCTCGAAACCGTCGTCGGGGGTGGGATCAGCCATGGCGCGGGCTCCCGGTCACGGTCAGGCCGGCGGTCTCGAGGTCGAAGTAGCGGCCGGCACCGGGGCGGACGCCGAAATCGGCGAACGCCAGGTCGTTCCAGCGCAGCGCGCGGACGCCGAGCACGCCGGTCACGGTCATGACCTCGCGGAGCAGCACGCTGCGAAACAGCGTGCTGCCGATGCCGAGCTGGTCCGCGGTGAGCAGGCCGCCGGGATCGAGCAGGCGGTGGCGGACGGCGTCGACCACGGCGGCGGTCCGGCGCTCGGGGTCGGTCTCGAGATCGATCGCGAGCGCGGCGGGGGCGGCGGCGGCTGCCTCGACGACGATCGGGGTCGACGGATCGGACAGCGCGCGGAGCCGGGCCGCGATCGTCGCGCCCAGGCCGGGGCCGCCGGCGTAGAACACGTGGACGGCCGGGCCACCGGTGGGCCCGCCCCAGCGCCACTCGGCCGACGCGGTGCGAACCCCGCCGACGGCCAGCGCGGCGGCCTGGAAGTCGACGAGCGAGACCGCGCGGCCGAGCAACAGCGCCGAGCGCGGCGCGCGGGCGCGGATCTCGTCGGGGCCTTCGGCGTCGGTGCCCCCGGCGGCGGCGACCGGGTTCACCACCGCGCGGATGCCGGGCAGCGGTCGGGCGAGCTGCTTGATCGATCCCGCGGGCGGCGCGGCGGCACCGGCGCCGTGGCGGTAGCTCGCGACCACGTTGTTGCCGCCGCTGGGCAGGCGCGCGCCGCGGATGCCGTCGCCGAACGTGACCAGGCTGCGGCCGTCGTCGGTCTGGCGCACGAGGAAGACCCGATCGTCGGGGCCGGCATGGAAGAAGCTCGCGACCTCGTGCCAGAGCAGGCCGTCGACCCAGACCGTGAGCGTGCTGGTGGCGCCCCACTCGTCGGCGGTGGTCGCCGACGGCACGTAGGTCAGCGGGCTGTGCTGGAGCGGGAACGTCTGGTGGACCTGGGTGGCGTCGCCGCTGCCGAGGACCTCGACGGGCACGGTCTCGCCGCGGCTCACCTCGACGACGTTGCCGTACACCGTGACGGGCAGCTCGAGCGGTGGCGCGAAGTCCGGGGGTGGCGCGGGCACGAGTCGCCGGCCGGCGACGTCGAGGATCGCGGTCAGATCGGCGCCGCGCTGGTCGGCGCCGGCGAGCAGGAAGTGGCGGGAACCGGTCGGCGCGACGGTGCGCGGGCGGACGGCCTCGAGCCGGATCGGATCGCCGGCGGCGAGCACCGGGGCGGCGGACACCACGAGGCGGCCGCACGCGAGGAGATCCAGGTGCAGGGTGATCTGGCCGGCGGTGTGAAACGGGCCGCTGGTTGGCAGCACCGGGCTGACCGTGACGCGCGTGGTGGGCGCCTTGACCGCCGGGATGTCGACCTCGGCGCCGGCGACGGTGAGCTTCTGCGGCGGTGCCACGGTGACGCGAGGCTCGTCGTGGCTCTCGATCTGGACCCAGCGGCGCTCGCCGGCGGCCTCGACCACCGCGCCGGTGCCGTCGGTGATCTGGCGGTCGACGGCGGGGAGCAAGAAGCTCGTGCCGCCGGGGCGGAGCAGCGACGATGCGGCGGACAGCGAGATCGACGAGCTGACGAGCGCCTCGGACACCGCCGCGGCCGCGGCGGATGGGCCGTCGATCATGGCCGACTCGGCGGCGGCGAACGCCAGCGGCGCGGCGGCGATGATCGACGGACGAACCCAGGCCGAACCGATCACCGGTGGATCGCCGGCGCCGAGCGGCTGGCGCCACAGGCCGGTGCGCCGCGTCGGCGTCAACAGCCGCGCCTGCTCGAGCGGCTTGGCGGCGGGCAGGACCAGCGGGTGGTCGAGCGCGATCCGGGTGACGCGACCGCCGTCCTCGGTGGTGGTCGGCTCGATCCGGGTGGCGATCCGGACGTAGCGCTCCGTGGTGGCGCCGCCGAGCTCGACGACCAGGATGCCGCCCTCGCGGATCTTGACGGTGGCGGGATCGACGAGCAGCGCGGCGAGCGTGCCGGACAGGGTGGCCGGCCGCGGCGGGATCACCGGCCACTGATCGAGATCGGGGTGGACGGCCGCGTCCGCGGTGGTCTCGAACACCTGCGGCGGCTCGGCGCCGAATGCGCCCGACCGGAACGCGGTACCGGCGGGGACGGCGATCGGGCGGCGGCCGTCGAGCAGCACGGCGAGCCGCGCCGACGCGGCGATCGCGGGCCGCGGACGGTAGCCGATCAGCGCGACCTGGCGGCGCAGCGAGACCGGCAGCTGTGCCGTGCCGAGGAAGCCCTCGTTGGCGAGCACCTGATCGTAGAACGCGAGGACATCGCAGATGTACGCCCAGGCGTCGACCAGGAGCAGGCCGAGATCGTCGCCGGACCGGGCGCGCCAGGCGGCGAGCGCGGGATAGCGCGTGCGGTCGCCGATCGCGGCGAGCATCGCGGCGCGGAACTGGGGGAAGCCGCCGATCTGGCGCGGCAGCGACGGCAAGCCGGCGCCGATGTCGAGCGGCGGGAACAGCTCGGGATGGTCGCAGACGCAGCTCATGCCCCGCCCTCCGGGACCAGCCGCAGCGTCCCCTGGCTCGGATGCAGCGGATCGTTCTGCAGCCGGATCACCTCGTTGGGCGCGACCTGGAAGATCAGCTCGGAGAACGGCCGCCAGTCGAAGAACCCGCGGCGGCGCAGCCGCATGCCCTCGACGGCGCGGACCCCGGGGACGCGCTGGATCGCGGCCTCGAGCGCGGCGCGCTCGAGCGGGCTACCGAACGTGAAGTGATCGGGGTCGAAGAACCCGGGGTGCCGGCGGACGCCGCCCCGGCCGAGCAGCAGCTCGCGGACGCGGGTCTCGACCTCGCCGGCGTAGGCGGACGGCTCGCAGCACACCCGGATCTCGAGATCGATGTCGGCGTAGATCGGATCGAGGACGAAGACCTCGCGGCCGGTCTGGCGGAAGCGATCGAGCTGGGCGGACAGCTCGGCGCGGTGCGCGGCGGACAGGCTGGCCTCGCCGCGCGGATCGGCGGTCGCAAACCCGGTGATCCAGCTCCCGGTCCAGCGGAAGCTCGCGCCGGCGCGCTGGACCCACGGCAGTCGCTCGGCCGCCTCCGCGTAGTCCTCGGGGCGGACGGCGCGGTAGCTGACGGCGCGGAACGCATCGGGGGCGAGCCGGCGCACGTCGTCGAGGGTCTCCGGATCGAGGCCGCCGGTCGCGGCGAGCGGATTGGTCACGGCGACGACCGGCACGCCGAGCGCCGAGATCGTCGCGAGCGCGCCGGGCGCGACATTGCCGCGACGGCCGACGCCGAGCCGCCAGGTGACCTCGAAGACCTGGCCGGCGCGCGGCACCGCGCCGATCGCGCCGTCGCCGAACCGGATCGTCGCGCCGTCGCCGGACCGGTAGTCGGTGTGGATGACGTCGCCACCGAGGCGGTGGTAGCCGACGACGCGGGCCCAGGTGCCGTCGTCGAGCGTGAACACGCGATCGTCGGGCAACGCGCTCGGGCTGCCGAGCAGATCCCTGCGAAACGTCCAGGTCTCGTCCTCGACCCACGCGCCGTCCGGGCCGATCGCCGGATCGAAGTGGACCGCGGCGAGCCGCAACTCGGGTTCTGCGGTGCGCGGATCGCCGCCGAGCCAGACCAGGCCCTCGTGCTCGGGATCGGGCAGGGTGAACAGGAACGCCGGGCTGCGGTCGGGGCCGGTGCGCTCGACCGCGCGCTCGACCGGCGGTTCCTTGGGATCGGGCGTGATCAGCGGCGCGCCGGTGCGAAACCGGGTATGGAAGGTCCGGCCGGCGGTCGCGGGGACCAGGTTGCCGCGGACCTCGAGGGTCTCGAGATCGAGCTCGAACGGGGTTGCCTGGTCGGCCTCCCAGACGACGCGGGTATAGGCGGTGCCGAGCAGCGGATCGGTCGCGTCGGTGATCGCGATCGCGCGGACCAGGTGGCGGCGCTCGGGAACGCTCGGATCGTCGGGGTGGGTCGCGAGCAGCAGCCAGCGGCCGGGCGGCTCCCGGGTCAGGTCCTCGCGCGGCAGATCGGCGGCGTGGTGGCCGGCGAGATCGACCGCGGTGGCGCCGACCGGCACGCACAGCGCGCCGGCGTCCCACACGTACGGCGCGAACGAGTTGCGGGCGGCGAACACCGAGAACGTCTCGCTGCCGAGGCCGTGACCGAGGCCGTGACCGATCTCGAACCGCACCGGCTGCTGCCCCGGCGCGGCATCGCCGGCGACCAGGCCCGCGGGGACGGCCTCGATCGGGGTGCCGGACGGCAGCAACACCGGCGACCCGGTCGATGCCATCTCGAGATCGACGAACGTGGTCGCGCCCAGGCCGTCGTGGATCGGATAGTCGACCAGACGGGCGAGCCGGCGCAGCGAGCGGCGCTGCGACGCGGTCTCGAGCGCGCCTTCGCGGGCAACGCGGTCCTGGTAATACGCCAGCTCGTCGCCGAGCGCCGCCATCAGCTCGACCAGCATCATGCCGATGTCGGCCTCGAGCCGGTCCTGCCAGTCGGGGTAGCGCAGCTGGGCAAATTCTAGGATGGCGCGGCGCAGGCTCCAGAAGTCGCGGGCGAGGTAGTCGATCGGCGCGTCGCTGGTGTCCTCGGCGGTGTCCTCGGGCGGGCACTCGTGGGCGGGCGGAGCGCAGTCGAGCGGGCTCGGGCACGCGGCCTTGAAGCTGAACCGGCCGTGGTCGGCGAAGAACGGGTCGAGCCGCGGATCGTCGATCCGCAGCCGGTAGTACGCGAAGCCGCCGGGAGCCGACGCGGTCAGCCGCGCGACG
>DASWRS010000305.1:0-6320 GCA_036403075.1 Kofleriaceae bacterium
AGGGTCTGGCGGGTGGCGCCGGTGCGGCGCTCGGTGGTGAGCTTGTGGTAGCTGGCGAGCCGGTGGGCGGGGACGGCGTCGCGGACGGCGCAGCCGGGTTCGCCCTGGTGGCGGCAGTCGCGGAACCGGCAGTGGCGGGCGAGCTTGGCGATGTCGTCGAAGGCGAGATCGAGATCGGCGTCGTCATCGATCCACTGGCCGAGCTCGCGCATGCCGGGGGTGTCGATCCACAGGCCGCCGGAGGCGCCGACGAACAGCTCGCGGTGGGTGGTGGTGTGGCGGCCGCGGGCGTCGTCGCGGATCGCGCGGGTCGGCTGCGTCGTGCCGGCGATCGCGTTGAGCAGCGACGACTTGCCGACGCCGGAGCTGCCGAGGAGGACGCAGGTGGTGCCGGGCGCGCCCACCGCCGCGAGCTCGGCGATGCCGGCGCCGGTGACGACCGAGACGGCGATCACCGGGCGGGAGATCGCCGAGAGCGCCGCGATCATCGGGGCCGGGTCGGCGACGAGATCGATCTTGGACAGCGCGAGGACCGCCGTGATGCCGCCATCGCGCAAAAGGCCGAGGTAGCGGTCGATGCGCGCCGGGGACAGGTCGGCGTTGGCCGAGGTCAGGACGACGCCGGTGTCGACGTTGGCGGCGAGCGGCTGGGGCGCGGTGGCCTCGCCGGCGGCGCGGCGGACCAGGAAGCTGCGGCGCGGCAGCACGGCGCGCACGGTGGCGGCGCCGCCGCCCGCGACGGCCTCGGGCCAGCGCTCGACGAGGACCCAGTCGCCGACGGTGGGCAGGGCGCGCTTGTCGGCGGCGGCGTGAAACGTCTTGCCGGGGATCTCGACCCAGGCGATGCCGCCAGGGCCGTGGGCCTGGTAGGCGCCGCGATGCTCGGCGGCGATCCGGGCGGGCTGCCAGGCGGCGTCGGGATCGACGGCGAGCCGGGCGGCGTGCCACGCGGCGTCCCAGCCCAGCCGGTGCAGCTCGTCATCGGCGGCGGCGGCGGGGGCGGGGGTGTGGCGGTCGGTGCTGGCATTTCGGCGCCGTCCTAGCACTGATGCGTCGCTGACTTGCGCTGGGCAATGGCTGGCCGGCGAACTTTCCCTCGCTTGCCCGATCCGACTCGCCAAAGCATGCCGCACGCCAGCAGTAGATGCTTCCACAGCGTGATCACTGAGCCGGTCGCCACCGATGCATCGCCTTCGACGAGGCTGCGCCGCCGGCGGCGATGGTCGGTCCGTTCGGTTCCGTTGCAAGTCTTGTCCTCGGAGTTCGCAGCTCGACACATCGCTGCGTCATGGAGACGATGTGCTTCAGTGTGGTGAGCCGGAGGCTTGCGGCGGAGCAGAGCAGTGTCCGGCGCAACGGACCGTATCTCCGTCTGACAGGGCGCTGCGGGAGGCCTCGCGCGGTAGATCGAACATCCCGGGTTCACCAGCGTAATAGCCATTGCGGTTAAGGTCTTGAGTGCCGTCATTCGCATACAGAGTCGAGAGCAAGTATCAAGCCCGAGTCATTATCCTTGATCTCCACGGGATGGCGGCGTGCTCGGTCAATTCGTGCGCGCGATTCGCGTGGTTGAGTCGGTCGCTCTTGCGGGCTAGGCGAACCACGAGCGATCAGGAACGCGGGCGTGGGATGCGATACAGCCCGAGCTTGTTCACCAGCGTCGTGCGAGCGATGCCCAGCTGCTTCGCCGCGCGCGTCTGGTTGCCCGCGCATGCTTCGATGGCGGCGATCACGCGGGCGCGATCGCTGCGTTGCGCAGCGTCGAGGAAGTCGAGATCATCGACCTCGCGATCGGTCGCGGTCTGTGGGGTGTCCTGCTGCGGCGTTCTCGTCGCGTCGCCTGACATGGAGAACGCGAGGTGCCGACTGCCGAGCTGCGACCCCCGGGACAGCAAGACCGCGCGATCGATCACCGCCTTGAGCTCGCGGACATTCCCTGGCCAGTCGTACGCTGCGAGCGCGGCCAGGAGCTCGGGTGTGGCGACGATGTCCGGCTTGCCCAGTCGCTGCTTGGCCTGCTCGATGAACTGAAGCGCGAGCGGCGCGATCGCGGCCCTGCGTTCACGCAGCGGCGGGATTCGCAGGCTCACGCCATCGAGCCGGAAGAACAGGTCCTGCCGGAACCGACCGGCATCGACCTCGGCCGTCAGCTTGCGATTTGTCGCGGCTACGATTCGTATGTCGAGCAGCGTTGCTCGGGTCGAACCGAGCCTCCGGATCTCGCGTGATTCAACGGCGCGCAGCAGCTTGGCCTGGAGCGCCAGGGGCATCTCACCGAGTTCGTCGAGAAACACGGTGCCGCCGCTCGCGTCTTCGAGCAGGCCCTGCCTCGCCGCCGTCGCGCCGGTGAACGCACCTTTCTCGTGACCGAACAACTCGCCGTCGAGCAGGGTCTCAGACAGCGCTGCACAGTTGACGCTCGCGAGCTTGCCAGCGCGACCGCTGAGCGCATGGATCGTGGTCGCAAGGACCTCCTTCCCGACGCCGGTCTCGCCCAGCACGAGCACGTTCACGTTGCTCCGGGCGATCTCGCGGACCAGGGCCGAGACACCACCAGACGTCGGGTCCTCGACGATGAGCCGGTCCCGGCCGCTCCGGTCCGTGGACGGGCCGGCGGCTTGCGCGTCGACGATGATGAACGAGAACGGGCCGATGTGGAAACCTTCGCCGGGCGACAGCAGAATCGGTTCGCCACCCCGCACGATACGGCCTGCGAGACGCACGCCGTTCGTCGAGCCGAGATCCTGAAGCGAGAGATCGGGTGTTCGCCGAAGAATCGCGTGACGGCGCGATAACGAGCGGTGGTCCAGGACGATATCGCAGTCCGGCGCGCGACCGATCACAGTGTGGTCGTGAGTGAGCAGATGTGTGACAAGCAGCGTGCTACCAACAACAACCAGCATGCTCCCCGGGGCTATGGTACCCGAGTCGGGGCGCGTGACCTCTGGGTCGTTGTTCGGCGAGCCCACCAGCATGACTCTAGCCGATGCAGACGCCAAACCAGCGCTCTACTCGGAGAGTTGTTCGGCTCTCACGAACCGGACCGCTCAAGTTGGCCGGTCGAATTGACCGACCGGCCCGGCGATCTGACCGTGGACCCGGATGGCCGTCGCCCAAGTGCTCGGGAGATACGGGAAGACGACTTTGGACCATTGATTGCTGTGCACGGGAATGGAAGGCTGGAAGAAGATATGATGAAGAGAAGCTCAATGTGGACGATAACGGTAGTGGTTGCGCTTGCGTGGGTTGGCTGCAGCGATCTCGAACTCGCAGACGTGGTACAAGGACTCGCGAGATGTGACGAGATGACATGTTCGAACTCGCTGGACTTGCCGCCTCGAGAGCCGGTTGGCTGTTATGGGAGCCTATGCGATCTGGACGGATCGGGGCCCGGGCCCCCCGAATTCGACCCGCCCATCGATCAGGTCGCGTTTCTCCATGAACTGAACCTCTCGGGTATCGCGAATCGCGACGGCCTCAGGATCGAGACCGCGCACGTGTGGGCCACGGGTTCTGCCCAGATCCGCAAGGACAACGGGAGCTACAATCTCACTGTCCAGCACGGCCGGCTGATCGGAATCGCCGGTGCTGCGATACTCCAAGCGGGAGATCTTGTGGGCGCCGAGATTCGGGTCGGAGCATTTGGGATGGGAGGGACCTGGTTCAGCATGCGTATCGAAAACGTGCGTCAGTTCGCGATGCCATTCGGTCCGTCGGGCCAGGTGGAGGCGTACCGTATCAGCGTGCAGAGCCATTGGCCCGATGGGACCGCCCCCCTATGCGTTTCCAACTACGGCGGTGGAACAGCGAACGCGGGGGCGCTGGGCGGCATGGAGCCCGGAGAAGTCATCGTGTTTGAAGGTGATAGGATCGACATCTATCACAAGACCATGAATTCTCAGCCAGAGCCTGACTGGATCAACTTCGGGTGCGCTGGCTCCGCGTTTGCGAAGCTGTATCTGATGAGCGAAACCATCGGTACTCAGATGAAGGCTCTCGAGATGGAATCTTGGCGCGAGCGCCAAGCCATGTTCAAGATGCTGGTCGCCGACTACTGTGGTACTGGTCATACCTTTACGGTTCCGGGGGAACCGCTGCTTTGGCAGGGCGGTCGTGTGTCTTATGCGTTGCCGCCGCTCAACCTGGAGGCTCGCTGGGATGAACACGGCGCGACCTGCCTGGGAACGCCGCGCCTCGATGCCTATCCGGATCCCCACTCCAGCCTTTCAGCGGAGATCCTGGCAAACATCGCTGAGACGTGTGGCGAGCGCATGCCGCCACCGTGCGAGAATGTCGACCCCCTCGACTACGATGACGCGCTTATCGTGAGTGCCAATCGCCCCTAGTGTGGCGACTCTGAAGCGATTTTCTCGAGACGCGCGACCAGTGCTTCGTCTCCCCGTACGCCGCGATACCAGGTGAGCGCACGGGTCGCGAGCACGCTCGCCTCGGAAGGATGAGACGTCGCCCAGCGTTGCGCCATCACGGCGCGCAATCCTGCCTTCCGGCGCTCGAAGTGCGCGTAGTCGATCGTCTCTCGCATCGCGAGAGCACGCTGCCACGCGCGATCCGTACTGGCATTGTTGTTAGTGCGTTCTGCGCCGGTGTGCTCCGCGGCGCGTGCCAGCACCACAAGCGCATCGGCGGCGTTTTGTCGATCGAGCCACGCCGTCAACGGCTGCTGCGCAAAATGATCCAGCTTCGCCAACATCTCGCTGCCGCCGGCGCCGTGATCGACGGCAAGGTACGCTGCTGCGATCTGGCCCCTCACTTCCTCTAGGTCGGCGGCGCTTGTCATCCACATGCGCGCCGCGGCACCATCGCCATCCTCGTCGGCTAGCCAACCGGCCTCATAAGCGCAGAGTTGGAAGTCGCGGGTCTGTCTGCGCTCGCGAAGTCCATGACATGCGGCGTCGATCACGGCGCGCGCCGCAGAGCGCTCGCGCATCGCGATCGCCAAGCTGCGTTGAGCGATCAGCGTATCCGGGTGCATCGGGCCCAAGGCAGACTGCTTCCTGTCCAGCGCAGCGCGCAGCTGGCGCTCGCAGCCGGCAGGGTCTGGCTCGAGGCGCGCGAGGTTCTCGAAGATGGCAACCAGCTCGATCGGCGGGTTGTTGCCGGCGCTGCGCCGTGCCGCCTGCAGTAATCCGCGGGCTGCTTCCTTTTGATCGGTGATCATCAGGGCCGTCGCGACATTGTTGTACAGCAGCGCCTGTGCGAATCTGCCCTCGTCGCCGAAACGTTCCGCGAGTTCGCGCATCATCGGCCACATCTCAAGCGCAGTAGTGTTGTCGTTGCGATCGCGCGCGCTGGCGATCACGTTTGCAGGCAGCCCGGATGGCGACCGTGGCATTGCCTCGGTCGCGGTGTCCGTCAAGCGCACTCCGGCATAGACCCACCGCGCGTACGCCTCGACGGCGAGCGGGTCATCGGAGGCGGCGAGTGCAGCCTTCCACGCGCGGTCGAGCAGGTCCAGCGCGGCCGGCTGTTCCCGCATGGTCGCAGCCCAGCCCTCGACAAGTAGAGCTCGCGCGATCAGCGGCTTGTACCCCGTCTGGTTGGCCTCCGCGGCAGCGGCCTGTGCGTCTCGGAGCGCGTCGGGTTGCCTGGTCGTGGTGCGAACCCAGCAGCGCTCGACATGCTCGCTGGTCGCGGTGACCTGCTCAGCGATGGCTGCCGGCGGAGGCGGCACCGAGTTCGCGAGCTGACAGTCGCGTACACTGGGTAAGCCATTCATCGCCCACTGTCCCGCGGCGAGGTCGCCAGCCGTGCTCGCGTGGTCGAGCACCTCGACGACTGCGGCGAACTGCGTTCGCGCTCGCCGCAAGCAAGCGACCTGTGCCTCGTAGAGCTGCGCGGTCGGCTCCTTGCGTTCGTTGGCCTCGCATCTGGAGCGATGCTCGGAGACCCAAGCACCGGCGTAGTCATCGAGCTTGCGGACGGCGTCCTTTACCTCCGCGTCGGTGATCGGACCGCCGAGCGTGTGCAGGTGCGCAGACATGCGAGCGCGGATCTCGGCGCTCCAGCTCGCAGACAGCTCTATGGGCCCACCGCTGCATGGCTGGAGCGTCGGCGTGGGGTCGGTCCGGGCTCGTCCGATCACGAACGAGCCGATCGCCACGACGGTCACTGCAGCCACGACGATGCCGCGGCGTCGCAGGCGAGCCGGGTCGCGATCGACCGCGGCGAGCAGTTCCTTCATAGATGGGAATCGATCGGCGATCTCGGCGCTCGTGGCACGGTCGATGATCGCGGCAATCCAGTTCGGGGCCGCATCACCTCGTCCGAGCGCTTCACCCAGCGCAACGCAGAACGCAAAC
>DASWRS010000306.1:0-27914 GCA_036403075.1 Kofleriaceae bacterium
CCGCCGCGCAAGACAGCGACGATCCAGTTCGCGCTCGGCCAGAACCAGCGGATCGTGGCCCAGTGGGGCGAGGCGTGACGGCCGAGGTGTGACGGCCGAGGCGTGACGGTCGAGGTGTGACGGCCGAGGCGTGACGGTCGAGGCGTGACGGTCGAGGCGTGACGGCCGCGGCGCGACAGGCCGGGCGCGACGGATCGTGGCGCCGGTCAGAGCGGCGCCAGCGGCGTGATCTGGAGCGCGCCGCGGGCGGCGTCGACGGTGACGCGGCCGCCGGCGGTGACCTCGCCGCGGAGGATGAGCTCGGCGATCGGATCCTGCACCGCCTCCTGGATTCGCCGGCGCAGCGGACGGGCGCCGTACTCGGGATCATAGCCCTGCTCGGCGAGGAGCTCGGCAGCGGCGGGCGAGACCTCGAGGCCGATGTGCTGCTCGGCCATGAGCCGGCGCAGCGCGGCGAGGTGGAGGCCGACGATCGGGACCAGCGCGGCGCGATCGAGCGGCTGGAACACGATGATGTCGTCGAGCCGGTTGATGAACTCGGGGCGAAAGTGGCCGCGGACGGCGCGCAGGACCCGGCCGCGCGCATCGTCGCCGCCCGGCAGGACCCACGGCGCGCCGGCGGTGGGCGCTGCGGTGCCGAGGTTCGAGGTCAGCATGAGCAGGGTCTGCTTGAAGTCGACGCGGCGGCCGGCGCTGTCGGTGAGGTGGCCGTCGTCGAGCACCTGGAGCAGCAGGTGGAACACGTCGGCGTGGGCCTTCTCGACCTCGTCGAGCAGGATCACGCAGTACGGCCGGCGCCGGACCTGGTTGGTGAGCTCGCCGCCCTCGTCGTAGCCGATGTAGCCGGGCGGCGCGCCAACCAGGCGGGACACGGCGTGCTTCTCCATGTACTCGCTCATGTCGACCCGGATCAGCGCGCGCTCGTCGCCGAACAGGAACTCGGCGAGCGCCTTGCACAGCTCGGTCTTGCCGACGCCGGTCGGCCCGGCGAGCAGGAACGACGCGATCGGCCGGCGCGGATCGCCCAGGTGCGCGCGCGCACGGCGGACGGCGCGGCTGACCCGCTCGACCGCGTCGCGCTGACCGACGACGCGGGCGCCGAGCAGGCGCTCCATGTCGAGCAGGCGGCGGCGCTCGTCGTCGACCAGCCGGGCCGCCGGGATGCCGGTCATCCGCGACACGACCTGGGCGACCAGGGCCTCGTCGACGCAGGTGCTCGGGGCGCCGGGCGCCGCGCCGTCGGCCGCCGGGAGGGCGGCGAGCTGAGCCTCGAGCTCGGGCACGCGCTGGTGCTGGAGCTCGGCGACATCGTCGTAGCGCCGGTCGCGGACGGCGTCGTCCATGCGCGCCCGGGCGTCGGCGAGCTCGCGATCGAGCCGCGCGCGATCGAGCACGACGGCGCGCGACGCGAGCCACGCGGCGGACGCGACGCGCAGCTGCTCGCGCAGCCCCGCGGCCTCGGCGCGGGCGGCACCGGCGCGCTCGACCGCGGCGGCCGCGGCGTCGTGGGCGAGCGCCTCGGCTTCGATCTCGAGGCCGAGGATCCGGTCGTGCAGGGCCTCGAGCGGCTCGGGCCGCGACGCCAGCTCCGAGCGCAGGCTCGCCGCGGCCTGGTCGATCAGGTCGACCGCCTTGTCGGGGAGCTGGCGATCCGGCAGGTGGCGGCTGCCGAGGCGGACTGCGGCGTGGAGCGCGGCGTCGGTGATCTGCACGCCATGGTGGGCCTCGAATGTCCGCTTGAGGCCACGCAGGATCGTCGTGGCCAGCGCCGGCTCGGGCTCGTCGACCGCGACCAGCTGGAACCGCCGCGACAGCGCCGCGTCGCGCTCGATCCGGCGGCGATGCTCGGCCGTGGTGGTCGCGCCGATGCAGCGCAGCTCGCCGCGCGCGAGCGCGGGCTTGACGAGGTTGGCCGCGTCGCTGCCGCCCTGCTCGCCCCCGGCGCCGACCAGCATGTGGATCTCGTCGATGAACAGGATCACGCGGCCGGCGCGCGCGATGTCGTCGAGCAGGCCCTTGATCCGCTCCTCGAGCTCGCCGCGGAACCGGGTGCCGGCGAGCAGCCGGCCCATGTCGAGCGAGCACACCGCGTGGTCGATCAGGTGCTCGGGGACGTGGCCGGCGGCGATGCGCTGGGCCAGGCCCTCGACGATCGCGGTCTTGCCGACGCCGGCCTCGCCGACCAGCAGCGGGTTGTTCTTGCGCCGCCGGCTCAGGATGTGGACGAGCTGGCGGATCTCGGGCTCGCGGCCGATCACCGGATCGAGCTTGCCGGCGCGCGCGACCGCGGTCAGGTCGACGGTGTACTCGGCGAGCTTGCCGGGCGTGGCCGCGGCGTCGCCGGCGGGCCGGGCGTGGGCGTCGAGCGCGCGGCGCAGCGCGGTGACGTCGGCGCCGGTCTCGCGCACACAGTCGGCGAGGGCGGGCGCGGCGAGCAGCGCGTCGATCACGTCGATCGTGCGCACCGGGCCCGGGCCGCGGCCGGCGGCGCGCTCGCCCGCGGCCCGCAGCAGCGGCCGCAGGCCATCGGCGAGCTCGACGGCGTCGTTGCCGGGCGCGTCGCGCGGCAGCCCGGCGAGCCGGTGCTCGAGCCGGTCGCGCAGCACGGCGATGCCGACCCGCGCCGCCGCGAGCGCACCACGCAGCGCCTCGGGCGGCGGCTCGAGCGCGGCGAGCAGGACGTGGGCGGCGTCGACCCGGGCGTGGCCCGAGCGGCGGGCGACCCGGCGCGCGCCCTGGAACAGATCTTCGACCTCCTCGGCGAGCGCGTCTAGCGCCATCCTTGCCTCACCAGCAGCGCCTCGAGGTAGTCCTCGAGACGGGTCAGGAGCACCGCGCCCTCGCCGGCGGCGAGCGCCGGATCGGCGAGCACGCGGGCGAGCTCGTCGAGGAACACGCGCAGCGTCGGCTGCGCGGCCGGGAATCGCGCCACGACCTGGGCGTCGAGCTCGGCGAGCCGCGCTGCGGTCACGGCGCCTCCGCGGCGTCGTGGTAGTGGCAGTAGTCGGCCAGGTTCGAGCGGCTGACCTCGCGGTCGGACACCAGCCGCAGCGTCACGAACCCACCGACGATCAGCACCGCGGCGCCGACGTAGTAGCGCAGCGGGAAGTGGATGAAGCCGATCCGCGGGCGCGGTGGGGCCGGTGGCCGCGACGGCGGGGCGGCGTCGGGCGCCACGGCCGCGGCGCGGCGCGGCTGGTAGTAGCGCAGCCGGTCGACGACCCAGCCGATCAGCTTGTCGAGCTCGTGGCGGCGGCCCGCGTAGCGGCCGACGAAGCCGGCGCGCAGGCACAAGAGGTGGACCTCGAACACCAGCTCGTGGACGTCGGCGCGCGCGAGCAGATCCTGGAGCTGGGTGAAGCAGCGATCGCCGCCATCGTCGATCCCGAGCATCTCGGTCTGGAGCAGCGGGAGCCGCCAGGTCTCGGCCAGCGCACCGAGCGCCACACGCTCGCGCTCGTCGACGAAGCTGACGATCGCGATCACGCACAGGTGCTTCTGCCACGGGCCCAGATGGTCGGTGAGCACGGGATCGAGCTGGGCCTCGATCGCCTCGCGCAGGGCGCGGCGGCGGCGCAGGTACGCCGCGGGCGCGCCGGGCGGCGCGGGAGCTGCCGCCGGCTTGCCGCGCGCGGGCACCGGCACCGGCCCCGGAGCGGCGGCCTCGGCCTCGGCCGCGCCGCGCAGCCGCTCGGCCTCGGCGAACAGCTCGGTGGCGGCCTGGAATACCTCGCGCACCGGCTTCCAGGTCTGGATCCGGATCCAGCGGACGTCGTCATGCATGGCTCACCGCCTCCGAGCGATGGGTCGTGATCCGGTCGTCCTCGTCGCCCTCGATCCGGGCCCGCACGATCGGCGGCTCGTCGCCCGACCACGCCGCGAGCAGGTCGGGCAGGCGCGCGAGCAGGAGATCGGCCGCGGGGACGAGCGCGAGCGGCAGGCCGGACAGCGTGAGGTCGAGCGTGGTGCGGACGCCGGACGGCGAGCGCGCGTCGGGCTGGCGGGTGATCGCGAGGGCCGCGATCGCGCGGGCGACGCGCTGGAACAGCTCGTGCTCGGCGCAGCCCAGCGCATCGAGCAGGAAGCCGAGCGACGGCGCGTCGAGGTCGCTGCGCCCGGCGAGCGCGAGCAGCCGGCTCAGCTTGTCGCGGCGGCCGGCGAGCGGGCTGTCGAGCGCGGGCTCGACCGGGGTGACCACGCGCCAGCGCGGGCCCTCGAGGTGGCGCGTGGTCAGGCGGGCCTCGAGCGGGCCGCGCAGCAGGCGACCGGCGCCGGGGTGGTACCAGTCGGCGTCCGCGACGATCGCCGCGCGGGCCTCGAACGCGCCCGGGGCGTGGACGTCGAGCCAGACCTGGCGCGACAGCTGGCGGCCGGTGACCTCGACCGCGTACCAGTCGTCGTCGGGCGCGGTCAGCGCCTCGGGCAGGAGCGGCACGAGGCCGGCCGGGGTCGAGCGGTAGACGGCGAGCAGCTCGCGCGGCCGCAGCTCGGCCGCCGGCTCGGGGTGCGCGACCTCGAGCCGCACCCGGGTGCCGTCGAGCGCCACCGGATCGGCGAGCTCGCGGCGCAGGTTGATCATCGGCGCGGCGTGGAGCAGGAACGCGCCCGGTGGCACGCCGAGCTCGCGCGGCCAGCCCGGCCCGAGCCGGAGCCGGAGCTCGAGCCGCTGCCACGCCGCCGGGGTCTGGTCGATCGCGACGCGCACGGCGAGCGCGGCGAGCGGGAAGTGGACGAGGGCGCGGAACCGCTCGAGCGGGTTGGCGAACCCGTCGGCCTCGCCGGGCAGCGGCGCGAACGCGAGCGCGCGGACCCGGCGCTCGGGCTGGGTCGTGCCGGGGAACGCGTAGCGCGCCGACTCGACGTGGTGGGCGAGCGCGTGGTGCAGGCGGAGCGCGGCGAGCAGATCGCCGTGCGGGTCGATGTGGAGCTCGATCGCCTCGACTGCCTCGGCGCGCGGCGTCGCGCTGCGGATCGGGATCACCAGCTCGTGGCCGTCGTCGCCCAGCCGCGCGAGCTTGATGCCGGGGCGATCGAGATCGAACGGCCGGACCACGAGCTCGCGCAGCGTGCGATAGCTGAGCGTCGGCGCCGGCCGGCCGGGGCTGGCCGCGCGCGCCGAGACCGCGATCTCGGTGCCCGCCGGCAGGGTGCGCGGCTCGATCATGCGATCCGTGGCGTCGACGGTGAGCATCGCCATGCTGGGCAGCGGGGTCACCAGGTGCGGGAACACCTGCTCGAGCGCGCGGCGCTCGTAACCGGCGAGCGCACGGTCGGCGGCGCGGCGGGTCCGTGCGGTGAAGAACGCCAGGCCCTCGAGCAGACGCTGGACGTCGGGGTCGTCGCGATCGAGCCCGGCGAACGGATAGAGGTGGCGGTAGCGGTCGCGGAAGGTCTCGAGCGACTCGAGCTCGCGCTGGTAGTCGTCGAACAGCGCGCTGTCGATCGTGGTGGCGAGCTCGGATTCCATGCGTCGTGATGTCTCCTGCGGCCGTCGCGGCCGCTCAGCCGAGCTTGACCAGCGCGCCGCTGATCTCGACGATCTGGCCCTTCACGCTGGTCATGTCCTTGCCGATCGAGGTGATCGGCGCCTCGGCGCTGAGCTGGGTCTGGCCCTTGAGCGCCACGGTCATGCCGCTGAGCTCGGCCGTGCCGTCCGACTTGACCGACAGGGTCGAGCTGGCGGCGAGCTCGGCCTGCGCGCCCGACAGCGCGAGCTTGGTGGTGGCCGCGATCGCCACGCTGTCCTGGCCGGTGGCGGCGAGCTTCTGCACGCTCTGGAGCGTCAGCTTGGCCGCGGAGTCGACCAGCGCGTCCCCGGTGCTCTTGATCGTGCACTTGCCGTCCGTGGTGATCGAGCCGTCCTTGGTTGCCTTGAGCGTGAGCGTCTCGGCCTCGACCTGGAAGGTCTTGCACTTGAACGCGATGGTCTCGCCGTCCTGATCGATCGTCGTCGTGCCCTTGTCGGTGGTGACGCTGGTGTGGATCGAGCCATCCTTCTGGGTGACCACCGACGTGACCGCGCCGTCCTTGCAGGTCAGCGTGATCGCGGTCGGCCCGAGCACGATGCTGCGAAGGTACTGATCCTTCTTCTGGCGGTCCTTGATCACGATCGTGATGCCGCCGGTCTTGGACAGCTCGACCTTGCACGAGAACTGCTTTGCGGTGGGGTCGGCGACCATCAGTCGTCGCCTCCGTTGTCGTCTCGGTCATCGTCTCCGTCGAGGACGCGGCGGCTGGCGCGCGCGAGCCGGCGCTGGTACCGGGCCCGGGCGAGCGCCAGTGCGAGCTCGGGATCGCTGTGGAGGCAGGCGGCGCACAGCCGGAAGCCCTGGGTCTCCGCGACCGGGGCGGAGCCGAGCGGACGGCAGCACGCGTCGCAGGCGTCCCCCGCTTCGGCGCCGGGCGCCGCGTTGGCCACGGGACCGGGCCTTCGCCCGCGCGCGGCGGCGCACCCGGGGCAGTGCGGGCGGCCGCCGACGAGCACGTAGCTGCCGGCGCCGGGCATGGCGCGGCCGCAGCCGTGGCACCACTCGGTGCCGGTGCCCGGCGTGTCGATCACCGGGGCGCGGCCGGATGCGCGCGGCGCGCTGTCGCGGTCGGGCAGCGCCTCGGCGAGGTGGGATGCGGCGTCCCCGGGCGATTCGGCCGGCGGTGCGTCGTCGCCGACGAGGCCGCCCGCGCAACCGGCGCAGATCGCGAAGCCGCGGAGCTCGATGCCCGCGCCGCCGTCGAGCGGCTCGCCGCACACGAAGCACAGCGCGTCGGCCGCCGCGGTCCTCGGCACCGGTGCGCGATCGGTCGCCGAGCCCGCGTCCGGCCGGATCGCGCGGGTCGCGCCGTTGGCTCCCGACGGCGAGGCGAGCGCCGGGCCGGCGGTGGCGCTCGGGGCCGGGGCGCGCGCGCTGCGCTCGTCGACCCGGCGCAGCATCCGCCCGAGGCAGCCGCGGCAGAACAGCGCGTCACCGACCTCCTGGAGCAGCTCGGGCGCGAACCGCTCGCTGCACCCGAAGCACATCGCGTCGCCGGTCACGATCCAACCAGTAGCCCCACGCCGCGGCGGCGCGAAGGGGACATTTGGTCCGCGGCGCCGGCGCGGCCACGCCACTCGATCCCGGACCATGGCTGGGACGATTCGTCCTGTCGCGCGCCGGTGCACGGATGGCTACGCTGGCCGCATCGATGTTCCTCGAGCGCAAGTTCATGACCCAGGCCGAGCGCGGCGCGGCGGCCGACGCCGGCGCGCGGTCCGGGCTACCGGAGGCCGTCCGGGACGTGGTGCGCAACGTCGAGCGCGTGCTCGCGGCCGAGCGCGGCATCGGCCACGTGCTGCCGGACTTCGGCCTGTCGCGCTCCGGCCAGTGGAGCGTCGAGGGCGTCCTGACCCACGCGACCGCCGAGCTGCGCGAGACCCTGCCGCGCTACGAGACGCGGCTGGCGCTCGACGATCTGGAGACCGACGTCGACGACAACGGCCGCCCGATCGTGCTGGTGATCGGCCGGATCGCCGGCGCGCGCGTCACGCTCGCGATCGATCCGCTGGGCCGGCGCATCCAGGCCGTGCACCTCGGCTGATTGGCGCGCCGGGCAGGCCCGCGGGCTCGCGGCCCGCCCTCAGGGGCTCGCGCCGCGCCCCGACATGCGCAGGACCGGGATCTCCCAGATCTGGGCGTCGCCGGCGGTGACCGGCTCGATGCCGAGCTGCGCCCGCTGGGCGAGCCGGGCGCGCCCGCCGTAGCTGGCGATCCGCAGCCGGATCTCGACGGTACGCGCGCTAGCGCGGACGAGCGGCGCCAGCACGCGCTCGCAGCGCTCTCGGACGACGTCGGCCCACGGCCGGCCGCGGTCATCGCATTCGATCTCCGCGTGGAGCCGCGCCACCAATCCCGCGGCCTGGGTGCGCTGCGACCAGCCGACCACGGCGGTGCCGTCGAGCCGGGCGGCGCCGAGCCGGGCGGCGTCGTTGGGCTCGCGGCGGGTCAGGGTCGCCGGGAACACCTCGAGCGCCAGCTCGGGGACGATCGCGCGCACCAGCGCGTGGATCCGCGCCGGCGACCGCGCGCCGCCGAGGATCTGGTAGGCGTGCGCCAGCGGCGAGCCGCGCGCCACGCCATCGGCGGCGTGCGCGACATAGGCCAGGTTGGCCGCGACCACGTGATCGAAGAACCGGACGAACGCCAGGTACGGCCGCGGATCGGTCAGGTCCTCGGCAAACCGCCGGAAGTAGCTGGGCAGCGGCCCGTCGGCGCCAAGCAGACCGGTGCTGAGCCGCACGACCACGCGGCGCGGCGCGTCCTCGAACCGGAGCGAGTCGATGATCCCGGGCGACGCCGGCGCGCCGCGCGCGCTCTCGAACCAGATGTCCTCGGCGGCCCAGCCGCGCCGCCGCAGCACGCGGAGCAGCGCCGGCAGCTCGAACCGCCGCGCCGCCGCCGCGATCGCTGCCTCGCCCGGCCGACCATCGACCGACGTGACCTCGCCATCGTCGAACACCGCGAGCGCAGCCACGCTCAGTCAGGTACCGCGCCGCGGCGGCCGCGCGAAGGGGACATTTGGTCCGCCTGGGCACACCGGGCAACGGTCGCGCAGGGCGAGACCTGGTCAGTACGGCGTGATCTCGCGCCGCAGCTCGGTGAACCGCTTGAACAGTTTCCAGGTCTCGTACGCGTCGCGCGACGGCCCGGCGTACGCCTTGACGCGATTGGCGAACTCCTGGCGCTCGTACGGATCGGGCTCGAGCTCGGCGACCTGCCAGTCGAGGTGGGTGATGACGCGATCCAGCCACTCCAGGAGCTCGGGCACGGGCCGCGAGGTCTCGGCCCGGTCGTACCACTCCGCGATCTGGTAGGGCGTCGCGATCCGGTTCACGAACTCCGGCAAGCCGAACTCGACAGGATAGACCTGCCCCGACGGGCTGGGCACGACGCGCGGCTCGCCGGATGATCCGACGGGCTCGCGCGACGAGGTGCCGGAGCCGGACCGATCGCTCCCCGAGGATCCCGTCGAGCGCTTGCCGGTCAGCGGCGCGAGGATGCGCGCCACGTTGCCGAAGATGATCCGGGTCGCCTTCGGACCGAGGTTGAACTTGAGCGCGAGATAGCGCGCGAGGCACAGGGCCGACAGGATGAGCCGCTCCCGCGCCGGATATGTGCTGAGCCGTGGGAAGAATACCTTGAAGAACAGCAGATTGAGATCGAGCTCGCGCTGGAGAAAGTTCTCGAACTTGGACCACGACGGGTCCTGCCGGTCGCGCTCGGACGACTGGTTCTTCAGGATCTGGCCGTGGCGGACCAGCGGCTGCAACCCCTTCTCGGTCTTGTCGGCGCCCATCACGAAGAACGGGATGTCCCGGCGCTCAAACAGGACCTGCGCCCAGGTCAGCTGGCCGCACGCGACCAGGTCCATGCACATCGGCGCCTGCATGACGGTCAGGTTGTTCTGGCTGCCCTCGATGCCGACCAGCAGGATCGCGAGCTCGCCGAAGAACGCGTTGCGGACCGCGACCGGATTGGCGAGCGCCTGCGCGAGCTCGTCGGTGACGGTGCGGCGCGGCAGCATGTCCAGGTAGTCGACGATGCGCTCGTAGCTGAGATCGAGCGCCGCGCTCGAGCGATCGCCGATCTCGTGCATGATGCTCAGCGCCTGCGAGAACACCAGGCGAACCGACCCGGCGTAGGCCAGGGCAACCTGGTGACCGCCGCCCCACGGCAGCGCGAGGTTGCGGAAGTCTCGACTCCGTGCCCACTTGACCAGCTCGAGCTTCTTGTACGCGTCCGTGAGCCCCTTCTGCAGCAGCACGATCTGCTGGACCAGCTGATTGCGCCTGGCCTTGACGAGGTCGGTCAGGCTGTAGCCACGCGAGCCCGAGGTGTTCTCGAGCAGCCCGGCGGACCGGCTCAGGACGCGACCGAGCTTGAGCGCCATCGACACCACCGCCTCGCAGCGCAGCGGATCGGTCAGCAGCGATTCCGGAGCAGCCGTCGACGTCAGCACCAGGAAGCGCTTGTTGCAGACCGCCAGCGCGCGGATCGCCTGGCTCGCGTCGTCGGAGTTGAGGAACGAGCACGCGCTGGTCAAGAGCCACAGGTCGGCAGGGTTCCAGCGGATCGGCATCACGCCGCCGTGGAGCTGGCCGGCGAGCTGGCGGCGCAGGATCTCGTAGATCCGGTATCCGGCGTCACGATGGTAGTTCGTGAACGGTATCGTCGGCGCGTGCTGCGATCCGCCGCTGCTCGAGAGCTGGTCGAGGATGCGCGGGATGGCCTCCGGCTGCAGTTGCTCGCGCTCGCGCAGGAACTTGTCGCTGGTCCAGTTCAGCGGGATCGGCCGGGTGTCGCTCGGGAGGTAGTCGACGTCGTTGATCATCATCGACAGTCGACCGACGGTGTACAGCAGATCCTCGCCGGTGAGCACGTTGAGCTCGGCCTCGTCGCCCTTGACCCGGTTGACGCCATCGAGCACGACCTGGACCACCTGATGGAACACCCGGAGCTGCTGCAGCTCGAACGCGCGGCCCAGCGGGGAGCCGAGCGGCAAGCTCGGCGTGGGCTTGCACTCCATCAGAGCCTCGAAATCGCGAATCGCGCCCTCGAGCAACTGGGGGGCGACCGCACCGAACGAGCTGTACCCGCGCCCGAGCGCCGGGAGCGCGCGATGCAGGGCCCGCAGGCTGGCGACATCGAGATAGTTGACGACGTGCACGAACACGTCGGGGAGGGTCTCGGCGAAGATCTCTAACCAGCTGGGCATGCGGTGCGCCTGGGGTACGGGTCGGCAGTCAGCGGGGCGGCGGGTATTTCGCGAGCATCCGGCGCAGCGAGCGGGCGTGGAGGCCGAGCAGGCGGGCGGCGCCCGACAGCGTGCCGGCGTCCTCGACGGCCTGGGTCAAAAACTCCCAGATCGCGCGATCGAGGCTGAGGTAGGGCTGCGTGCCGTCCTGCAGCGCGACCACGTCGGCGGCGTCGCCGGGCGCGGCATAGCCCGCGGCCCGCAGCACCTGGTCGCCGCGCGCGGGCTTCATCAGGTAGCCGCCGACGCCGAGCTTGACGGCGCGGACGGCCGAGGCGATCGATGGATAGGCGGTGACGATGACCAGGCGCGGCCACAGCGGCTGGGGCACGACGGCGAGCAGATCCTCGAGCCGCTTGCCGCCCAGGCGGTACTCCGCGGCGATCAGATCGGGCGCGTCGTCGGGGCGCGCCAGCTCGTCGCGCAGCTCGGCGACCTCGGTGATGACGCGCGCCTCGCAGCCGAGGCGGCCGAGGTCGTCGCGCAACGTGCGCTGCGACCCGCGCTCGGCGTCGACGATGACCGCGCGCTGCGGACGCGACGCACGCGCGGCGGCTTGCTGGGATGGATCTCGGTCCTCGCGAACGACTGCTACTTGCATGAACGTTGTCCCCCGAACGAACCATCTTGCCCATTCACGTCTGCAGCACAATTACGGTGGATTACGCGGCGCGCAGCCCCGAGCCCTCGCGTCGTCGGGCGCCGGCGCGAAATGCGGCACCGGTCAGCCGTTCTGGAACAGGCTGGTGAGCCGGGCGATGTGATGTCGCGTGAATCCGGCCCGGAGCTTGCCACCGTCGAGCGGAAACACCGCGAACGTGAATCGGAGGCCAGTGATGTCGAAGTCGTTGTCCTGCAGCGTCGTGCCGGCGGGCTTGAACACGCGCATGCTGGCCTGCAGGTTGCCCTGGAGCGCCAGCGTCAGGTCGTTGGCGAGGTCGGCGTGGGCGCGGCGGTACTTGGCGACGTTGGCCGGATCGAGCCAGGTCGCGAGCGCGTAGCCGGTGGCCCGGACCGCGGCGTTGTCGAACCAGCCCTGCAGGAGGTCGACCTGGCCGCTGGGAGAGCGCACCAGCACGAAGCGATGCGACGGTCCGAGCGAGCACACGAACAGGGCGCGGCGGTAGCCGCGGAGGGCCGCGGCGAGCATGGCCGCGTTGCGACCGGCGCGCGCGGGGTCGGTCTCCGCACCGATCGCCCGATCGGCGTGGACCCGGTTGGCCGCGGTGACGAGCCTGGCGCCGTCCGCGGGACCCAGGATGATCTCGGCGAGCGCGTTGGCGGTCTGGCCGCACACCGCCACCGGCCGCTCCGACAGCACGTTGGCGAATGCGATGTAGACCTCGGCGTCGCTGCGGGCGTACCAGTTGGTGCCGGGAACGTCGGCGCCGAGCTGCGCGCGCAGCGCGCCGACGTCGTAGAAGAACACCGACTCGTAGAGCAGCGGGGCGAGCTCGCTGCGGGCGACGAGATCGTGGATGATGTCGATCGCCATCTCGTCGGGTTGCAGCCCACTGTGCAGCGCACCGCGAAACGCCTCGGTCTGCAGGTTGATCAGCGCCTGCGGAACGAAGCGCGGTGGCGGCGCCTGGTACGGCGTGTAGTGTCCGATCGGCTTGGGCGGATCGGGGGGCTGGGGCGGAAGGCCGCCATCGTCGAACGGGCCCGGCATTCAGGCCACCACCGCGACGAACTGGCCCGGCAGGGTCACCGAGATCATGCCGCCCCAGGCGCACATGAGCTTGGAGTCGCTGGTCAGCGCCGGCAGGCCGCCGATCAGGACCTTGGGGTTGCCCGGGGTCCAGGTGCCGGCGGGGACCGGCATGCACGGCATCGGCGTCAGCACGCCGAGCGCGGCGGCGGTCGCGGCGGCGACGGCCGGGTTCGACGGCAGCTGGCACATGCCGAACGGCGCGACGTTCACGATCGGCGCGACGTCGGCGATGTTGGCGGCGGGGCCGGCGCACATCGGGCGCCCGACCGGCAGCACGTTCAGCGCCGAGGGCGCGACGCCGCCGGTGCACATCAGGAGTCCTCCGGCGCAAACCTGCAATCCCATGGTCACAGCCTTTCTCGATCGGTCGTGTCTGGTTCTCGTGATCTCGAGCGTCATTCGGTGAGCGCCAGGCGCAGGGTCGCCAGCGTGGTGAACAGCGGCTCGCGCTGCTTGGCGGCGAGCCGGCCGCTGACGTGCTGGCCGCGGCACCAGTCGCGGTCGAGCGCGCCGTCGTCGCCGAGCCGGGGCGCCAGCGTGAACACCTCGACGCGCGGCGGCGCGAGCTGGGGCGCGAGCTCGTCGGCGATCAGCGTGGCGAGCTCGCCGGCCAGGGCGTCGCGCGCGGCCTGATCGGCGCCGAGCCGGTCGGGGCGCGCGAACACGACGAGCACGGCGCCGGCGCGCGGATCGTCGACCAGGGCCGAGCTCCAGACCTCGGGCCGGGTCGCGACCAGGGCCTCGATCTCGATCGCCGGCAGGCGCTGGCCGTCGCGGTGGGCGCCGATGCTGGCGACCCAGAGGCTGTCACCCGCGAGCCTGCCGAGCAGCGGCTGGCCGATCGCCTCGGGCGGCGCCGCGGTCGAGGTCAGGATGCCGTTGCCGTCGGGACAGACCGCGCCGCCGCGGCCCGGATCGAGCAGCTGCCAGTCGAGGCCCGGCGCCGGCACGGCGGTGTTGAGCGCCGGCGACCGCCGCCACGCCGACCAGGTGATCGCGCCGCCGGCGACCGGGCTCGGGAAGTAGCAGGCGCCGGCGGAGCGCGCGAACGGACGCGCCGTGGGCAGCCGCGCCCAGGCATCGGGGGCGTGCGCGGTGGCGGGGCTGCGGAACCAGCGCGGCGGGCCGGCGCCGCCGGGATCGGCGGCGACGATCGCATCGCGCAGCTCGGGGTGGACGCCCAGGACGTGGACCCGGCCGTCGCAGACCCGCTCGGGGCGCTGGCAGGCGTCCGCCAGGTCGATCGCGAGCCAGTGCGCGCCGGTGACCAGGCAGGTGAGGAGCAGCGACAGGCCGACCTGGACCTCGCAGAACCCCGGGGCGGCGACGCCGAGCCCGGCGCCCAGGCCGAAGAACACGACGCCGTCGCGCAGCGCGCCCAGGTAGAGCTGCTCGGCGGGGACGTCGAATGGCGCGAGCGGCGCGTCGCCCAGCGGCGAGAACACGCGCAGCGCCGGCTCGTCGGGCGCGTAGAGGTGCGCGAGGCCGGGCCCGCCGTCGGCGCCGGTCGCCAGCGTCGCCAGCCGGGTCTCGGCCGGGACGTCGAGCCACAGCGCCCGTGGCCGGCTGGCGGCGACGAAGTCGGGCTCGAGCGCGGCGAGCCGGTCGGCGATGTAGCGCCGGCCCCACACCGGCACCGGCGCGGGGATCGCGCCGAGGTGCCAGGCGGCCAGCAGCGCGGTGGCGAGCTCGGCGGACACCGGCGCGACGATCGCGACGCACATGCCGGGGGTGACGCCGGCCACGCGCCAGGCGCCGGCGAGCGCCCTCGCGCCCTCGACGAGGCCGGCGTAGCTGGTGGCGGTGAACCCGGCCGCGGGATCGTGGGCGACCACCGCCGGGCTGCGGCTCTCGGCGTGGCGCGCGCCGAGATCGTGGGCGAGCTGGTAGCGCTCGAACAGCGTGCTGCGCGACGAGCCCGCGACGGCGGCGACCAGCGCGGGCGCGACGCTGCGCCAGAACCCGGCGGGATCGAGCGCGGCGTCGGTGAGCCAGGCCGGCGCGGCGAACGGCGCGGCGTCGGCGGCGTACAGGCTGCGGCGCAGCGCGTCGACGTCGATCTCGACCCGCGGCGGCCGCGGCCGGGCGGCGGCGGTCATCGCTGCTCCGCCGAGACGATGCCCGAGGCGCCGAGCACGATCTTGACCCGCTGGATCTTGGCGTCGCCGATCGCCAGGCGCCAGTCGTCGCCGGGGACCGAGAACAGGAAGTAGACGCCGAGGATCTCGCCATCGGCGAGCTCGCGATCGGCCTCGACCGCGACGACCTCGCCCGGCCGCACGATCGCCTTGCGCAGCACCGAGGGGTCGCGCGGCTCGCCGAACAGCCGGTCGGCGATCGCGTCGTAGTCCTCGGCGAGGAACCCGGCGCGATCGATCTTGCGGACCACGACGTAGAGCGGGCCGCCGTGGTTGGTGTCCTTGCCGGCGGTGATCTCGAGGCGGACCGGCGGCGGCTTGGGCCGGACCTGGGGCGCCGCCCCGCCGCAGCCCGCGGCCCCGGAGGCGACCGCGAGCGCGATCACCGCGCCGCGCAGCGCGATCACCTCGGGCCTCGCGACACCAGCGTGGTGGCGCCGCCCAGGCTCTGCGCGCTGCGATCGACGATGTCGTAGCTCACCGCGAGCTGCTGCGACGGGCCGAGCCGCACCCGCCAGGTGTAGGTCGCGCCGTGGCGCTCGGCCTGCTGGAGCAGGTGGAACAAGCTCCACGGCGTGCCCGAGGCGACCACCGCCGGCGGCGTCAAGGACAGGCTGCCGTCCTGCTTGATCTGCACGCTCAGCGACGCGGTCTGGTCGCGCGTCCAGTCGATCGCGAGCACGCTGCGCTTGGGCCGCTGGTTGAAGTAGAACACGCTGGCCTCGCCGACGGTCAGGCGCACCAGCTCGGGCAGCGGCCCGGCGCCGGCCGCGAGGGTGAACGGCCGGGGCGTGACCTCGACCTCGAGCGGGCGCGGCTTGCCGGCGTCGTCCCACAACAAGTCCGACGCGGCGGCGAGGCGATCGAGCGTCGCGAGCAGCGCCGGCGGCACGTGCACGCACACGTCGTCGCCGGTGCACGGGTGCGCCGGCCGGTGGCGCGCGCGGCCGTCCCAGCCGCGGGCGCGCACGACCAGCCCGGTCACCGCCGGCAACAGGTCGGCGGCGAGCCGGCCGCGCTTGGGGTGGAGCCACGCGGTCAGGGTCTGCGGATCGAGATCGTCGCCCGAGCGGCGATCGAACGGGAACCGCGACATCAGATCGGCGTCGACCGAGGCCTCGATCTCGCGGTCCCAGGCGGCGAGCGCGGCCTCGACGTCGCGCGCCCCCAGCTGGTAGCCGGCGCGGACCGGCAGGCGGAACACGGCGGCGAGGTCGTCGGTCAGCGGCTTGTCGGCGAGCCAGGCGTCGAGCGCGCCGAGCGGCGTGGTCGCGGGGTCGGCGGCGCCGGTGGCGGCGGCGAGCGCGAGGCTGCCGGCGGGCGACAGGCGCGCGGTGAGCGCCTCGCCGGCCGCGCCTGCTCCGGCATCGGCCGCGCCTGGCCTGGCGGCGCCCGGCTTGCCGGCGACCGCGGCCGGTGCGCCGATCCGCGCCGCGAGGTCGCGCAGCACGTCCTGGTAGGCGACGAACGGGTCGCCCGACTTGCCGGCGGCGAACAGCGGCACGAGCCCGCCGAAGTGGTCCTCGACCGTGGTCATGGCGTCGAACATGCCGGACTTGTCGCTCGCCAGGCCGAGCTCGGCGTCGTGCGCCACGACGCGGACCAGCTCGCGCATTGCCGAGCGCGGGCCGGCGAGCGCGCGGAGCACGCGCTGCGCCGCGACCTCGGACGACAGCTCGATCCGCAGCGAGGTCATCAGGCGCTCGAGCTCCTGCTCGTAGCCTTGGGCGTAGCCCTCGAGCGCCTTCTGCAGCATCTGCGCGAGCTCGCCGTGGAGCACCGGGCGATCCGCCAGGCGATCGAGCAGCTTGTGGGTCGCGAGCACCGCCGGCTTGACCTCGTGGTCGAACGCCTCGCGGGTGTAGATCCGCGCGTGGGTCTCGGCGCCCGAGGCGCCGGCCGGCCACTGGATCGAGAGCGGCACGTCGTTCCACCGCGCCGGGTCCGGGAAGAACGGCTGGGTGCCGTCCTCGGGGGTGCGCTCGACGAAGCCGGCGACGATGCGCTCGATCTCGCCGCCGCGGACCGCGCGGGTGAACGCGCCCGGATCGAACACGTACTCGTGCTCGCCGATCACCAGGCGCGACGGCGCGGCCGCGGCGGCGTCGGCCAGGAGCGGCGCGAGCGCGGCCGCGAGCTCGGTGAACGACCGCGGCACGCCGGCCGCCCGGGCGGACGAGCCCTCGAGCACGGTCTCGAGCAGCTTGTCGAGCACGACGCGGTTGTCCCAGAGCTGGGCGAGGAGCTCGAAGCGCGCCGCGTGGACCTTGAACGCCGGCGCCAGGCGATCGAGCGGCGCCGCGCCGAGCACGCGCTCGGCCGCGCCGAACTGCGCGAGCTCGCGGAGCTCGGGGCGCAGCTCCCGGGCGAGCGTGCCGGCCTCGGCGACGTCGGCCGGGCTCCACGTCCGGTCGGGCGCGAGCAAGCCGAGGAAGCGCGCGAGCCGATCGTCGACGTGATCGTCGGTCGGCGCCTGCGCCGCCTCGGGCAGCCGCTCGAGCCAGCGGCCGTCGCGGTACGGCCGCGCGGCGTGGAGGTAGTCGGTGACCAGCGAGCGCTCGAGGCCCACGGCGGTCGCCCACTCGTCGAGCCGGTCGGTGACCAGGTGGCCGAGATCGTTGTCGTGGCTGGCGTAGAGCAGCGCGGCGAGGTAGAGCGCGTGCTCGGGGCGGCGCTGCTCGGGCGCCGGGGCGAGCGCCTCGCCCAGCGCGGGGACCACGAAGTCCTGGCGGACCTGCTCGACGAACGAGCACGCGACCACCGGCGGGCCCTCGACGAAGAACCCCGGGGTGAGCCGGTCGACGAGCCCGCCCGCACGGCCGCCGGTGTAGGCGCGGATCGCCAGGCGCAGATCGAGCTCGTGCTCGGCCTTGAGCTCGTAGGACGTCGCCGCGGCCGCCGCGTGGTCCCACTTCTCGGCGTCGCGGCGATAGCCCGCGAGCAGCACGGTGCCGCCCGCGACCGCGAGGCTGAGCGCGACCAGCCGGTGCTTGAGCAGCGGGCTGGCGCCGGGCCGCAGCAGGCCCTCGGGCACGACCAGCGGGTTCGGGCCGCCCTGCGCCGGCAGCAGGTAGAGCCCGTCGGGCCGCGGCGTGAGCTCGCCGGCGGGCGCGAACAGCTCGCCGAGCAGCACCGACAGCGCGCCGGCCAGCTGCGGCAGCGCCTCGAGGAAGCCGATCAGCGCGAGGGTCTCTTCGGGACTCAGCTGGGTCAGCGCCGTGCCGATCTCGTCGGCGTAGCTCAGGAGCGCGTCGCGCAGCGCCGCGTCGTCGACCCGATCGATCGACACGATCGCCGGGATCCCGGGCAGCTGGAGCAGCCGGAACAGGGCATCGAACCGCGCGAACCCGGGCACGTCGCTGACCACGACGCGCACGGTGCACGGCTCGTCGCGCAGCGCCGCGAGCACGTCGAGCTTGGCGCGGAGCGCGCTGCCGAGCTCGGCGAGCTGGGGCTCGGTCTGCTTGTCGAGCGCCTCGGGCGACACGCACACCACGACGATCGGCGTGCGCCGGCGCAGCTCGGGGGCCAGCGCCCGGGTCAGCCCGGCGTCGACCAGCTCGCGCGGCGCGCGCACGACCTCCTCGGACGGATCGAACACGATCACGTCGCCGCCGAGCACGCAGCGGAGCTGGCCGCCGGCGAGCTCGGCGCCGGGGCCGAGCTCGACCCGGCGCTGCGCGACGCCGGCGAAGCGCTCGACGATCTCGGCCTTGCCCGAGGATTCGGTGCCGAGCACGACGATCGGATGGAACGACTCGAGGCAGCGGCGCGCCGGCGCGGGCAGGCCGCGGCGAAATCGGCGCGCGTCGGCGACCAGCTGCTTGCCGAGCGCGGCGCTCGGCCGGGCCGGCGCGGCGGCGACCACCGGGGCCGCGGCGGCCGGCGCGGCCTTGCGGCGGCGCCACCACAGAAACCCGGCGATCGCGAGCCCGAGCACGACGAGCACCGCGACGACGAGCAGCACCCACTCGAGCGTCGAGAGCCCGCTCAGCGTGGCCGTCACCCGATCCATGACGCTCGACATCGATCACCTCGCACCGCGCCATGTTTCCCCGACCTGTGCCCGCGCACGAGATGACAAATGGTCCTAGCGAGTCGCGGCGAGCGACGCGGACGTTATGTCCCATTGTGACGGACTGGACCGTTCCTCAATAGTGATGATTCAACGATGACAGGAGTGAGGTGGCAATGACCGCAAGGAACACGGTCCCGAGATCGCGCATCATGTTGACGTACGACACGCGGCAGCCCGACCAGCCGCGCAAGGAGAAGGAGCTGCCGCTGCGGCTCCTGGTGGTCGGTGACCTGAGCGGGCGGCAATGGGCGCCGGAGCCCGCGCCGGGCGCCCCGCCGGCCGCCAGGAAGGACGAGCTCGAGGACCGCAAGATCCACGACCTCACTGGCAATAACCTCGACACGGTGATGGCCAAGCTCGGCATCGAGATCAAGCTGACCGGCATCACGAACCACGTCGACAAGGCCGGCACGCCGTTCGACGTCGCGATCCCGATCCGATCGATGGCGTCGTTCGAGCCCGGCGAGGTCGTCCAGCACGTGCCGTCGACCCAGCGCCTGCTCCAGATCCGCAAGCTGCTGCTCGAGCTCCAGGCCTGCGTCGACAACAACAAGCAGTTTCGACGGCTGGTCCGCGACCTGACCTCGCCGCCGCGCGCCGCGCTGCTCGAGCAGCTGCGCCAGGCGTTCACCAAGGAGATGGCGGCGCAGCTGCGGATCCCGACCGCCGCGGAGATGGCCGACGCTCCGCTGCCCGCCCCCACCCCGACCCCGGTGCTCAAGCCGCCCGCGCCGGTCCCGCCGCCGCCCGCACCCACGCCGACGCCCACGCCGGCGCCCACGACCTGAGGAGGCCAGTCCCACATGCCGACCACCACCACCACCATCACGGTGGACGCGTTCCTCGCCGACGTGCTGAAGAGCGTGCTGCCGCCCGACAACCTGCCGGCCAAGCCGACCGAGCTGATCGCCGCCGCCGGCCCCGCCAACGGCGCCGCGGCCACCGCTCCGGCGACCACACCGGTGACGCCGGCGACGCCGGCCGACGCCAAGGCCGCGCGCGATCGCGAGCGGGTCCAGCACTTCCTGCAGCTGTTCGGCCTCCTGCTGTGCAACCTCGACTACGCCCGGCGCGACCAGGGCGACGGCCCCGACGCCGAGCCCAGCCCGGATCGCCAGGTCTACTTCGTCGACAAGAAGACGTTTGCCGACCTGCTCGCCCGGGTCAACGAGCTGATCGCGCTCCAGCTCAACGAGGTGTTCCACCAGCCCGCGCTGCGCGATCTCGAGGGCAAGTGGCGCTCGATCTCCGACCTCGTCGACCGCACCAACTTCTCGGCCAACATCGGGATCAGCCTGCTCGACGCGGCCAAGGACGAGATCGCCGAGGACATGTCGACCAACGGCGCCGACATCGCCGCGTCCGAGCTGTTCAAGAAGGTCTACACCGCGGAGTACGACCAGCTCGGCGGCGAGCCCTACGCCGCGCTGATCGGGCTCTACGAGTTCGAGAACAACTACAACGATCGCGTGTTCCTGAAGGGCATGGCGACGTTGTGCAAGCACAGCCACGCGCCGTTCGTCGCCGCCGCCGCGCCCAGCGTGTTCGGCATCGAGGACATGAGCCGGCTGATGGAGGTCCGCGACTTCTCGGCCGCGCTCGACGAGTCCTGGACGGCGCTGCGCGAGCAGGAGGAGTTCGCCTACGTCGGGCTGACCCTGCCGCGCTACATCGCGCGCCGGCCGTACAAGGCGACCGATTCGGCCGGCGGGGTCGTGCGGTTCAAGGAGGAGCCACCATCGCCCGAGCAGGAGGCCCAGCGCTACGTCTGGGCGAGCTCGGCGATGCTGTTCGCGCGCAACCTCGTGCGCTCGTTCGAGGGCTCGGGCTGGTGCCAGTACATCCGCGGCGTCAAGAGCGGCGGCTACCTCGAGAACCTGGCGCGCATCCTGCTCGAGGGCGGCGACGACGAGATCCGCCCGCCGCTCGAGGTCATCATCCCCGACTACGGCGAGCTCGCGCTGGCCAGCGCCGGGTTCATCCCGCTGGTCCACAAGAAGGGCTCGACCGACGCGGTGTTCTTCTCGAGCCAGGCGATCAAGCGCCCGCAGGACGGCGTCGACCCGCACATCTCGGAGAACTCGCAGCTGACCTGCAACCTGGCCTACACGTTCTCGATCTCGCGCCTCGCGCACTACCTCAAGCGGATGATGCGCGACAACGTCGGCTCGAGCGCCGACGCCAACTACGTCAAGGGCCAGATCGACGCGTGGATCTCGCGCTACGTGACGACGATCGTCAATCCCGATGATCTGACGCTGCGCTACTACCCGTTCAAGGCGTACACGCTGTCCGTGGTCCCGGTCGACGGCCGGGCCGGCTGGTACGACTGCAACCTCACCGTCCAGCCGCACATCCAGTTCGAGGGCATGGACGTCACCCTGCGCGTCGACGCGCGGCTTGCCTGACCGACACCGATTTTCCGACCAAGGAGACATCCATGGCAATCGACCTACCCTGTGACTGGAAGAGCGGGTTCCTCATGGACCCCGGCAACAAGCAGCGCTGCGGCTACCTGACCGCGTTCAACGGCCTCGATCTCGGCACCGAGCCGACCAAGGACGCCGACGAGTACAAGATCTCGGTGTTCACGCCGTTCAACGCCGAGGCACCCGAGTACACCCAGGCCGCGCCGACCCAGAACGACGACGGCCTGCGCACGATCGACTGCATCGGCATCATCGATCACTTCTCGTGGGGCGGCGGCGCGGGCGACCCGATCTGCATCGGCGCCTACGTCTCGACCGAGTTCGCGAGCCAGCTCAAGGCCAAGCAGAAGACCACGCTGTCGACCACGGCGATCAAGAAGCTCGGCTGGTGGATCGTCAACTACGACGTCGAGAACAAGGCGTGGTTCGAGGAGGCGTTCCCCAAGAGCTCGGATGGCTTTGTCGCCGGCCAGCTCAACGCCCAGGGCGGCAAGTCGGTCGCGCTGCAGATCGCCGAGGAGCCGACCGCGATCGCGGCCAACATCGACGTCCAGGTGTTCCAGGTCTACTTCGAGATCGTGCCGGGCGCGAACGCGACCTACGCGCTGCGGTTCGCGCAGGGCAAGACCAAGCCATTCGTCAAGGGCTGGGGCCTGCAGGTCGGCAAGCTCGCCAAGGACAAGCTGGCCGCGTAGGCCGCGCCATGGCCAACCCCGGCAGCACCCGCGCGCGTGCCTCGTGCCGCGTCCACTGGCGGCTCGGACAGGCGCTCCTGCCCGAGCACTTCGAGCGCCAGGAGCTCGGCCTCGTGCGCGAGCTCGAGCTCCGGTTCGCGCAGCTCGCCCCCGCGGGGTGGGGCGTGGCCCAGATCGGCTGGGACGACGACGCGCTCGCCGGCGGCATCGTGCGGCTGACCCGGCTGGTCGTCGTCCTGCCGCGCGGCCGGCTCGTCGACATCCCGGGCAACGCCCGCACGGCGCCGCTCGACCTGGCGAGCGCCGAAGGCCGCGTCGTGGCGCTGTACGCCCACCTGCTGGCCGAGCCGACCTACGAGAAGGACGACGACGCCGCGCGCGATCTCGAGGCGGTCGAGCTCGTGGTCCAGCGCGTCGAGCTGACCACGGCGCCGGGCCACCCGGGTGCGGTCGACTCGCTCCAGCTCGCCGAGCTCGAGCAGGGCCCAGACGGCGTCTGGGCGATCCGGCCGGGCTATGTCCCGCCGCTGATCGCGCTGGCCGCGTGGCCGGCGTGGTTCGCGCAGCTGACCGGCCGGCTGCGCAAGCTGCTCGCCGGCTGGGAGGACATCCTGCTCGGCGACCTCGAGACCGACGTGCTCTCGGTGGCCAAGAGCCTGCGCGCGCAGGAGTGCCTGCGCCGCGGCCGCGTGCTGCGCTGGTTTCTGACCCAGATCGACGGCGATGCGCCCGAGCGTACCGGCGGTCCCGGCCACCCCGACAGCGTGCTCGGGGTCCACCCGTTCGAGCTGTTTGGCCGCGTCATCGAGCTCGGCCTCGACGTCCACGGCTACCAGGCGGCGCCGGCCGACGCCCCGGCGCTGGCGCGGCAGGTCTACGATCACCGCGACATCGCCGGCAGCTTCGAGCCGGTGCTCGCCGAGCTCGAGAGCCGGACCCGGCTGCCGCACGGCCGCGCGCCCTATGCGCCGTTCGCGCGCGATGGCCGGATCGCCGCGTGCGCCTTGCCCGCGCTGATCGAGAGCACGCGGCTGTACTGGCTGGTGCGCCGCGCCCCGGGGGTCGAGCCCGACGCGCCGCGCGCGGTCAAGCTCGCCGCGTGCAGCCGGCTCGAGACCGTGCACCGCCATGCGCTGCGCGGCGTGACGATCCGGCCGCTCGCGAGCGTGCCGTTTCGCCACGACTTCGATCCCGACGTCGAGTTCTACGAGCTCGTCGCCGAAGGCGAGGAGTGGAGCTTCGCTGTGCGCGAGGCCAGGCTCGGCTACGTCGCCGAGGGCCCGATCGCGGGCTGCGAGACCTACCTGTTCTGGCGCGCGGGGTAGCGGCCATGCGGCTCGACGGGTCACGGACCGTCGATCTCGGCTAAATGCAGCAATTTCGCTATTGGCGGCCCCCGCCATCACCGTCACCACCGTCCGCCGGAGAGCGTAGCCTACTCCAGGCTACCCGAGAAAGTAGCATCAACATAGTGCATGAAAAACGACGTGGAGCGCTCGCCGCGGAGCTCGTGCCGGTAGTGCGGCTGTTCGCAGCCGTTGAACAGCAAGCATCCGCCCGGCTCTAGTCCAACAGCAACGTGCTCGCCCGTCGCCGGCAGCTCGAGATAGAGCGGCCACTCCTGGTCATCCGATGGCGAGGCGAGATAGTCGAGGAGCAGCGATGCAGTGAACTTGCACTGCTTGCGATCGCGATGCTTCTCCAACGTCGCGCCACGGCGATAGGACGCGAAATATCCGTAGGATGGCTTGATCGGCACGACGACGACACGCGCGAAGAAGTCGCACAATTGGCGATGATAGTACCGCATCACCAGCTCATTGTGCTGTGCGTGTCGCAGCGGGACTTGACGATCGTGTCGAAACACGTGCCCTTCCTTCAAAAGGGCCCTATAGTAGTTGTTCAGTGCTGCAATCTGGGCTTCTGGCAACACATGGGAAAGCTGTGCATATCCGCATCTCGCAAACAGAGCCGCTGCAGCATTCACGCGCTCGCGGGCACAAGCCACAGCGGCCACATCGATAACGATATCGGCAGCGGCAAACTGGCCGAGTAGGACAGGGTCGAGATCGGCGGGTGGGGGCGCACCGGGCACCAACCGCTTCAGCAGTTCGTGTTCGCGACCGTCGATCCAGTACGGACAACGCGCGCCGGTCACCGGATCTGTGACCACGGCTATATGCTCGCATGGTTCGAGAACGCGTGCCAACCCGCTCTCACGTCGAACGAAATCATCGAACATCATGATCTCAAATTCGGGATTCACCGTCATCGCAATGGCACCGACCTGCACCTCTGTCTCTAGGCGGCACGCGAACGTGACCGGCCTTGAAACCTCCTCGTCGTGAACCAAGACGCCGAGATCGATCAGTGATGCATATGCGGCCTCGTCGACCTCGAGATCGGCGTCGGCATCGACCAAGCCCTTCAGTACGTCCGTGACGTCCGTTCTCGCGGCGGCGATATCGACAGTGTTCTGCAGACGACCGCGGCCTCTCACGAGCGCGATCAGGGAATATGCGGCGACACGACCATCGGCCAACACGGGCCAAACCCGCAGGTTTGGATTCAATATCAGAGTGGACATCACGAGATCCGGAACAGTGGTTGAAACAACGCCGAACCCGTCAGCGACTCACACAAGCTCAGGATTTGAGGCCGCTGGCTCTCGACGTCATCGTATTCTTCGCGCAAAGCGGCAACGATCTGCTCCGGTGTCCGCTGCTGCAATAGATGGTGCAGGACCTTGAGCTCTGCTTCGCCTAGATCGTATTCGAGGCTGCCGTTCCCGTTCGCACTTCCGGCCATTGTCGCCGGCGTCGCCATCAACTCTTCGATCCACCTCGTGATGAGATCGATCGGATCGGCGCCAGGGAACTGCTGCTCTACGAATTGCAAGATCTTCGCACGGTTGCCGACATTGAGCAACAAAGCCAGAAAAAAGCGATGCGCCACAAGATGATTGCTTCGTCTCCGGTGGATGATCAGCATCTGCCGGCGGGCCTCCTGAACAGCGTGACGCAAGCTCGTCGCCAGCACACGATGACGGCGCTCAACGATCGAGAGCAACGCCTCTGACGCGTCAGGGTTGATGGAATGGACGCGATGCCAGTGCATGAGTATCGCCACCACCGAAGCGAAGTCTGCGCTCATTACGGCATCAGCGAGCAATCTCGTGGTTTCCGGCAGCCGGTGGTCGAGCACATCGAGAAGCCGCAACAGCCGCGATGACCGCTCGTCAGGAACGAATGGGTCATAGGCAATACCGGGAGGAAGATAAGAAAACTGCGGATCAGTTCCGGCATCACGCCTCGTTCGCACTACCAACGTCAGGGACGGTCGTTCAAGATGAAACAGTGAATGGATGAAGCGATCGCCGGAAACGATCTGTCGTGTGTCGCCTGGGCGCAGGAGCTCCGATGTGCCAGCCGTGAGAGTTCCCAGGTGCAGTTCGCGATTTATCACCTCCTTACGATCGAACGTATACGCTGTGTGGATACTGCCACCCAGCAGCACCTGGAATGCCCCCGAGAAGCTGTGCTGATGAATCGAGGTGGTGCCGTCGGTCCAGAATAGCGCCTCGATGTAGAACCGGCGGCCGGAGTAAAGTTGGATCGGTGGATCGCCGAACGCGAAGTGCGGCGGCTGGTGTGGGATCTGCGGCGATGATACGAACCAGCGAAAGATCCGCTCGATCGACGTGCTTGCCGGCAGCGTTCGCTTCTCAAGTGCAGCTTGCGCGATTGGGGCGAGCTCTTCAGTGCGGTACTGCGCATCGCGCCAGGCGTGCTCGATCTCAGCGCCTAGTTCTTCGAAGTCCTGCACGTCGGGGTCGCTTTCTTGTGAGGTCGAAGCGGGCCATTCGCGAGCTGCCAGAGCAAGAACGCATAACAGTCCGCCAACTCTTCGCTGAGTTGCGAGTTCGTTGTCCCGAACCCATAGCCGTGGCCGCCGGATTCCAGTCGCAGCAGGATCGGCTTACCGCTCGCGGTTGCCGCTTGCAGACGAGCCGCCATTTTTGCTGGTTGCCAAACAGGGACGCGGGCGTCATGGGCGGCACCGGTCAACAGGACGGCGGGGTAACGAGTACCGCTGACGACGTGGTAGTATGGACTCATGTCGTATAGTGGCTTCACCTCCTCCGGCACGGCACTCGAGCCGAATTCACGCGCGTTCTGCGGTCCCAGTGCCGTCGTCTCGAAGCGCAACGCATCCACGATCCCGACCTTCACCAGCGCCGCCGCAAACAACTCCGGCTGCTGCGTGATCGCGCCGCCGATGGTGATGCCGCCTGCGCTGGTGCCTTCGCCTGCGAGATGCCTGGTCGAGGTGTAACCCTCGCCAATCAAGAATCGGGCACATGCGATGAAGTCGTCTATGGTGTTCTGCTTGTTCTGCTTCATGCCGGCGAGGTGCCACTCCTCTCCGTACTCGCCGCCACCACGGACGTGAGCGACGGCATAGATGCCTCCGTTCTCGAGCCATGCCAGCCGACGCTGATCGAAGGTGGGATTGATCGACACGCCGTAACTGCCATAGCCGGACAGTAACGTCGGATGGGGGTGTTTGCGATCGAGACCGCGCAAGTACACGATCGAGAGCGGCACCATCGTTCCGTCTTTGCTTCGTGCTTTTGTCTCTACCGATTCGAGATCCGGAACTTGCTGACACCCCGGCGAGGGGAGACCTAGGTCGATGAAGCGATCCCGTGACGGATTGTACGAATAGTACATCTTCGGCCGCGTCCACGATTGTAGCTGAAACACGAAGCCGGCCGCCGCCGGGTTGGAGACGAGATCGGCGATAGTCCCCTCGAACGGTAGCGCCAGCGATCTCGCCGCTGTTCCGTCATACGGAACGCGCACGATTCGCCCGATTCCGCGATCAAGCGTGCGGACGTACAGCGCGTCGCTCGCCGCCGCCAGTTCGCTGACCACGACCTCGCCAGGAGCAATGACCGTGTCGGCGCGCGCAAGATCGGGTGCTTCGAGGCTGGTGCGAACGACTTTGGATCGCGCCGCTCCGCGATGCGTCAGCAGGAACGCATCGTTGCCGTGAACGGCCAGATCGAGCACCTGATCTTCGACGTCCGCGATCTTCTTCCAGGGTGTTCTCCCACCATCGATGCTGGACAGCGGGGCGACATAGACCGTCAGGTCGTTGCTCGTACCATGCTGAACCAGACCGAACACGTACGAGCAACCCGGCCATAAAAACACGTATGGCGAGTCGGCGGCATCGACTGACGCACGCGGCGAGACGTTGTAACCAAAGACGGCAACGTCATTATCAGGAGCGGTTCCCAGGACGTGGAGGTAGTCGCGCGAGCCTTCATACTTTGCCGCTGTTGCGGCATCGGGCGACACCTTGGGGTTTCGCCGGTAAAAGAACGAACGCCCGTCGGCCAGCCAGCGCGGCTCGGCGTGCCGCGCACGATCGATCGTGTCGGGCAGGAGCTTCCCGGTATCCACATCGAGGAGCCGCAGCACGGCATCTTCCGAGCCGTTCATCGACACGCCAAAGGCCACGCGGCGACCGTCCTGAGAAGGTTCGTAAAAGTCGATGGAGGCCGAAGCGCCTGGTATCGTGGCCTTGGGGTCCAACAGCACTCGTTCCTGCCCAACTCCTCCATCGCGAACATACAGCTTGAAGGTGTCCGCAGCACCCGGTCGCTTCAAGTAGAACTGTCGCCTCGCGCGCGTCTTGATGTTCTTCACTTCATCCCGGCCGGCCGCCAACACGCGGATCCGATCGAGCAACTCGTCTCGCAGGTCCAGGCGGTCGAGCGTGGCTCTCGTGTGGGCATTCTGCTGTTTTGCCCACGCCTGGAACTCGCGGGACGCGACGTCTTCCATCCAGCGGTAGGGGTCGATCAACGTCGCCGCATCGAGCTCGTTTCGCTCGATGCGGACGGCCGCCCTTGGCTGGGGTGGTATTTCTCCTCGCGGGGTGTGCATGGTTGTCTCTAGCGCGCAACATGCGGTCAGGCTGAATACGATAATGCCGCGAACGACGCTCATCTGTTTTTCTCATTCATACCACATCATCCAGTCTCCGGCGGGGAGCCGCCGTCGG